>CP082942.1:3454650-3768710 GCA_019933195.1 Clostridium sporogenes
GTTTAATCAACCCTATATTAAGAATTATTTTAAAATAGATGAAGAATATGTGCTTCAAGGAATTTTAAAAGAATATAGAGGAAAATTGACTATGAGTAATCCTCAAATATTAAAGGATAAATATGTAGAAAAAGTAGAGGAAAGAAAAATTATTCCTAAATATCCTTTGAAGGGTGATTTAAAAAATAGCTTATTAATAAAGCTTGTAGATAATGTACTAAAAAATATTGATATAGGTGAAAATTTGCCTAATTGGCTTATTGAAAAGTATAAATTTATATCCTTGGATAAATCTATAAAAACTATACATAAGCCTGAAAATCAGAAAGATTTAGACGAGGCTATAAGAAGACTAAAATTTCAAGAACTATTAGCCTATTGCTTAAAAATATCTTTTTTAAAGGAATATTTAGAAACAGCCACAGAAGGTATATCTTTTACTATTTCAGAAGAAATAAATAATCTTATAAAAGTATTGCCCTTTAAATTGACCAATGCACAAAGTAAGGTTTTAGAGGAAATATTCAAAGATCAAAAAATAGAAAAGCCAATGAACAGGCTTTTACAAGGAGATGTAGGTAGCGGCAAAACTATTGTAGCTCTAATATCCCTTTTTAATGTAATAAAAAATGGATATCAAGGAGTAATGTTAGCGCCTACAGAAATATTGGCAGTGCAACATTATGAAGAAGCTTTAAAGTTATTTAAAGATTTTGATTTGAATATAGAACTCTTGGTAGGAAGTGTAAAGGTATCTTCTAAAAAGGATATAAAAGACAGGCTTAGAAAAGGAGAAATAGACTTAATAATAGGTACTCATGCTTTAATTGAAGATGATGTGGAATTTTATAATTTAGGAATGGTTATAACAGATGAGCAACATCGATTTGGAGTTATGCAAAGAAGCAAAATGTTAAACAAGGGAAAAAGTGTTGATACTTTAGTTATGAGTGCAACTCCAATACCAAGAAGTCTTACTTTAAGTTTATATGGAGACTTAGATTTATCTATTATAGATGAGCTTCCACCTGGAAGGCAAAAGATAGATACTTACTATGTAAATGATAGTTATAGAAGAAGAGTATATAACTTTGCACTAAAAGAAATAAATAATGGGAGGCAGGTATATATAGTTTGTCCTCTAGTAGAAGAAAAGGAAGAATTAAATTTAAATTCTGTAGAAAAATTATATAATGATCTAAAAGAGTATTATTTTAAAGAGGTAGAGATTGCTATTTTACATGGGAAAATGAAAGGAAAAGAAAAAGATGCTATTATGAAAGACTTTAAGGATGGAAAAATACAAGCTCTAATATCTACTACAGTTATAGAAGTAGGAGTAAATGTACCTAATGCTACTTTAATGGTAATAGAAAATGCAGAGAGGTTTGGATTAGCTCAACTTCATCAATTAAGAGGAAGAGTAGGTAGAGATAAGCATAAGTCTTATTGTATATTAATTGCTAAAGTTAAAAATGATATCATAAGAAAAAGAATGGAAATAATGAAAAGTAGTAATGATGGCTTCTTTGTAGCCGAAGAGGATTTAAAATTAAGAGGCGGAGGAGAAATATTTGGATTTAAACAGCATGGTTCTAGCAATTTACTTTTGGCAGATGTAATAGAAGATATACATTTGCTTAGGATAGCTAATATGGAAAGTAAAAAAATAATAAGTAGTAATAATGAAGAGGATAATAAGATAAAAGAAGAAATAAAAGTTAAAATAAAAAATAACTCAAAGTTTATATGTTTTAATTAGAAGAACAAATTTCTACAAATTAATGTAAATAATTTTGTATGGAAATAATTTATATGTTAAAATAATAAGGATTAAATTATTTTTAGGCTTAGATAGTTTTGTATCAAATAAAAATATGTTTTACATCTAATATTAAGAAAATTTGTTAAAGAGCAAGATTATTATTCTAGATGAATAATTTTAATATAATAGAATATCAGTATTAGTAAAGCTAGTGCTAAAATTAATTATTATACAACAAATAATAAGGAGGATTTTCATGAGAATTATCTCTGGATCTGCCAGAGGCAGAAAAATACTATCGCCCCAAAGTAGTGTTACAAGACCAACTTTGGACAGAATAAAGGAATCTATATTTAATATAATACAAAACAGAGTATATGGAGCTAAAGTTTTAGATGTTTTTGCAGGAACAGGTAGTTTAGGATTAGAAGCAGCTAGTAGAGGGGCTAAATTTTCTTATTTAGTAGATAAAAGCCCTGAAACTTATCCTTTATTAAGGGAAAATATTAAAAATTTAAAGTTTGATGATATGTGCAAGAGCTTTAATATGGATGCTTATAGTGCTTTAGAAGAATTTGATAGGAAATCTATAGTTTTTGATTTAATATTTATAGATCCTCCATATGCAAAAGAAATGATTCCTCCAGCTATGGAGAGTATAGATAAAAAAGAACTGTTAAATAAAGAAGGGTTAATAGTTACAAAAATAGATTCTTCAGAAGAAATATATGATGGAACTGAAAGAATAAAATTATTTAACCATAGAAAATATGGAAACACTACCGTTTGTTTTTATAAATTTAAGGAGGACTAAAATGAAAACTGCAGTGTACCCAGGAAGTTTTGACCCTATAACTAAAGGACATTTAGATATAATCAAAAGATCTTCTAGGGTTGTTGATAAACTAATAGTAGCAGTACTTGTAAACCCAGAAAAAAAAGGTCTTTTTTCAGTAGAGGAAAGAGTAGAAATAATAAAAAGAGTTACTAGTAATTATAACAATGTAGAAGTTCAATGTTTTAGTGGGCTTTTAATAGATTTTATGAAAGAAAAGAAATCTCAGGTTATAATTAAAGGCCTTAGAACTATGTCAGATTTTGAATATGAATTTAAGATGGCTCTTATGAATAATAAATTAGATCCTAATATAGAAACAGTATTTATGATGACAAATGCAAAGTATTCTTATTTAAGCTCATCTTCAGTAAAACAGGTAGCTATGTTTGGTGGATGTATAAAAGATTTGGTACCAGATGAAATAATACCAGATATTGAAAAAAGGATAAATCATAAAAAGGAATGTATTTAGGAGGGTTACTTAATGGATGTTATTAAGCTTTTATCATATTTAGAAGAACTAATAGAATCAGGTTCAAGTATTCCTTTAACAGGAAAGGTTACTATAAATAAGAAAGAGTCCCTAGAAGTGATAGATAAGATAATAAATTGTCTTCCGGATGAATTTAAAAAGGCTCAATGGATATGTGACGAAAAAGAAAGAATATTAAATGAAGCTATGGAAGAAGCAGAACATATTAAAAAAGAAAATATAATAATGTTTAAAAAGCAAATAGAAAATCATAACATAACAAGAGAGGCAAATATTAAGGCGGAAGCTATAATAAAAAATGCGGAAAAAGAATCTAAATATATACGAGTAGGGGCCAGGGACTATGCAGATGAATTATTAACGGATTTAGATAGAGAAATCGAAGAAAAATCTCAACAAATGATGAATATATTAAGAAAAAATTTAGAAGCCTTTGCGGCTTCTTTAGAAGAAAGTGTAGATTTAAAAACAGATACTATAAGGGAAAATATAAAAGAATTAAGAAATATAAAATAACTAAATTTTATTTAAGGATTTTATATAATGTATCATTAAAGGTACAATTAAAAGTAATAAGATAAATATAAACAATAAATTATTACTTAAAATTATATTAGGGCCTTTGTCTGTAAAAGCATCTAAATACATGGAGAATATAGGAATTTTATATAAAACAAAGCAGGTTATAGAAGCTATAATTCCTTGCATAAATTTAATTTTTATATATCTTTTAATATTTACACCTTGTTTATAAGTAAAAGAATAAACTTGAGATATTATAGAAAATCCGCTAAAAGCTAATAAAAAGCTTATTAATATTAATTTTTTAGATATATCAATAGAGCTTGTGGAAATTAAATAACATCCATTGGTCATTTCTACTAAACCTAATAGGAATCCTTCTATTAGGTTTTTATCTATGTTAAAATAAATGCATAGATTATTTAGCAAAAATTTAAAAATAAAATTGTTTTTTATTATGCTAAGCAATAAAGAGAACAGTATTACAAATCCTGCCACACTTATACAAGTTTTTATAGCACCCTCAATGCTATTTTTTAAAGATTCACCTATGTTCTTATTTGATATTTTAAAATTTTCTTTAAAATCCCTATACATTTTAGTACTTCTGTTAGGTAAAATAATACCTATTATAATACAAGAAATATAATTTGATAAGAGCAATATATATCCAGCATAAGGATTACCTAGCATAGAAGTACCTACAGATCCAATGATAAATAAAGGGCCAGCATTAGAGGCTATATTTATAAGCCTTTCTAAAGTAGAAAAATTAATATCCCCATTTTGATAAAGATCACAGGAATACTTGGCTCCTAAAGGATATCCACAAAGGGAACTTATTATCAAAGGAAAGCTACATTCTTTTTTTAATCTTAGAGGTGTACATAAAATTTTGCCAAATATTTTAGAATATATATGTACTCCACCATAATTTATTATTATGTTTGTAAGTATTACAAAAGGAAATAGAGAAGGAAAAACCTTATAAAAGAATAACTTAGCACCAGATAATGTAGCTTCTATGCAAAATTTAGGAGCTATAATAATGTATATTATTATAATTGAACATAAAAAAGTTATAATTATATTTTCGTTCTTTAAAAGTTTAAATAATAAAATAAGTATTAAAAATAACATTATATAAAAAAATAAAGTCACTATAGGGCTCCTATAATTGATTTATTATAATTATATTTTTAAAATTAAATATTATTACATTAATAAATAGTATTTTTTATTATAGTAGGACTTCTAAAATAATCTTCATTAAATTTTATGTTATTATTTAACATAGAATAAGCATTAGTAGCTTGTATATCTAAATTTAGAAAAGTTGTAGTGTTTTTAGGTATTTTTGTATATATATTAATGGAAGAATGTTTTTTTATTTGTTTTAATACCTTTAATCCATTTTCGTTAGAGGCTAAAACTCTTATATAGTTTGGAGTGCTTCTAAGTAAAGAATTTAAATCATAGTTTTCAAAACCTATGAAATATTGACACAGAATTCTACCTATACGACTATAGGCATATCTTTTGCTTTTTATTTCTTTTACTAAAATATCATATGTGAAATTTTTGCCTAATGCTTTATATGTTCTATTATCTAATCCTTCTGAAACATCAATAAGATTGTGTAAATTTTTATATCCAGAAATATGTTTGTATCTTATATAATTAATCATAGAATCTTCCATAGAAAAGTTACAACCTTTTGAGATTAATTTTTTTAATTCTAAAAATCCTTCTAAAGGTAAAAAATCTTTTAGAATATCAATATCTTTATTTTCCTTCAAATATTTTCTTATAGAGGAAGCACTAGAATATTCTTGATGTAAGTTTTCATCTGTATAATTTGATCCCTTCCTAGTTATAGTTAATGGTTTTATCGAACTATTAACTAACATTAAAGATTTTAAATATTCTATTCCTAAGATATTATTAGATAAAGATAGTATCTTATTTATATCTTCCTGTATAATTTTACTATCTTTATTTAATTCTACTAAAGCTAAATTTCTAGCTTTAGCAAAAGATAAACCTTTATCTAAATAATTTTTCAAAAGATTTTTATATTCTAAAGGTTCATCTAAAATTGTTTTTGCTATATTATTTAAATTTTCAATATTTCCTACTTCACTTCCAAAACAAATATTATTTACTACATTTAAATTATTTAAAATGCTTATAGCCCCAAAAGAAAAAAACTCTGCAGAAGAAAGACTATATAATGTAGGTAATTCTAAAACTAAATCTACTCCATTAGATAGTGCTATATCAGCTTTAGTCCATTTATCTAAAATAGAAGGAAATCCTCTTTGAACAAAGTTGCCACTCATTATACAAATTAAAGCATCACAATTTGTTAATTCTTTTGTTCTTTTAATGTGATATAGATGTCCTTTATGCATTGGGTTATATTCCACGATAATTGCAGATACGTTCATTAAAATCAATCCTTTTTAAAGTTAGTATTGTGCTGGGGTTAATATAATAATATTTCTAAAAATTTTTTGCTTGCGCTTAATATCTTTATAGCTACTAGAAATTATCTTATTAAAAAAATTTAGAAATATTAAAAATTATACAAAGTGTTTTATTAAAAAACTTAATTTTTATATATAATAAAAATTATTATAATATGTAAGTGTGTGAGTTATAATAACATTTTATAAGTAAAAGTTTATGAAATAATTTTATAATGATTAAATATTAATTAATTATGTTAAAATATATATATACTATATGATACCATAAACGCAGCCTGCTATACACAAACATATATTATGTTTATGGTACATTGGAGGAATATAATATGAATAGTTCTATAGAATTAATTTATACTGTAAAAAATGTAATGAAGACAGAGTTTATAAAGGTATTTAAAAATGAAACAATATCAGATGCTTTTAACAAAATGGCTAAACTTTATAAAGATGAAGTTCTTATAGTAGATGAAGAGGACAATATTATAGGTATATTTACTAAAAATGATTTATACGAATTACAAAATAATGGTGACGTTTTTGACGATAATTTAGAAAATTATATTAAAAGAGAAGTAATAACAATTTCAGAGGGAAAATCAATTATTTCTGCTAGAAATATAATGGTTAAAAATAAAATAGAAAGATTACCTATAATTCATAATAAGAAAATAATGGGAATAGTATATTTAGATGATTTGAATAATGAGCTATATACAAATGTGGAAGAACTATATACCCTTCAAGATAGAATTTTAGAGAATATGCATGAGGCAGTTTGTATAACAAATAACAAAGGTGTAGTAATATATTGGAATAAAAGTTCGGAAGATTTATATGGAGTGAAGAGGGAAGAAATAATAGGGAAGTATTTAGGAGTCTTTTTTCCCAATGCTTTAATATTAAAAGTCTTAAAAAAACCTAGAAAAATAACTAATGTAAACAATGAGCCTTCTCCAGGTAAAACTGTTATATTAAGTGCTGTACCTATATTTAATAGTAAAAATAAATTAATAGCAGTAGCATCCACAGACAGAGATATAACAGAAGTAATATCTTTATCTAAAGAGCTTATGCAGGAAAAAAAGAAAGTAGAATTTTTTGAAAGCGCATATAAGAAAGAAATAGCTTCGAATTATAGTTTTTCCTCTATTATAGGTAAGAGTCAAAAGATAATAGAAAATATTGCTATAGCTAAAAAAGTAGCACCTACCTCTGCTAGTGTTCTTATTACAGGAGAAAGTGGAACAGGTAAAGAGGTTTTTGCAAAAGCCATACATAAAGCTAGTGGAAGGACTGGAAATTTTGTAGCTATAAACTGTAGTGCTATACCCGAAAATCTTTTTGAAAGTGAATTGTTTGGGTATGTAGGGGGAACTTTTACAGGTTCATTAAAAGAAGGTAAGATAGGTAAATTTGAATTTGCCAATAATGGTACCTTATTTTTAGATGAAATAGGGGACATGCCTCTTAGTATGCAAGCTAAACTGTTAAGAGTTCTACAAGATGGTGTAGTTTATAGAATAGGTAGTCAAAAGGGAATAAAGGTTAATTGTAGAATTTTAGCTGCAACTAATAGAGATTTGCAGTCTATGATAAAGGACAATACTTTTAGAGAAGACTTATTTTATAGATTTGCAGTAGTGCATATAGAGTTACCACCTTTAAGAGAAAGAAGAGATGATATTAAAGATTTTATAGATTTATTTATAAATCAAATATCAGATAAGGAAGGTATAAAGATAAATACTATAGATAAAGAAGTCTATAATATTTTATGCTCATATAAGTGGGAAGGAAATATAAGGCAGTTAAAAAACGTGGTAGAAAGAATGGTAGTTTTATCAACTAATGGAGAAGTAACTGTATCTTCTGTGCCTAGACATATAGTACAAGATGTAGAAGAAATTGAAGGAGAATCTCATCATAGATATGATTTAAATGAAGTAGTTAAAAATACAGAAAAAAAGATAATAAAGGAAGTAATGGAAATAACTAAAGGAAATAAAAAGAAAGCAGCAGAAATACTTAATATAAAAAGAAGTACTTTATATTATAAATTAAATCAATATAATTTAATTTAAATTAAAAATGATTTTTGTATAATGTTGAAAAGTTTAAAGTATAATAAGTATAATAAATAAATATGTATTGTTATATAATATATTGTTATTGACATATTTCTATTATTTATTGTTACAATAGTCAAAATATGATATCATAATAAATGTGAATTTCCTAAGGAGTGATAAAATGTCAAATTTATACAAGTTTTATCTTAAAATGCATATAGGTGCACCTAGTGTAGCCTGTGTTAAAGAGGGGCAATTTGTAGAAAGAGGGCAGATTATAGCAGAGCCTAATGGATTGGGGGCGAAAATTCATACTAGTGTATCTGGTAAGGTTTTCAAAATAACAGACAAAGAAATATTAATAGAAGCTTCAGAAAAACAAAATAAAGATTTTGTTAAGATAAAGAAATGTAATAGTATTGTAGATATGGTTTATGAAGCTGGAATAGTAGGGTCAGGTGGAGCTGGTTTCCCAACTCATGTTAAATTAAAAGCTAATATACCTGAAGGATATATAATAGCTAATTGTGCAGAATGTGAGCCAACCTTACATCATAATATATATTTAGCAGAAGATAATCCAGAACTTATAATAAAAGGTATAAAGTATGCTATGAAAGCTACTAATGCAAAAAAGGCTTATATAGGAATAAAAGGAAAACGTAAAAAAGCTATAGAAACATTTAGAGAATATTTAAAAAGTGAACAAAATATAGAAATAAAAGAAGTAATAGATATATATCCTTCTGGAGAAGAGAGAGCTTTGATACATTCCATATTTGGTGAATGGTTATCACCTACACAAATACCTATAGAGGCTAATTGTGTAGTTTTAAATGTAGAGACTTTAGCAAATATAACTAGAGCAGTAGAGGATGGAAAGCCAGTTATAGATAAAGACATAACTCTCATGGGAAAGTTAAAAAAAGGTATTGGTCCACATGTGTTTTTACAAGAACCTATAGGAAAGTCTATGAAAGATATGATAGAAATCTGCGGAGGCATAGATGGAAAGTATGGAGAAATTATTGTAGGAGGACCCTATACTGGATTACCAGAAGATATAGAAAGTTCTGTAATAACAAAGACTTCAGGTGGAGTAACAGTAACTATAGAATTACCAGAATATAAAGGACCAGTAGGGCTCTTAATTTGTGCTTGTGCCGGAAATGAAGATAGATTAAAAGACATAGCTCATAAAATGAAATCAGAAGTAGTAGCTATAACTAAGTGTAAAAATGTAGTAGAGGTTAAGGGATCTTATAAATGTAAAACTCCAGGTAAATGTCCAGGTCAAGCTGCTGCTGTTATGTATTTAAAGAGTAAAGGAGCACAAAGGATAATAATAGCTAATTGTAGTGATTGTTCTAATACTGTTATGGGTATAGCTCCAAAAATGAAACTGCCTGTTTACCATCAGACAGACCATGTATTTAGAACTGTAGGTTATAAGTTAACAAGGAGACTTCCAAAAGAGAAGCTCTAAAAATAAAATTATATTTAAACTTAGGAGGTATATTATTATGTCAATGTCAGCAGAACATGCAGAAGAATTAAAAAATGAATCAGCAGTAGTTTGTTGTAGAACAGAGGAAGGAACAATATTATCTGCAGATAACTTAGAAGATCCAGATATATTCCCAGATATGGTTGATTCTGGACTGTTAACTATACCAGAAGATAACTTAAAAGTAGGTCAAGTAATAGGAGCAAAATTATTAAAAACTATAGATTCATTAACACCATTAACTCCAGCTATAGTTGAAGGATATAAAGAAATTGGTGGAGCAGAAGAAAGTAAACAAGAAGCACCTAAATCTGAAGAGGTTGTAGAAGTTATAGAAGAACAAGAAGTTTGTTCAGAAGATTGTGGAGTAGCTTCTGTTGAGGGTGGAGTACTTAGAATAAAAATAGAAGAAGGAAAAGGAATAAATATAGAACTTCCTCTATAAACAGAGTTCTTGGTTTCAGAGAGTGTTTTTACTCTCACTGAACCTTAGAAATCGTTATCCAGGGACGTAACCGCTCTTTACTCCTACTTTGAAGAAAATGAGAGTATTAGAGCGGATAGTCATCGGATAAAGATAAAAAAACAAAGGCTTTTATGCCTTTGTTTTTTTATTTGAACTAAAATATATGCAGGAAAAATTATTTATAAAATCATATATTAAAATAATACATATCATATTGAATTTGTGAAATTAATCCTATTGTATAGATATAGGAACGAAAACTTTGTTAAAAGTTTATTTATAAAATTTATAGATGTTATAAGTTTTATTTATAGCAATAGGATATCTTATAGAATAATTTTATATATGCAGTTTTTAGTAGTAAAACTGTTATTTTGTTTTTATAATGAATATTGTAAAGAAAAAACACAGGGGGTAATGATATGGAAAAAATGTACAAGTTTCCTTTAAAGATGCATGTAGGAGCACCTGATGTAGCATGTGTTAAAGAAGGACAAGAAGTTAAAAGAGGAGAATGTATAGCTGAACCTAATGGATTAGGTGCTAAAATACATACAAGTGTGTCTGGTGTAGTTGAAAAAATTACAGATGCAGAAATAATAATAAAAGCAAATGAAAATCAATCAAAAGATTTTGTTAAAATTAAAGACTGTGAGGATATTCTGGAGACTATTGCTGAAGCAGGTATAGTAGGAGCTGGTGGAGCTGGATTTCCAACACATATAAAATTAAAAGCAGATATGAAAGATGGTTATGTTATAGCAAATTGTGTAGAATGTGAACCAGCACTACGCCATAATATAGCATTTATAGAAAAAGATCCTGATACAGTAATTAAGGGATTAAGATATGCTATGAAAGTAACTAATGCTCCAAAAGGATATATAGCAATAAAAGGTAAGCATGAAAATGCTATAAAAATATTAAAAGATCATTTAAAAGGAGCTTCTGATATAGAAGTAAAAGAACTTCAAGATATATACCCAATGGGAGAAGAAAGAGCTATAATTCACGCTATATTAGGAAAGTGGTTAGCACCAACTCAACTTCCATTAGAAGCAAAATGTGTTGTAATTAATGGAGAAACTTTAGCTAATATAACAAGAGCAGTAGAGGAAAGAAAACCTGTTATAGATAAAGACATAACAATAATAGGTAAATTAAAAACAGGTAACAAACCTAATGTATTATTTGATATGCCAGTAGGAACACCAATACATGACTTGATAGAAGAATGTGGTGGAATAGATGGGGAATTTGGAGAAGTAGTAATAGGTGGACCATATACAGGAAAAGCTGGGGACATAAAAGAATCTGTAGTAACTAAAATGTCAGGTGGAGCAATAGTTACAATACAATTACCAGAATATAAAGGACCACTAGGATTATTAGTATGTGCTTGTGGTGCAAACGAAGAAAGATTAAGGGATATAGCTTCTAAAATGAAATCAGAAGTAGTAGGTGTTACTAAGTGTAAGAATGTAGAAGAAATAAGAGGAGCAAATAAATGTAAGACTCCAGGAGATTGTCCAGGACAGGTTGCAGGAATAATGAAATTAAAAAAAGATGGAGCAAAAAGAATATTAATATCAAATTGTAGTGATTGTTCAAATACAGTTATGTGTTGTGCGCCAAATCTAGGAATTCCAGTATATCATCATACAGATCATGTATTTAGAACAATAGATCATACATTAACAAGAAGACTTCCAATAGATAAAGAATAATCATATTTATTTATGATATTATAAGGAGATGGATTAATATGTCAATGTCAGCAGAACATGCAGAAGAGTTAAAAAATGAACCTGCAGTAGTGTGTTGTAGAACAGAAGAAGGAACAATATTATCTGCAGACAATTTAGAAGATCCGAATATATTTCCAGATATGGTGGATTCGAGGCTATTAACTATACCAGAAGGATGCTTACAAGTAGGAGAGGTAATAGGAGCAAAATTATTAAAAACTATAGATTCATTAACACCATTAACTAAAGATATAGTAGAAAATCCTAATTCTTTTGGCGAAAATAAAAAAATAAAAATAGAATTACCAGAAGAAAAAGCGGTTTTAAAAAATAATTTAAAATCTGGAGATATTATAACCTTAGAAGACTTGGAAAATCCTATGCATTTTGAGAAGCTTAAAGATTCTTTATTGATAGAATTAAATGAAAAGGTTTTGATTAGGGGAGAAGTAGTAGGTGCTAAATTAACTAAAGATGTTCCTGCTATATCACCTATAATGGCTTCAATGCTTGAAGGCTTCGATGAAAAATCCTTGGAAATAACAGGAGATTCTGAAAAAATAGACTTTAATTCGGTTATTCCTCTTAAAGGTAATAGAGGGGTTTTAAGATTAAAAATTGAAGAAGGTAAAGGTATTTATATAGAGATACCTTATACACAATTATAATTAGCTAGTAGCATTATAAATAGGAGATTTTTGATAGAAAGATATCACTAAAATCTCCTATTTATTTTTTTGCCTCAATATTTTAAAAAATTGTTTTAAAATATAAATAAGTATGTAAATTTGCTTAGTTTAAATTTAGAATCTAAAAAATTAAAATTCTAGTAAATGCATATGAGGGGATATAATAAAAGAGGCTGTCGCATTAAAAAATTTACATACAATATATTGTTTTGCAAATTTAAAGTTAACACAATATATTGTAGGATTTATTCTTAGTGCAACAGCCCCTTTTTTACTTTACATTGAAGGTATAATTTAAAATAAAAAATATTAAAAAAAATATAAAGTAAAAGCTGTTTTTGGCGAATAGAATCATATGGAAAAAGATTTTATTTTAAAACTTATATATAAAGAATAAAAATGTCAATTTTTTATACATATATGTCAAAAAAACAACAAAAGCATAAAATCAATATTTTCTTGAGAAATGGAGAAAGAATATTTAAAAATTTAAAATAAAAATTAAAAGTGTCAAAAAAATAACATTATCCAATATAATATAAGCATTATAAGTTTTATTTATACATCTACAGTTGAGCTATAATCTAAGTTTATAGGACTTGTTAGTTTTTTTAACAAAGTTGGCATAGTTTATGCTTCAAATATAAATGACAGTGAGTTTGGAGGTGGGTTTATGGAGAAGTTATATAAATTCTCCCTTAAGATGCACGTAGGTGCACCAGATACGTCTTGTGTAAAGAAAGGACAAAAGGTGAAAAGAGGTGAATGTATAGCAGAGCCAAATGGACTTGGTGCTAAAATACATACTAGTGTGACTGGTGTAGTAGATAAAGTTACAGATACAGAAATTATAATTAAGGCAGATGGAAATCAAACAAAAGAATTCGTTAAAATTAAAAAATGCGACAATTTAGTAGATACTGTATTTGAAGCAGGGATAGTTGGAGCTGGTGGAGCAGGTTTCCCAACTCATATAAAACTAAAGTCAGATAATAAAGATGGCTATATTATAGCAAATTGTGTAGAATGCGAACCAGCACTTCATCACAATATGAAAGTTATAGAAGAAACACCTGAATTAATAATAAATGGTATTAAGTATGCTATGAAAGCTACTAATTCAAAAAAAGGATACATAGCAATAAAAGCAAAACATGAAAAAGCTGTTAAAGTATTAGAAAAATCATTAAAAAATGTAAATGATATAGAGATAAAATTACTTAAAGATTTATACCCAATGGGTGAAGAAAGAGCTATAATTCATGCAATATTTGATAAATGGTTAGATGTAACAGAGCTTCCTATAGAAGCAAAGTGTATTGTAATGAATGCTGAAACTTTAGCAAATATTACAAGAGCTGTAGAAGAAGGAAAACCAGTCATAGATAAAGATATAACAGTAATAGGAAAATTAAAATCAGGTAATAAACCAAATATATTTCTACAGGTGCCAGTTGGAACACCAGTAAAAGATTTGATAGAAAAATCTGGTGGAATAGATGGTGAATATGGAGAACTAGTAATAGGTGGACCATACACTGGAAAAGCTGGACACATAGAAAAAGATGTTGTTACTAAAATATCTGGTGGAGCTATAGTTACAATACCATTACCAGAATATAAAGGATCATTAGGACTACTAGTATGTGCCTGTGGAGCTAATGAAGAAAGATTAAAAGATGTAGCAACTAAGATGAATGCAAAAATTGCAGGAGTAGTTGATTGCAAAAATATAGAATATCCAAAAGGTAAAGGAAATGGACCAGGAAAATGTAAAACACCTGGTGAATGACCAGGCCAAGCGGCTGCAGTTATGCAGTTAAAAAAAGACGGAGCAGAAAGAATATTAATATCAAATTGTAATGACTGTTCAAATACAGTTATGCAAATAGCTCCTAAGGCTAATATGCCAGTATATCATCATACTGATCACATATTTAGAACAATTGATTATACATTAACAAGAAGACTTCCAGAGGGAGAAAAGTAATAAAAAGTTAGGAGGTAATCTAATATGTCAATGTCAGCAGAACATGCAGAAGAATTAAAAAATGAACATGCTGTAGTTTGTTGTAGAACAGAAGAAGGAACAATATTATCAGCAGATAATTTGGAAGATCCAGAAATATTCCCAGATATGGTGGATTCAGGTTTATTAACTATTCCAGCTGATTGTTTAAAGGTTGGAGAAGTAATAGGAGCTAAATTGTTAAAAACTGTAGATTCATTAACACCATTGACTCCAGACATAATTGAAGGAGCTAAAACAATAGGTGGTTCAGAAGAAAAAACTGAAGAAGATTCAGAAGAATTAACTGAAGAAAATGAAAAAGCAGTTCTAAAATATAACTTAAAAGCAGGAGATACTATAAAAGCTAGTGATTTAGAAAATTCGATGCATTTCCCTAAACTTGTAGATTCTCTTTTAATCTCATTAGATGAAAGGGGTCTTACAAGAAAAGAAGTAGTTGGAGCAACTTTATCAGTAGACACACCAGCTTTAACTCCTGTAACACCAGATATATTAGAAGGATTTGAGGAGGAAGTAAACATGAATGTTGATTCAAAAGCAACAATAAGTGGTGGAACTTTAAGAATCAAAATTGCCGAAGGAAAAGGAATTGATATAGAAGTTCCTTTAAATGGTAATGTAGGTGCTACAAAATCAGCAAAAGTTCCAACAGTAAAAGCTGAAGAAGGTCAAGTTGTAGCAGCTTCAGTAACTCCATCTTTAAAAAATGAAAAAGAAGTTAAATTAGAAGAAAAAGTTCTAAGAAGTCTTACTAGAAAACATTATAAAATAGATAAAATAGAATTTGCTAAAGAAACAAAAATAGAAGGAACAACTCTTTATATAAGAGAAAACATTTGTGAAGATGCTAAAAATGTTAGTCCACTTGTAAAAAAAGTGGAATTAGATATAATAACTCCAGATAAATACAACACTTATAGTGAAACTATAATGGATGTACAACCAATTGCTACAAAAGAAGGAGATAGCAAATTAGGAACAGGAGTAACTAGAGTATTAGATGGTGTTATTGTAATGGTAACAGGAACAGATGAAAATGGAGTTCAAATAGGTGAATTTGGTTCATCAGAAGGTATATTAGAAGAAAATATTATGTTTAATAGACCAGGATCACCAGATAAGGGTGAAATATTCATCAAAACTCAAGTAACTATAAAAGAAAAAACTAATATGGAAAGACCAGGCCCTATGGCTGCACACAAAGCAACAGATTTCATAACTCAAGAAATTAGAGAAGCTATGAAAGCTTTAGAAGATGAATCTTTAGTAGTTGATAGTGAAACTTTTGAACAAGTAAGAAGACCAGGAAAGAAAAAAGTTGTAGTTGTTAAAGAAATAATGGGTCAAGGTGCTATGCACGACAATTTAATATTACCAGTGGAACCAGTAGGTTACCTAGGTGGTAAACCAAATGTTGATTTAGGAAATGTTCCAGTTATGCTTTCACCACTTGAAGTATTAGATGGTGGTATTCATGCATTAACTTGTATTGGACCTGCTTCAAAAGAATGCTCAAGACATTATTGGAGAGAACCTCTTGTAATGGAATGCATGAAGGATGAAGAATTAGATTTATGTGGAGTTATATTTGTAGGAAGCCCACAAATCAACAGTGAAAAATTCTATGTATCAGAAAGAATGGGTATGATGGTAGAAGCTTTAGATGTTAATGGTGCTTTTGTTACAACTGAAGGTTTTGGAAACAATCACATTGACTTTGCAAGCCATGTAGAACAAATAGGTATGAGAGGAATACCATGTGTAGCATTCTCATTCTGTGCAGTTCAAGGTGCTTTAGTTGTTGGTAATAAATATATGAAATACATGATAGATAACAACAAATCAGAAGGTGGAATAGAAAACGAAGTTCTAGAATGCAACACATTATGTCCAGAAGATGCTATAAGAGGCGTTGAAATGCTTAAAGCTGCTATGGCTGGAGAAGATGTTAAAAAGCCAGAAAGAGCTTGGAATGCAAATGTTAAAGAAAATAACTTAGAATTAATAGAAAAAGCTGAAAATGTAAAAATAGAAAGAGCTTTAAATGAAACTTCAATACCAATGAGTGAGAAGAGAAAAGAAAAATATAGCACAAAGTAGGGATATAAATGAATTTAAAATACGGTGATAAGATTATAGAAATGGAAGGTGTTATCGTAGAAGTATCCGATGGTGCAGTTGCTATAGATTTTAAAGGAAGACTTGGCTATTTAAAAATACCAAAGAGAATGATAATATCCGACTATGAACTTCAAGTTGGTCAAGAGATTGGACTTAATATGAGCTTTGTAGAAGTATTATCTGATAAAATAAATGAAAAATACGTAAGTAATTTGGAAATACAAAAAAGACGAGGGCTAAAACCTAAGGATAGATTGAAATAAACAGATAATTTTAAACTAGAAACTTTCATGAATAATAATTTAAACATGAATTGAAGAAAGGAAGGTAAGGTTAAAATGAGTTTAACTATTACAAAAGGTTTACAATCAGAGATATTTGTTCCTATAACTCCAGAACCAGTATGGGCGCCAGTTACAAAGGAATTAAAAGATATGACAGTAGCTATAGCTACAGCATCAGGAGTTCATTTGAAAAAAGATAAAAGATTTAATTTAGCAGGTGACTTCACATATAGATTAATACCAGGAGATGCTAAAACATCAGATATGATGGTATCTCACGGTGGATATGATAACTCAGATGTTAATAAAGACATCAACGCTATGTTTCCACTAGATAGATTAAGAGAGTTAGCAGATGCAGGATTTATAAAAGCAGTTGCTCCAACTCATGTAGGATTCATGGGTGGTGGTGGAAACCAACAAAAATTTAGAGAAGAAACAGGCCCATCTATAGCTAAAATTTTAAAAGATGAAGGTGTAGATGCAGTAATTATGACTGCTGGATGAGGAACTTGTCATAGATCTGCAGTTTTAGTGCAGAGAGCGATTGAAAAAATAGGAATTCCTACAATAATAATAGCTGCCCTTCCACCGGTTGTTAGACAAACTGGTACACCAAGAGCAGTTGCACCAAGAGTTCCAATGGGAGCTAATGCAGGAGAACCTAATAATGTAGAAATGCAAACAGCAATAGTAAAAGACACATTAGAACAATTAATTAAGATTCCTTCAGCAGGAAAAATAGTTCCATTGCCATATGAATATATAGCAAAAGTTTAGTTTAGTTTTATTATTTAAAAAATAAAAAATGCAATAATGAAGTGCAGTTTTCTGAACTCATTATTGCATTTACTTTAATATAAAATATTAATAAAGCTTTTTGTTTCGAAAGTTTTTTATGTAATATATTGTAGCATAAGGGGTTGGAAAATTTTCGGAATATATAAAATTTTCCTTGTAAATGTATTGCAAAATCTTATAGGGATTATATATACAATGTAGAGAATTAATGATATAATAGTTACATAATTATCAATATATAAGTTTTTGGGTATAAATGTTAAACCTGTATCAATCGAATGCTTATAAAGTTATTAAAATGGAAAAAGGTGGTGATGCTGGTGGAACAAGAAATAATATTAAGAAGATTAGTTATAAAAGCTTTTCATATTACTAAAGTAGAGTTTTCAGATAAAACTTACATAGATGATAAAACATTATATATAAGAAAAGATATACTGGATGGAATATTAGATCATGAAGATATGGAAGGACAAGAACTAATAGATAAAATTGATTTAAATATTATAAATCCACAGGAAAGACATAAATTTGTAAACTCTATAATGGATTTTTCTCCAGTAGCTACTAAAGTTTTAGGTGTTTTAGGAGAAGGCATAACTCACGTGTTAACAGGGGTACAAGTAATGCTAACAGGAGCAGAAGAATGTGGTATTCAGGTAGCTGAATTTGGTTCCTCAGAGGGAATGTTAGACAAGCAGGTGGTTTTTGGAAGAAGAGGAACTCCGGCAGAGAATGATATAATTATTCATATAGATGTTACGTTAAAAAATGGACAAGCTACAAATAGACCAGGACCTATGGCAGCTCATAGAGTGTGCGACATAATAATACAAGAAATAAGAAATTATCTTAAAAAAATTAATGGTAGATATTGTGATGAAAAACATGAATATTTCGATAAAATAAGATCAGGTAAGAAAAAGGTTGTAATTGTTAAACAAGTTGCAGGTCAAGGTTGTATGTATGATACAGGTCTATTTGCTAGAGAACCTGGTGGTCATATAGGATGTAAATCTATAATAGATATGGGTAATATGCCAGTTGTTGTAAGTCCTAATGAATATAGGGACGGCATATTAAGAGCAATGAATTAAGGGGTGATATTTTATGGGTATAGGACCATCTACTAAAGAAACAACATTACATCATTTTAGAGATCCTTTAGTAGAAATAGTTTCTAATGATGGAGATATAGACTTATTAGGAATTATAGTTGCAGGTACACCTCAAGCAAATGAAGAAAAGGTATTCACAGGAAAAAGGATAGGAGTTTGGACAGAGGCTATGAGAGCTGATGGAGTCATAGTATCTATAGATGGATGGGGTAACAGTAATATAGATTTTGCCTCAGCTTTAGAAGCTATAGGTAAAAGGGATATACCAGTAGTTGGAATGAGTTTTGTAGGAACTCAAGCTCAATTTGTTGTTACAAATGAATTTATGGATACAGTTGTTGATTTTAATAAATCAAAAGAAGGTATAGAAACTGAGGTTGTAGGAGAAAACAATGTTATGCCAATAGATGCTAAAAAAGCTTTAGCATTTTTAAAATTAAAGATGAAAAGAAAACAAAATCAAGGAGGATTTAAATAATGAGAGCAATAAAAACAATTCAAACTATTGAATCTCACACAATGGGAGAACCAACAAGAATAGTAATAGGAGGACTTCCAAAGGTTCCAGGAAAGACAATGGCAGAAAAAATGGAATATTTAGAAGAAAACAATGATAGTTTAAGAACAATGCTTATGTCAGAACCAAGAGGACATAATGATATGTTTGGTGCTATTTACACAGAACCAGCTGATGAAACAGCAGATTTAGGTATTATATTCATGGATGGTGGTGGATACCTTAACATGTGTGGACATGGTTCAATAGGTGCAGCTACATGTGCAGTTGAAATGGGAATAGTAAAAGTAGAAGAGCCATATACAAACATAAAATTAGAAGCTCCAGCAGGAATGATTAATGCTAGAGTAAAAGTTGAAGATGGAAAAGCTAAAGAAACTTCAATTGTGAATGTTCCAGCTTTCTTATATAAAAAAGATGTAGAAATTGATGTACCTGATTATGGAAAACTTACATTAGATATATCTTTTGGCGGAAGTTTCTTTGCAATGGTAGATGCTGAAAAAATTGGAATAGACATTTCACCAGCTAACTCTCAAAAAATAAATGACTTAGGAATGAAAATTGTTCATGCAGTTAATGAACAAGTTGAAATCAAACATCCAGTATTAGAACATATAAAAACAGTTGATCTTTGTGAGTTCTACGGACCTGCAAAAAGCGAAGATGCAGATGTACAAAATGTAGTTGTATTTGGTCAAGGTCAAATAGATAGATCACCTTGTGGAACTGGTACAAGTGCTAAAATGGCGTTACTATATGCTGAAGGAAAAATGAAAGTAGGAGAAGAAATTGTAAATGAAAGTATCATTTGCACTAAATTTAAAGGAAAAATATTAGAAGAAACTAAAGTCGCAGAATACGATGCTATAATACCAGAAATAACTGGTAGCGCATATGTTACTGGATTCTCTCAATTCTTAGTAGATGAAGAAGATCCTGTTAAATATGGATTTGTATTAAAATAATATCAAATATTTTGCATAAGTAGAAAAATAAATGACAATTATTTTTTAGTTAAAACATAAAATAATTGTATAAAAATATAGAAGTATAATGCAGGTTGTTTATTTTATTAAATAAAGAAGTATTATGCAATGTTTACTTAAAGATGGGCTCAATGTTTGTTGCATGGAGCCTATCTTTTTTTATAAAAATATAAAATAAACCATAATTTAATTAAAATTTTTAAAATAAAAAGGGGGAGGTATTAAAAAATTAAATAAGATTTTGTAATAATAAGTGGAACAGCTTTTGGGTGGACTAATAAAGTTCCATAATAATAGGGTAAGCATCTTAGAGTTACACAAATAAAATCCTATAATAATGGAGTAAATACTTTAAATTCGACAAAATAAAAATTCATAATAATGGGGGAGCATCCTTGGATTAGACAAAATAAGTTCTAATTTTTAAATAACAAGGAGGGCGTATTATGATAGTGAAAATTGTTTTTGGGATTTTGTTGTTTTTAACTCTTTACTTTGCATTTATATTTTTTAAGGATTTTGTAGACAACTCAAAAAAAGGCAATTTAGAAGAGATAAGCTTTTGGAAGGCTGGGGTAGTAGGATTTATAGCTAATTTTTTTGATACCTTAGGAATAGGGAGTTTTGCACCATTGACTGCTATGCTTAGATTTTTAAAATTAACAGAGGACAGGGTATTACCAGGAACTTTAAATGTTTCTTGTACAATTCCAGTTGTAACAGAAGCACTTATATTTATAACTGTTATAAAAGTAGAGCCTGTAACTTTATTTGCAATGTTAATATCAGCTACAGTTGGAGCTGTAGTAGGGGCTGGAATAGTTTCAAAATTTGATGAGAAAAAGGTTCAGCTAGGGATGGGAATTGCTTTAATGATAGTTGCATGTTTGATGCTTGCAAGCCAATTAAAATTAATGCCAGTGGGTGGAACAGCTATAGGACTTACTGGAATTAAATTGGTAATAGCTGTAATATCTAATTTTTTCTTAGGAGCTTTAATGACATTAGGGATAGGGCTGTATGCACCATGTATGGCTTTAGTATTTGCTCTTGGAATGAGTCCTAAAGTTGCATTCCCAATAATGATGGGATCTTGTGCATATCTAATGCCAGCAGCATCAGTGAAATTTGTAAAAGAGGGAGCATATAATAGAAAGGCTTCTATGGCTATAACTGTATTTGGTATTATAGCTGTGTTAATAGCAGCCTATATAGTTAAAGAGTTACCATTAAATGTATTAACATGGTTAGTTATAGTAGTTATCGTATATACCTCTATTACTATGTTTAAATCTTATTCAAAATCCAAAGTTTAAATAGTTATTTAGTATAGAGTGGTAAAGTTTAAGGATTATGCATTTTATGCATAATCCTTATATATTAAAGTATTTATATTTTTTATTTATTTTAATAAAAAGTTATTTATAGATTAAATTTTAACTTTATCTTTATTATTTCTTTGCTCGTATTTACTAAACATTCTCCAGCCAATCAAGCTTAAAAGAATTGGTCCACCTATACTTAATAATTCAAAGAATGCAATCTGTTTTGGAGTTGTATAATCTGATGGTGGGAAGAATGAAGTTACGATTCCAAATACTACGCTTATTAACCCCACAACAGATACAAAGGTTGAAAATTGTTTTGACTTTGATATTTCATAGAATTCCTCTGTGGATTCACCTTTGGATTGCAATCTTTCCATTTTCTTTAATCTAATATAAGATGCAAACATTAATAAGTAAGGAATTAATCCTGTTATAGCTGTCATTATTATCAATATTGAATATATAGCATTAACTGTTGGCAAAAGAGTTGTAATTATTATTACTATTGAAATACCAATACCTTGTACTAATAATGCATTAATTGGTACACCATTTTTATTTGTTTTTGTTAAGAATGGTGGTAAAACGCCATTTTTGCTAGTTTCAAACAACATAGTTATAGGAGACATTATATATAAACTAACACCACCTAAAGCCTCTATAGTCATAAGTAATGCCATTAAAGTTAAGAACCATTGTCCTATACCAAACTGTTCTGTTATTAATCTAAATGCTTCTATAAGTCCATTTGCAGCTCCAATTTTTTCTGGTGATACTACAAAAGTAATAGCAGATGAACATAGTATATATAAAATAGTTATAAAAATAGCACAGAATATAATTGCTTTTGGAATTGTTTTTTTTGCATCCTTAACTTCTCCAGCAAAGGCTGCTGTTACTTCTGCACCTGTTAATCCAAACATTACAGAAGATAATAATGCTAAATTAGCTATATTTGTGAAGTCTGGTATCATGCCTTGAATGGTATAAGTTGTTGCAAGTGGTCTTTTAAGAACGAAAGCAGATGCGTAACCTAATATTATAATTAATAAGGCAGGAAGTACACTTCCAACAAGCCCACCAATAACTGCAAATATTTTACTATTTCCAGTACCTTTAAAACTCCATATAGTTATAAACCAAAAAATTCCTAAAACCATAAATAGGTTATAAAGTTTATTGTTTGCAAGACTTGGGTCTATAACGTATGCAAATGTAACTGCTGCATATGTTACAAATCCAGGATAAAAGAAAAGTTTACTAACCCAGTTAAGCCAAGATACTAAAAAACCCATTTTTTCGCCATAGGCTTTTGTAACCCATACGCTTAAGCCCCCTTGTTCTGGGTATTTACCTCCTAATTCTGCAGCTACTAATGCACTAGGGATAAAGAATAGTAATGCTGCTATTCCCCATAGTACTGCACAGGAAGCGCCATACTTAGCGGAAACAGCTACCCATCTTAATCCTAAAATAGCTGTCATAGTCATTAAAACCATGTCTTTGAATGTCAAGGACTTTTTCATTTAATAATCACCCCTATTGTAAAATTTTGCATAATATTGTTAAATACTCTTTAATATTATGTTATTTTTATAACTACGTCAAGACATTTTTTTCACAAAATCTACAAGGTTAAACAAAGTTAAGCAAAACTATGAAAAAGCATTTTATACAATGGAAAAGGATTACAAAAACAAATTATTATGAACAAATTGACTATTGTAAGGGTTGAATTATTTGAATTTATTTATTATACTGATAAATGTGTTATGAAATATACAATATTTAATAAATAAAAGGCTATAATATTGTTAAAAAAGTAAAAATAAAGTTTTATTTAAAAATAGATTAGAATAACAAATATACTTGTTAAAGTTAAAAATTTAAAGCTTTAAAATTTTGCGTTCTATTTACATTTTATTACAAATATCTTTATATTTGATAAAAACCGTGAATTATACAAAATTGAAAATAATTATATCATAGCAAATAAAGTTTGATGATATTATATTTATAATATATATATAATTATTTAACCCCAATAAATTTTAAAATACATTACATAAGGAGGAAATTTAAAATGAGTTTTCAATTACCAAAATTTACACCACCAGATTTTACACAAGATTTTCTTGTTAAATCACCAGATGTTAAAATAGGCGAAGTAGAAAAAGATGGAGTAGCTCCTTCAGGATTTCATATAACTTCCGTATTACCAGAATATTTTAAGGTTAAAGGAGAATGGGTTTTACCAGTTCAAACATCTTTAGATTGTGCTGCAATAGTTAAAGATGATAATACTGTAGAAGTTGTAGAATTTAGAAGTCTTAAAGTTGGAGATAAAGTTATATTAGGAAAATCCATAGATGGAAGCGAAGGTATATATAAGCATAATGAAGGATTTGATAATATACCAAAGGTTGGATTCGGAAGATCTGTTGAATCTTCTTTTTCAAAAGACTATAAGGAATTATATGAAATATTAAAATATGAAAAAGAAAATAATGGACATATAGTTTGGGTTTTAGGACCTGCTGTTGTATTTGACCATGATACTAGAGTGGCTTTATCAGAACTTGCAGAAAAAGGATTTGTAAACGCTCTTATGGCTGGTAACGCTATGGCTACTCATGATTTAGAGGGTGGACTTTTAGGTACTGCTTTAGGACAAAACATATATACTCAAGAATCAGTACCAATGGGTCACTATAATCACTTAGATCTTATAAATGAAGCTAGAAGAGCTGGCTCTATAGAAGCTTTACTTGCTGAAGGGAATGTTAAAGATGGATTTATAAAAGCTTGCGTAGAACATAATATTCCAATAGTTCTTGCAGGATCAATAAGAGATGACGGTCCACTTCCTCCAGTTTATCATAATGTAACTTGTGGACTTGATGCTATGAAAGAACAAGCTCAAAAGGCAACTGTTATAATTTGTCTTGCCACAGTTCTTCATTCTGTAGCAACTGCAAATTTAGCTTCATCTTATAAAGTTGTAGATGGAAATGTTAAACCAGTATATGTTTATTCTATAGATATTGCTGAATATGCAGTTAACCAAGTAGCAGCAGCTAGGGAATATGTAGGAGTTAAAACAATAGTTACTAACGTTCAAGACTTTGTAGTTAATGTTCAAAAGAACGTTCTTTAATATATATTTTACATACTTAATTTTGAAATTTACTAAGATACATTAATATATTATTAGGAGGAGATTTTAAATGAGTTTCGAATTACCAAAATTTACGCCACCAGATTTTACACAAGATTTTCTTGTTAAAGCACCGGATTGTAAAACTGAAGAAGTAGTTATAGAAGGAGTTGCTCCTAGACACTATCACGCTTTATCAATATATCCTGAATATTTTAAAATTAAAGGAAAATGGGTAATAGCTAACGAAAGCCGTATGGATACTGTTGCAGTTGTTACACCAGAGGATGGTATAGAAGTTGTAGAATTTAGAAATCTTAAATTAGGAGATAAAGTTGTAGTAGGAAGAACTGAAGATGCTAGTGAAGGTATATACATGTATGCGGGTGGCTTTGTAGCTAAAGGCGGAAATTCAGATACCTTTGCATTTAGAAGTGGTAGATCAAGAGAAACAGCTTTCTCTAAAGACTATGATGATTTATATGAAATAATGAAATATGAAAAAGAACATAACGGAAAAATCACTTGGGTTCTAGGACCATCAATTGCATTAGATGACGAATCAAGAGCAGCTTTTGCTTCCCTTGTAGAAAATGGATATGTTAATGCGATTTTATCAGGAAATACTCTTGCAACCTATGACTTAGAAAAAGGAATGTTCGGGACAGTTTTAGGACAAGAAACTTTTGAAGCTGAAAATAATGCTCACTATAACTATATGGAAGCTATAAATGAGGCTAGAAGAGCTGGTTCTTTAGAAGAACTTATGGCTTCTGGAAAAGTTAAAGATGGTATACTAAAAGCCTGCGTAGAAAAAGATGTTCCTGTAGTACTTGCAGGTACTATAAGAGATAGACTTACTCTACCTAACGTTTATGATAATGTATATGAAGCTCAAGATGCTATGAGAAAACATACAAGAAAATCTACAATGCTTATATGTTTATCTACAGTACTACATACTATAGCTTCAGGAAATATGACACCATCTTACACAGTAAGAGATGGCGTTGTTAGACCAGTATATATATATTCTATAGATATACAAGAATTCTCTGTTAATAAACTATCAGATAGAGGTACTTTAGAAGTTAAAACTCTAGTTACAAATGCCCAAGATTTTATCAAAAATATAGCTAAAGCATTAGTTAAATAATATTAGCAAATTTTTTTTATATAATAAATTTTTGTAAAAAAGAGAATCTTTTTAAAGGTTCTCTTTTTTTATTGTGTATAAAGAAAAACACTATTTCAAGAAAAAGTTAAAGAATTTAAATTCGGTGAAAAAGGATATAGTTTATTAAAATAAAGTTTCTCTATTAGGATGTAGTGTGGCAAGTGTTGTATATGAAAAGGAATTATTTGTTCCTTTAAATAGATTAATGTTAGTATTGCTTTCAATAACATTAGTAATTTTATTTATTGCTGCAATGGTAATTATATTTGTAGCAAAACAAATGACATTACCATTAACTAAGTTATCTGATTTTACAGAAGAAATAGCAGAAGGAAATCTTACAAGTAAATTAGAAATTCATGGAGAAGATGAAATTTCTAAGGTAACAGAAGCATTAAATAATACAGTTTCAAAACTTAAAGAAATGATAGGTGACATAAGTAGCTCTGCTAATGATGTTATGGTAATATCCAAAGTTTATCAGTATCTACAAATGAATCATTAAAGGGAAATGAAGAAGTTTCACGAAGTATGCAAGAAATAGCTACAGGAGTTGTATCTCAGGCAGAGGGTGCAAGTAAAGCATCTGCTGTAGTGGCAGATGAAGTAAGAAATTTAGCAGAACAATCAAGTAATTCTTCAAAAAGGATAGTAGAACTTATTAATGGAATTCAAAAGCAAATTGAAGTTATATCAGATAAAATCAATTCTGGAACAAGAAAAGTTGTACATGGAGTTGAAATGGCAACTTTAATTGGGGATGATTTTAAAGAAATAGACAAAGTATTTAAAGAGGTTAATAATATTGTATTAGAAGTATCAGAATCTACAAATAGAATGGAAAATAAAGTGAGTGATACAGCTGATATTATAAATAATGTTGCAGCGGTAACAGAAGAAAATTCAGCATCCACAGAAGAAGTAACTGCATCAAATGAAGAACAAATTGCTTTTATGCATCAAATTGTAGATTCCACTTATACATTAGAAGAATTAGTTAAAAAACTTAACAATACAGTAGATAAATTTAAATTATCCTAAGATAATTTAAAGTAATTTATGTAGAAAGCTTATAATCTTACAAAATAATAGATTATAAGCTTTTTTTTATTAAATTTATTAAAAATATCTATAAAAACTATAGTAATTTTGTCATAAATATCTTATAATATAAGGGGTATAAGATATCATTTAAAAGGGTAGTGCAAACATGATAAAAAAAGAAGTTGTTACTATCCTTGGGGAAAGTTTTATCTATCTATATTTATAAAAAAATTTACATTCAATGAAAAGGTTTACTTAAAATTTGAGAACAAAATACTATGGAGAAGATAGGGGGAATAATGATGATAACAAAATTATTATTATCAGTATTATTAGTTTTAACAAGCTACTTTTTATTTTTCTTTTTAAAGGATTATTTTAAATCATTAAAGAAAGGCGAGCTAGAAAACAATAATTTTTTTATTGTTGGAATTATAGGGTTAGTAGTAAATTTTTTTGATACATTGGGTATAGGAAGTTTTGCTCCTTTAACATCTATGCTTAAGTTTTTTAAACAAACAGAAGATAAAGTAATACCAGGAACATTGAATGTAGGATGCACTGTACCTATGATTTTACAAGCATTTATATTTATGACAGGTATAAAAGTGGAGCCTGTAACCTTAATTTCTATGATATTAGCTGCTATGATAGGATCTTTATTTGGTGCTGAAATAGTATCAAAGCTAGATGAGAAAAAAGTGCAATTTTGTATGGGAGTATCGCTTTTGATTGTAGCTTTAATAATTTTAGCAGGACAATTACATTTAATGCCAGCAGGTGGCAATGATATAGGACTTCATGGCTCTAAGTTAATAATAGCTATAGTTGGCAATTTTATATTAGGTATACTTATGACTGTAGGTATAGGATTGTATGCTCCATGCATGGCTTTAGTTTGTGTGTTAGGTATGAATCCAAAGGTGGCTTTTCCAATAATGATGGGATCTTGCGCTTTCTTATTGCCTATATCTTCAGCAAAGTTTGTAAAAAATAATGCTTATGATAAAAAGGCATCTATATCCATAAGTATATTTGGAGCAGTAGGAGTTTTAATAGCGGCGTTTATAGTGAAAGAACTTCCTATTAAGGTGTTAACTTGGATGGTTATAGGTGTAATAATATATACTTCTATTACTATGTTTAAAGCTTACTATTATAAAAAAGAAAATTATGAAACTAGAGAAGAATTAGCTTAATATTGTATATAAACTTAAACTTTAAAAATAAAAGCAAAAAATATAGTTATGAAAATACATATAATAATGTAGGTTTTTTTTATCCAATGAGTATTTGATCTAATACTTTCATTTTATTAAAAGTAAGAGTAAAGGTAATTTTTATGCATATGTATAATCATTTTCTACGCTTTAGTGGGAGTGAAAATTACATTTGAAGTTTATAAATATGTGTATAAAATGTATGTGAAACTGAATTCTATAATTAGAATATAGAAAGGTTATCTCAAAATAGTTTTAACTTTATTTTGAGATAACCTTTCTTATTTTTTATAGTATTTAGGGATTTAATTTTATAAGTACTCACTTTAATGCTTCCATTTAGTTAAAAATGCGAGCAAATGTCAGGTGTATTCATGAATAAGGATTTCTAAGCTTTATAGGGAGTTTTTATGTTCTCTAGAGTTTAGAAATTTGTTTGTATTATAAGACAAAATTACAAAGAGAAGATGTGGAGGTAGAATATATTTCATATATAGTAATAAGTTTCTTTAAGCATATTTTATATAAAAATGGTAATGCTGTTTGTTGAAAGGTGATTAAAAAGAATAAAATAAAAAAAATAGTTTAAAATAAAATATGAATTAAAAAAATTCTTAAAATTAAATAGAAAGTTTCTAGAAACATTAGCAATGATAATGTTTTCATGAGTGTGTCAAAAAATACTACACTTTGATTTGAAGAATGTTATTAAAAATACAAATAGATAGGGCTTAAACTGATAAAAAAAAATAATAGTGTCAAAACATTGACGGATATATCAAAAAAGTGTCAGAAAAAAGACATAAAATCTTGAGTTTTACAATGAATTTATGCGAAAAAAAGCACTTTTTATAAAAAATAACTTGTAAAAAGGTATAAAAAACTAATTATTTTGTGTTTTTTTTAACTTTTTTTATTTAAATTATAGATTTGGCATAAACATTGCTATATAATATAAGTGTGTGTAGATAGATCAAGGAGGGATACCATGGAAAAATTATTTAGTTTTCCTCTAAGGATGCACGTAGGTGCACCAGATGCTCCCTGTGTAAAAGAGGGACAAAAGGTTAAAAGAGGAGAATGTATAGCAGAACCAAATGGACTTGGTGCTAAAATTCATACTAGTGTTTCTGGTATAGTAGAAAAAGTTACAGATACAGAAATTATAATTAAAGCGGATGAAAATCAAACAATAGAATTCGTTAAAATAAAAAAATGTGATAATTTAGCAGATACTGTATTTGAAGCTGGAATAGTTGGAGCTGGTGGAGCAGGTTTTCCAACTCATATAAAATTAAAGGCAGATAATAAAGATGGTTATATTATAGCAAATTGTGTAGAATGTGAACCAGCACTTCATCATAATATAAAAGTTATAGAAGAAACACCTGAGCTAATAATAAATGGTGTTAGATATGCGATGAAGGCTACTAATTCGACAAAAGGATATATAGCTATAAAAGCTAAACATCCTGAAGCTATAGCTGCATTAGAAAAAGCTTTAAAAGGAGCTACTGATGTAGAAGTTAAACCTCTTGCCGACTTATACCCAATGGGTGAGGAAAGAGCTATAATCAATGCAATATTTGATAAATGGTTAGATGTAACAGAGCTTCCTATATCAGCAAAATGCATTGTAATGAATGCTGAAACTTTAGCAAATATTACAAGAGCTGTAGAAGAAGGAAAACCAGTTATAGATAAAGATATAACAGTAATAGGAAAATTAAAATCAGGTAATAAACCAAATGTATTCTTACAAGTACCAGTTGGAACACCAGTAAAAGATTTAATAGAAAAATCTGGTGGAATAGATGGTGAATATGGAGAACTAGTAATAGGTGGACCATACACTGGAAAAGCTGGAGACATAGAAAAAGATACAGTTACTAAAATATCAGGTGGAGCTATAGTTACAATATCACTACCAGAATACCATGGACCATTAGGACTACTAGTATGTGCCTGTGGAGCTAATGAAGAAAGATTAAAAGATGTAGCAACTAAGATGAATGCAAAAATTGCAGGAATAGTTGACTGCAAAAACATAGAATATCCAAAAGGTAAAGGAAATGGACCAGGAAAATGTAAAACACCTGGTGAATGACCAGGCCAAGCGGCTGCAGTTATGCAGTTAAAAAAAGATGGAGCAGAAAGAATATTAATATCAAACTGTAGTGATTGTTCAAACACAGTTATGCAAATAGCTCCAAAAGCTAAAGTTCCAGTATATCATCATACTGATCATATATTTAGAACTATTGATTACACATTAACAAGGAGACTTCCACAGGAATAACAAAAAAATAAAAAAATAGGAGGTTATGTCTTATGTCAATGACACCAGAGCATGCAGAGGCGTTAAAAAATGAATCTGCAGTAGTATGTTGTAGAGCAGAAGAAGGAACAATACTAACTGCTGACAACTTAGAAGATCCAGAAATATTCCCAGATATGGTGGATTCAGGTTTATTAACTATTCCAGCTGATTGTTTAAAAGTTGGAGAAGTAATAGGAGCTAAATTGTTAAAAACTGTAGATTCATTAACACCATTAACTCCAGACATAATTGAAGGAGCTAAAACAATAGGTGGTTCAGAAGAAAAAGCTGAAGAAGTTTCAGAAGAGTTAACTGAAGAAGATGAAAAAGCAGTTCTAAAATATAACTTAAAAGCAGGAGATACTATAAAAGCTAGTGATTTAGAAAATCCAATGCATTTCCCTAAACTTGTAGATTCTCTTTTACTAACATTAGATGAAAGGGTTCTTACAAGAAAAGAAATAGTTGGAGCAACTTTATCAGTTGACACGCCAGCTTTAACTCCTGTAACACCTGATATATTAGAAGGATTTGAGGAGGAAGTAAACATGAGTGCTGATACACAAGCAACAATAAGTGGTGGAACTTTAAGAATCAGAATAGCTGAAGGAAAAGGAATCGACATAGAAGTTCCTTTAAATGGGAATGTAGGTACTGGAAAATCAGTAGCTGTTCCAGCAGTAAAAGCTGAAAAAGGCACAGTAACTGCAGCTCCAGTAGCAGTAGAAGCTAAAAAAGAAGTTAAATTAGAAGAAAAAGTAGTAAGATCAGTTACAAGAAAACACTATAAAATAGATAAAGTAGAATTAGCTAAAGAAACTAAAATTGAAGGAACAACTCTTTATATAAGAGAAAACATCTGTGAAGATGCATTCAATGTAGATCAATTAGTTAAAGACATAAAATTAGAAATAATAACTCCAGATAAGTACAACACTTATAGTGAAACTATAATGGACGTACAACCAATAGCTACTAAAGAAGGTTCAGATGCTAAGTTAGGTGAAGGCGTTACAAGAGTTATAGATGGAGCTATTGTAATGGTAACTGGCATAGATGAAGACGGAGTTCAAGTTGGTGAATTCGGTTCTTCAGAAGGTATATTAGAAGAAAATATTATGTGGGGAAGACCAGGTGCTCCTGATAAAGGTGAAATATTCATCAAAACTCAAGTAACTATAAAAAGAGGAACAGGAATGGAAAGACCAGGTCCATTAGCTGCTCACAAAGCAACAGATTTTATAACTCAAGAAATCAGAGAAGCTTTAAAAGCTGTTGAAGATGATTCGTTAGTAGTTAACACTGAAACTTTTGAACAAGTAAGAAGACCAGGAAAGAAAAAAGTTGTAGTTGTTAAAGAAATAATGGGTCAAGGTGCTATGCACGATAACTTAATATTACCATTAGAGCCAGTTGGAGTAATAGGAGCTAAACCAAACGTTGATTTAGGAAACGTTCCAGTTATGCTTGCACCAACTGAAGTATTAGATGGTGGTATCCATGCATTAACTTGTATTGGACCTGCTTCTAAAGAATGTTCAAGACACTACTTTAGAGAACCACTTGTAATGGAATGCATGCAAGATGAAGAAGTAGATTTAGCAGGAGTTATATTTGTAGGAAGTCCACAAATTAACAGTGAAAAATTCTATGTATCTGAAAGATTAGGTATGATGGTAGAAGCGATGGATGTTGATGGTGCTTTTGTTACAACTGAAGGTTTTGGAAATAACCACATTGACTTTGCAAGCCACGTAGAACAAATAGGTATGAGAGGTGTTCCTTGTGTAGCATTCTCATTCTGTGCAGTTCAAGGCGCTCTAGTTGTTGGTAACAAACACATGAAATACATGGTAGATAACAACAAATCAGAAGGTGGAATAGAAAACGAAGTATTATCTTGTAATACATTATGTAAAGAAGATGCTGTAAGAGGTCTTGCAATGATTAAAGCAGCTATGTCTGGAGAAGAAGTTAAAAAACCAGAAAGAGCTTGGAATGCAAATGTTAAAGAAAATAACATTGAAATGATAGAAAAAACAACTGGAAATAAAATTAATAGAGTTTTAAATGAAACTTCAATACCAATGAGCGAAAAGAGAAAAGAAAAATACGCTACAAAGTAGGGATATAAATGGATTTAAAATATGGTGATAAAATCCTAGAAATGCAAGGTGTTATCGTAGATGTATCTGATGGAGCAGTAGCCATAGATTTCAAAGGAAGACTTGGATACTTAAAGGTACCAAGAAGAATGATAATATCTGATTATGAACTTAAAGTAGGTCAAGAAATAGGCTTAAATATGAGTTTTGTAGAAGTATTATCTGATGAAATAAATGAAAAATATGTAAGTAATTTAGAAATCCAAAAGAGACGTGGTCTAAATCCTGACGAAAGACATAAATAAATTTATAAATTGAAGGGAAGGTTACTAGAATGAATATTGTAAAGGGATTACAATCAGAAATATTTGTTCCTATAACTCCTAACCCAGTATGGGCGCCAGTTACAATGGAACTAAAAGATATGACAGTAGCATTAGCTACAGCAGCAGGAGTTCACTTAAAATCAGATAAAAGATTTAACTTAGCAGGTGACTTCACATACAGATTAGTACCAGGAGATGCAAAAACATCAGATATGATGGTATCTCACGGTGGATATGATAACGGAGACGTTAACAAAGATATAAATGCCATGTTCCCAATAGATAGATTAAGAGAATTAGTAGATGCAGGATTTATAAAAGCAGTTGCTAAAACTCATATAGGATTCATGGGTGGTGGCGGAAACCAACAAAAATTTAGAGAAGAAACAGGTCCAGAAGTTGCAAAAATATTAAAAGATGAAGGTGTAGATGCTGTATTGATGACTGCTGGATGAGGAACTTGTCATAGATCTGCAGTTATTGTGCAGAGAGCGATTGAAGAAATAGGAATTCCTACTATAATAATAGCTGCTCTTCCACCAGTTGTTAAACAATCTGGTACACCAAGAGCTGTTGCACCAAGAGTTCCAATGGGAGCTAATGCGGGAGAACCTAACAATGTAGAAATGCAAACAGCAATAGTAAAAGATACATTAGAACAATTAATTAAGATTCCTTCAGCAGGAAAAGTTGTTCCATTACCATACGAATATATAGCAAAAGTTTAATAACTAAAAAAGAGCTCTACTTTACTAAGTAGAGCTCTTTTGAAAAAATAATGAACTATTCAATGAAAGTTAAAATATATAGACAAAAATAAATTAAAGAACTATGAAAAAGTGGTATTGTTTTAAATTTATCAAAGTTAATTTCATTTAAATAGGTTGAGACTATTGATAATTTTGATAAAAGTTAAAATAATGAAAATATAGTGGTTTATTTTAAATTTTTTAAAAATTAAGTCAATTATATAATAATATTAAAATAATGTTAAGAAAATGTCAAAAAACATAAAAAAATCTATAGAAAAAAATATGGATTTGTATTAAAATTATATTGTAAAAATAAATAAAAAGAGGTGTAGAAAATGGTAAAAGTAGTTTTGGGTCTTTTAATTATTTTAACAATCTTTTTTGCAATTGCATTTTTAAGAGATTACATCAAAGCAAGTAAAGAAGGAAACGTTGAAAAAACCAATTTCTTTGCATTAGGAGCAGTAGGATTTATTACTAATTTTTTCGATACTTTGGGAATAGGAAGTTTTGCTCCTACCACAGCACTACTTAAAAATTTCAAACTTTCAAAGGATAGAACTTTACCAGGTACATTAAATGTTGCATGTACTGTACCAGTTGCTGTAGAAGCTATTTTATTTATAAATGGTATAGAAGTAGAGCCTTTAACATTATTTTCTTTATTAATAGCGGCTACAGTAGGTGCAGTAGTAGGTGCAGGTGTTGTATCAAAATTAGACGAGAAAAAAGTTCAATTTGGTATGGGAGTAGCACTTGTAATAGTAGCATTAGTAATGCTTGCAGGACAATTAAAATTAATGCCAGCAGGTGGAGATGCAGTTGGACTACACGGTGCGAAACTTATAATAGCAATTATAGGTAATTTTATATTAGGTGCCTTAATGACTTTAGGAATAGGTTTATATGCTCCATGTATGGCTCTAGTGTATGCTTTAGGAATGAGTCCAAAGGTTGCTTTCCCAATAATGATGGGATCTTGTGCATTTTTAATGCCAGCAGCATCACTTAAGTTTGTAAAAGAAGGAGCTTATGATAGAAAAGCATCTTTAGCTATAACTATATTTGGTTTAGTAGGTGTATTTGTAGCATATTATTTAGTAAAATCATTACCACTAGATGTATTAAAATGGTTAATAATAGTTGTTATACTTTATACTGCAGTTATGATGTTTAATTCAGCTTCTAAAGTTAAAAAAGCTGCACAAGCTTAATATATGTTTTAAATTTTGAAATATATTTGTAAAGCTTTTAAATAATAAATGCTGAAAACCAGGTGAAATTTAAATTTTACCTGGTTTTTTTTCATGTTTATAATTTTATTGTTGAAAATTTTAATAAAAAGTGTTTATACTATATATATGTGTATTCATATTTATCCATAATTAGCATGTAAAAATACTTTATTTGTATAATTATAAATAAATTAATAGATAAAGTGAAAAATATTACAATAACTCACATAAAACTTGTAAAATAATAAGTTTATTTAGTAGTTAAGTGTAATTTTTATTTAATTTTTATATTTGAAGGGAGTAGTTTTAATGGACTTAATGAAAGGCTTATGGGAAAAAGCTAAAAGTGACAAAAAGAAAATTGTACTTGCAGAGGGAGAAGAAGAAAGAAATATTGAAGGTTGTTCAAAAATATTAAAAAATGAATTAGCCCACATGATTTTAATAGGAAATGAAGAAAAAATAAATGAAACAGCAAAAAAATTAAATGTTTCTATAGATGGAGCAGAAATAATAGATCCTCAAACTTCAAAAAAAGTTTTTACATATACAAAAGAATTTTATGAATTAAGAAAACATAAAGGCGTTACTATGGAAAAAGCAGAACAAATAGTTAAGGATCCTATATATTTTGCTACAATGATGGTTAAAATGAAGGATGCAGATGGATTAGTATCCGGTGCGATACACACTACAGGGGATTTATTAAGACCAGGATTACAAATAGTTAAAACAGCTAAAGGAGCATCTGTTGTTTCAAGTACATTTATAATGGAAGTTCCAAATTGTGAATATGGTAAAAATGGTATGCTTTTATTTGCAGACTGTGCTGTAAATCCTAATCCAACAGCAGACGAATTAGCTTCAATTGCTATATCTACAGCAGAAACTGCTAAGGCTTTATGCGATATGGAACCTAAAGTAGCTATGTTATCTTTCTCATCAAAGGGAAGTGCAAAAGGTGAATTAGTAGATAAAGTGGCAGAAGCTACAAAAATAGCAAAAGAAAAAAGACCAGACCTTGATATAGATGGAGAATTGCAATTAGATTCAGCTATAGTACAAAAGGTTGCAGACTTAAAAGCCCCAGATAGCGCTGTTGCAGGAAAAGCTAATGTTTTAGTATTCCCAGATTTACAAGCAGGAAACATAGGATATAAATTAGTTCAAAGATTTGCAAATGCCAGTGCAATAGGACCAATATGCCAAGGTTTTGCAAAACCAATTAATGACCTATCAAGAGGATGCAGCAGTGATGATATAGTTAATGTTGTTGTTGTAACAGCAGTTCAAGCACAAAATATGTAATTAGCAATTTAAAGATTAAATACTAAATTAATTTATATTTAGTAATATTTCATATGTAAAAATATAGTTTTAATTACAATAAAATTTTAAAATATATTAAGTGAAAAATTTATATAAAACATATAGATGAAGGGTGGAAAATCAATGAAAATACTAGTAGTTAACTGTGGAAGTTCATCATTAAAATATCAATTAATAGACATGACTTCTGAAAAAGCTTTAGCAAAAGGATTAGTAGAAAGAATAGGAATAGAAGGTTCTATATTGACTCAAAAAGTTAACGGAGAAAAATATATAATAGAAGAGACTATGAAAGATCATAAAAAAGCTATAGAATTAGTTTTAAAAGCATTAGTAGACAAAGAACATGGCGTGATAGCTGATATGTCAGAAATAGCAGCAGTAGGACACAGAGTGGTTCACGGTGGAGAGAAATACGCTAATTCAGCACTTATAGATGATGAAGTTATGAAAGCTTTAGAAGATTGCGTTAAATTAGCACCATTACATAACCCACCAAACATAATAGGAATAAATGCTTGTAGAGAACTTATGCCAAGCATACCAATGGTAGCAGTATTTGATACAGCATTCCATCAAACATTACCAGATTATGCATATATGTATCCATTACCATATGAATTATATGAACAAAATGGTATAAGAAAATATGGCTTCCATGGAACATCACATAGATATGTATCTAGTGTAGCGTCAGAGATGATGGGAAAAGATCTTAAAGATATTAAAGTAATAACTTGTCACTTAGGAAATGGAGCAAGTTTATGTGCTGTAAAAGAAGGTAAGTCTGTAGAAACTTCTATGGGATTCACTCCACTTGCAGGATTAGCTATGGGAACTAGATGCGGAGATATAGATCCAGCAATACTTCTTTTCATGGAAAGAGAATTAAAAATGTCACCAGATGAAGTAGATAATGTTATAAATAAAAAATCAGGTGTATTAGGAATATCAGGAGTAAGCAGTGACTTTAGAGATATAGAAGGTGCTGCAGAAGAAGGAAATAAAAGAGCTAAACTAGCTTTAGATGTATATCACTATACAGTAAGGCAAACAATTGGTGCTTATACAGCAGTATTAAATGGTGTAGATGCCATAGTATTTACAGCAGGGCTAGGAGAAAATTCATCAGTAAGTAGAGCAGAAATTTTAAATGGATTAGAATACTTAGGTATTAAGATAGATGCTGAAAAGAATAAACAAAGAGGAAAAGCAATGGAAATAAGCACTCTTGAGTCTAAAGTAAAAGTATTTGTTATACCAACTGATGAAGAGTTAATGATAGCAAGAGATACTAAAGAAATAACAGCTAAATAATATAGTATAAAGTTTAAAAAAATAAGTATTATAGCTTTGTTTGCTTATAAAATACTTGACTTTTTAATATGCCCTTTATATAATAAATTGTGGTTGCTATAATTGAGGTGAGTTTTATGAATTTAGATGTATCTGATTTAATAAAAAAAATAAAAGTAAGTAAAGAGATTCATCTTAAGTTAGAAGATGATAAAAAATTCTTTGATGGAGAAGAAGAAATTCTTTATTTAGAAGCGCCAACATTAGACGGGGTAGTTAATGTGTCTGAAGATATATTAACTTTAGATGGAAAGTTAAGTGCAGAAATTGAGCTTTCTTGTTCGAGATGTCTTCAAAAGTTTAAACACCATGTTGACACAGAGGTACATGAGAGTTTTACAAATAATCCCCAATGCGAAGATGATGAGATTATGTTACTAAAAAATGAAGCTATTGATGTTACAGAGGTTATAGAAAATAACATAATTATAGAATTACCAATAAAAAGACTCTGTAAGGAAAATTGTAAAGGCTTATGCCAACAATGCGGTGCTAATTTTAATTTTTCAAAGTGTAAATGTGAAAAAGATATGGATCCAAGGTTGGCAAAACTAAAAGACTTTTTTTCTGCTCAGTAAGGAGGTGTTTACAGTGGGAAATCCAGCGAGAAAAACTTCAAAGGCAAAAAGAGATTCTAGAAAAGCTCAAACTTTCAAATTAAGCTTACCAGGAATCGTTGAATGCCCTCAATGTCACGAAATGAAACTTGCTCATAGAGTATGTAAAAGTTGTGGATATTACAATGGCAAAGAAGTTGTATCAAACGATAAATAATTATAAAAAAGAAAGTCGTAAGGCTTTCTTTTTTTTCTTGTGAAAGAAAAAAAATTAGCTTATACTTTATATTAGGAAGGAAGTGATATTATGATAATAGCTGTAGATGGTATGGGAGGAGATTTTGCTCCACAAGCGGTTGTAGATGGATGTATACAGGCTGTCAAAGAATATGAAGGTATACATATAATAATAACAGGTAACGAAGAATTAATAAAAAATGAATTAAATAAAAGAGAATATAAAGGGAATAAAATAGAGATACTAAATGCAAAGGAAGTTATAAGTACTAATGAAGCTCCAGTAAAAGCTATAAGAAGAAAAAAAGATTCAAGTATGGTAAGGGCGCTAGAATTAGTAAAAGAGGGCAAAGCTGAAGCTATTATATCTGCAGGAAGTACTGGAGCATTAATGGCTGGAGCTACTTTTGTTTTAGGAAGAATAAAGGGTATAAATAGAGTTTGTTTAGCACCATTACTTCCAGGAGCTAAAGCTCCTTTTATGGTAGCAGATTCAGGAGCTAATGTAGACTGTAAGCCAGAATATTTAGTTCAATTTGCTATGATGGGAAAAGTATACTTTGAAGGCGTATTAGGAGTTAAAAATGCAACAATAGGTTTAGTAAATATAGGTACTGAAGAGGAAAAAGGCAATGAGCTTACAAAAGCTGCATATAAATTATTAAAGAATACAGATTTTAATTTTATAGGTAATGTAGAACCAAGAGATATACCAAAAGGAGAAGTTAATATTGCTGTATGTGATGGATTTATAGGGAATACTGTGTTAAAAACCTATGAAGGAGTTGCTTTAAACATATTTTCTATGCTAAAAAAGGAAATAATGTCATCCACAAGAGGGAAGATAGGAGGATTACTTTTAAAACCTGTATTTAAAGGCTTCAAAAAGAAATTCGATTATGCAGAATATGGTGGATCACCTTTTTTAGGTGCTAAAGGGATATGCATAAAAGCTCACGGAAGTTCTGATGCAAAAGCATTTAAAAATGCTATAAGACAAGCTAAAATTTGTTATGATAAAAAGATAATTGAAGAAATAGAGAATAATTTAGAAAATTTAATAGAAAATAATATTTAGTGGAAGTTAATGAATATATTGACGTAGAAATAGTTATGTAATATTATTTATGTATAAAGCATTAGGAGGTGACGCAAATGATTTTTGAAAAGATAAAATCTACAATAGCAGAACAATTAAGTATAGATGAAGAAGAAATAACTATGGAATCATCTTTTATTGATGATTTAGGTGCGGATTCACTTGATATAGTTGAATTAATAATGGCATTAGAAACTGAATTTGATTTAGAAATACCAGATGAAGACGCAGAAAAAATTTCTACAGTGGGAGATGTAGTTAACTACATAAAATCACATACTGAGGAATAATTGATTTTTATCCCCGCCTTTAGCGGGGATTTTATATTAAAAGAAGATAATTAAAGGATAAGTTTATTCTTGAGTTTATTTAATAAATATACTGAAGAATGAACTTTTAGGGAGTGAAAAATTTGAAAAATAGACAGGATATTTTGAAAGAACTTCAGTATAAACTTAAAGTATGTTTTAAAAATGAAAATTTATTAGATGTTGCATTAACTCATAGCTCCTACGCTAATGGTAAAAAAAATATAAAATATTATGAAAGATTAGAGTTCTTAGGAGATTCCGTATTGCAGCTTATAATATCAGAGTATTTATATCAAAAATATGAAGATAAGAAAGAAGGAGAACTTACTAGAAAAAGAGCTATAATAGTTTGTGAAAATTCTCTTTATGAAATAGCTAAAGAATGGGACTTAGGATTCTATTTACAAATGAGTAAAGGAGAAGAATTAACAGGAGGAAGAGAAAGAGTATCTATATTAGCAGATTGTGTAGAATCTATAATAGCTGCTATATATTTAGATAAAGGATTAGATGATGCAAGAGAATTCGTTATGAAAAACTTCAAAGAAATAATAGAAAAAGCTATGAAAGATGAGATTATATTAGACTATAAAACTACACTACAGGAAATAGTTCAGCAAAACAATGATCTTACTATAAATTATGAATTGCTAAAACAGGAAGGTCCTCCTCATAGAAGAAAGTTCTTTACCAATGTAAGCATAGATAATGAGGTTAAGGGTACAGGAATAGGATATAGTAAAAAAGAAGCAGAACAAAATGCAGCAAAGGAAGCATTGAAGAATTTAGGTGATAGTCATGAGTAAAAGCCATTATATAATACCAATATTTGTAGCGCAGGAAGGATGTCCACATAATTGTGTATTTTGCAATCAACATAAGATAACAGGAGAAAAGGATGAAATAATAGATGAAAATTATGTAAGAAGGACTATAGAAGCCTATATAAAAACTATAGACAGAGAAAATTCAACATTAGAGGTTTCTTTTTTTGGTGGAACCTTCACAGGCATACCTATAGAGAGACAAAATAGTTTTTTAAAAGTGGCGAAGGAATATAAGGATAAGGGAATAATAGATTACATACATATGTCTACAAGACCAGATTACATAGACAAAGACATTTTAGATAATCTTAAAAAATATTCAGCAGACATAATTGAATTAGGAGTTCAATCTTTAGATGATGAAGTTCTTTTAAAATCAGGAAGGGGTCATTCTGTAGAAGAGGTATATAAGGCTTCAAAGCTTATAAAAGAATATGGATTTACCTTAGGTCATCAAATAATGTTAGGACTTCCAGGAGATACTTTTAAAAAGGATATAGAGACTGTAGAAAAATCTTTAGAAATGAAGCCAGATATAGCGAGGATATATCCGGCTTTAGTAATAAAAGATACTCCAATGGAATACATGCTAAAAAAAGAAACTTATAAACCTTATACTTTAGATGAAGCTATAGATGTAACTAAGATATTATACTCTATGTATGACAAAGAAGGAGTAAAAGTAATAAGAATAGGACTTCAGCCTACAGAGGAAATAAACGAAGATAAAGATGTAATTTCAGGTCCCTTTCATCCTGCTTTTAGAGAATTAGTAGAAGGAAAAATAATTAATGAAGCTATTTTTTATTATATAGAAAATAATTTAGAAGAAAAATTAGAAATTTGTATAAATAATAAGGATATTTCTAAATTGTATTGTAATAAAAAACAATTTTTTAATGAATTTATAAATAAAAAGAAAGTCAAAAAATTTAAGGTTATACAAGATAAAAAATTAGCTAGAGGCAATATAGTTATTAAAAAAGGTATAAATGAAGAACATATATTTATAAAAGAATATATGAAAAAGCTTTCAAAAGAAGGAAAAAAATCATTTGTATAGAATAATAATTAAGAATCAAATTAATATAAATTTTAGTATCCCCACTGTTTTATTTTCAGTGGGGATACATATTTTAAGTTTGCTAATTAATATTTTTTTTAATATAATAAACTATTAGATGATATTATTTTTAAAGGGAGGTAAAGTCTAAATGAAAAAGGAAAAAAGAGAAAAAATGACTAAGGTTCTAGTTGTTGTTATGACAATTGTATTTATTGCTAGTATATTACCGATGCTTTTTGCCAGATAGGAGTTGTACTACATGTTTTTAAAATCAATTGAAATAAGGGGTTTTAAATCTTTTGCAGATAAAACTGAATTAATATTTAAACAAGGGGTCACAGCAATAGTAGGTCCTAATGGTAGCGGAAAAAGTAATATATCTGATGCAGTAAGATGGGTTTTAGGAGAACAAAGTGTAAAATCCTTGAGAGGAAGTAAAATGGAGGATGTTATATTTGCTGGTACACAATATAGAAAACCAGTAGGACTTTGTCAAGTTTCATTGATATTAGATAACAGTGATAAAGAATTACCCATCGAATATACAGAAGTAACTATAGCTAGACGATTATATAGATCTGGTGAGAGTGAATATTATTTAAATAATACTCAATGTAGACTTAAAGATATACAAGAGTTATTTATGGATACAGGTATAGGTAAAGAAGGCTATTCTATAATAGGACAAGGTAAAATAGAGGCAGTTTTAAGTGGAAAGCCAGAGGAAAGAAGAAGCCTTTTAGAGGAAGCTGCAGGTATAGTTAAATTCAAATGGAGAAAAGAAGAGGCAGATAAAAAACTTTCAAATACAGAACAAAACCTTATAAGAATAAAAGATATATTAAACACTTATGAGGAAAGAATAGAACCACTTAAAGTGGAAAGTGAAAAAGCTAAAAGGTTTTTAAATTTGTCAGAGGAATTAAAGCATAAAGAAGTTAATATTATGATATATTCTATAAATAAAATAGAAAAAGATTTAGAAAATATAAATAATAATATGTTTTCTTTAAGTGAAAATGTAGACAGCTTAAAAGATGAAAAATTAAAATATAAAGAAATAATTTCAGAGTTTAATGATAAATTAGAAACTCTAGATAAAAATAATAGTAAAAATAAAGAAGAATATTATTATAATAAAGATAAAAATAAGGATATAGAGAATGAAAATATTCTATTAAAAGAAAAAATAAAAAATTTAAAGGATAATATAAAAGTAAAAGAAAATACATTAAAAATTAATGAAGAAAAATTACAAAATTATTTAAAAGAAAAAAAAGACTTAGAAGAAAAGCTGAGTAAATTAAAAGAAGAAGAAAAATATTTAAAAGAAGAAATAAATAAAAAGGAATATAATGTAAATAATTTCAATGAACAACTAAGAGAAAAAGAAGAAAAATTAAAAATATTAAAATCTGAAGAAATAGAAATACTAAGTAACAATTCTAATACTAGAAATGAAATATCCGTAATGGAAAATGAAATAGTAAATTTAAAAAATAAACTGGATAACATAAAAAATTCCTGTGATAGTTATATAAGTTCTATAAATATAAATATAAAAACTAAGGAAGATATAGAAAAAGAAATAACTAATATAAAAGAAAATATAATTTCCTTAGAAAATAAATTAAAAGAAAACAGCAAAAATATAGGTTCCCTAAAAATATCTCTTAATAATAAAGAAAAAAAATTAAAAGAAAAAAATGCATCCTATAGTAGGCTAGAAGCGAATTATCATATGCTTTCAAATTTAGAAAAACACTATGAAGGATATAATAGAAGTGTAAAAACTTTGATGGAGCATGTAAGCTATGGAAAGATAGAGAACATTAAAGGTGGTTGTGAAGTCTTAGGGGATATAATAAAGGTAAAAAAAGAGATGGAAGTAGCAATGGAGATAGCTTTAGGTGGAGCTATATCTAACGTTATAACAAAGGATGAAGATAAAGCTAAGATACTAATAAACTATTTAAAGAAAAAAAGTTTAGGAAGAGCTACTTTTTTACCTTTAACTACAATACAAGGAAGAAAAGCTAGAATAAATAATGTTACAAGAGAAGATGGATTTTTAGGAATAGCTAGTGATCTTATAGATTATGATGCTAAATTTTCTAATATAATAGATTATGTATTAGGTAGAACACTAGTAGCAAAGGATATGGATAGTGCTCTTAAAATTGCTAAGAAATTAAATTATTCTTTTAAAATAGTAACATTAGAAGGAGAAGTTATAAATCCAGGTGGATCATTAACAGGTGGTAGTGTAAAACATAGAGCAGGAAGTAGTATAATAAGCAGAAAAAGAGAGATAGAAGAAACTAAAAAAGAATTAGTGGAAACAAAGAATACTATAGAAGAATTTATGAATAGTATATTAGAAAATAAAAATGTAATAAAAACTTTAGATGAGGAAAATTTAAATATAAAGGATGAAGTTTATTATAATAATATAGAAATAACTAAATTTACGGGAAAATTAAATTCAATAAAAGAAGATACAGAAAGACTTAGAAGTTCTTTAAACATATCTAGAGAAGAAATTAGATTAACAAAGGATAAAATAAAAGAGGTTGAAGAGAATATAAATGTATCACAAAAACAATTAGAAGACCTTAAATTAAAAAAAGATTTAAATCATAATTCTATAAGAGAATGTGAAGAGTTTCTTCAAAATGAAGAAGAAAATATAAAAAATATAAAAGACAAATTGATAGAGTATAAAATAGAAAAAGCTAAATTAGATGAAATTTTAGTTAGTATAAAAAAAGAATTATATACTATAGATACTAATATTACAAATTTAAATAATGAAAATAAAAATATAAATAAGAGTAATCATGATAATAAAATAGATATAGGGAAATTTGAAAATAATATAAAAGAAAATGAAAACAATATAAAAGATATAAAAACTTATTTAGAAAGTTTAGAAGATAAATTTAAAAAGTATGAAATAGAGAGAATAAAATTAAAGGAAGAATTAGAAAAAAACAAAAATAAAGAAGAAAATTTAGTATTACTTTTAAGTAAAAAAGAAGATGAAATTCACAGGCAGGATATACAAAAAACTAGATACATAACAGAAAGAGATAACTTATATAATAAGTTAAATGAGGAGTTTTCTTTAACCTATGCAGAAGCACTTAGTTATAAAAATGAAGATATAAATGTTATAAAATATAAAGAACATGTACAAAATTTAAAAATACAAATAACTAATTTAGGTACAGTAAATGTAGGAGCTATAGAGGAATATAAAGAATTAAGTGAAAAAATAACATTTATGAATAATCAAAAGGAAGATTTAGTAAAGTCGAAAGAAGAACTCTTAAGTGTTATTGAAGAAATGACAAATAAAATGAGAACTGTATTTAGTGAGAATTTTAATAAATTAAGAAAGAACTTTAATGAAACTTTTATAGAATTATTTAAAGGTGGTAGTGCGGATTTAATACTATCTAATGGAGATGAACTTACAGCTAATATAGAAATAAATGTTCAACCACCAGGGAAAAAGCTTCAAAATATAAATCTTATGTCTGGTGGAGAGAAAGGATTATCTGCTATAGCATTGTTATTTGCTATTTTGAAAATGAAACCTACACCTTTTTGTATATTGGACGAAATTGAAGCTGCATTAGATGATGCCAATGTATCTAGATATGCAGATTTTTTAAAGGAATTTTCAGAAAATAGCCAGTTCATAGTTATAACTCATAGAAAAGGAACTATGGAAGCCTGCGATGCACTATATGGAGTTACAATGGAAGAGAAAGGTGTTTCAAAGATTATATCTGTAGATTTAACTTCAAAAGATCAAGTTGCAGCTACTTTATAAAAGAAGTTTTTAGCTTTAGAGGTGGTTTTTAGTCCAACTAAAGATTAGAAAATGGTTATTAAGAGAAGACAGCCCTTATAATACTCATACTTTTAAAAAGATTAGAGTACTATAGGGGGAGTCATGGAATAAAATAATAGACATATAAAAGGGGAGATACTATGTTTGGAAAATTTTTTGATAAATTAAAAGAAGGATTAACAAAAACTAAGGACGGTTTTACAGATAAAATAAGTAGTGTATTAAATTTAGCTGTAACTATAGATGAAGATTTATATGAAGAATTAGAAGAAATACTTGTTACTGCAGATATAGGGGTAGACACTTCTATAAAAATTATAGATAGATTAAGGGAAAAAGTAAAAGAAGAAAAAATAAAGGATCCGGCAGAAATAAAACCTTGCCTTAAAAGAGTTATACTAGAAATATTAGGGGAAGAAAAAGGAAGCATAACACCAGATATTACTCCAAAGGTTATGCTTATAATTGGAGTTAATGGTGTAGGAAAAACTACTTCTATAGGAAAAGTTTCAGCAAAATTAAAAGGTCAAGGTTATAAAGTTATAATGGCAGCAGCAGATACTTTTAGAGCAGCGGCTATAGATCAACTAGAAGTATGGAGTAGTAGAGCTAAAGTAGATATAATAAAACATCAAGAAGGATCAGATCCAGGAGCGGTAGTTTTTGATGCAGTTCAAGCAGCTAAATCAAGAAAAGCAGATGTATTAATATGTGATACTGCAGGAAGACTGCATAATAAAAAGAATTTAATGAATGAACTTTCAAAGATAAATAAAATTTTAGAAAGAGAATATAGTGATGCTTCTAAAGAAACATTATTAGTTTTAGATGCTACTACAGGTCAAAATGCTGTTATACAAGCAAAAGAATTTATGTCAGCATGCCCTATAGATGGTATAATACTTACTAAATTAGATGGTACCGCAAAAGGCGGAGTAGTAATATCTATAAAAGATCAATTAGATATACCAGTAAAACTTATAGGTGTTGGAGAAGGTATAGAGGATCTACAAGAATTTAATCCTGAAGAATTTGTAGAAGCTTTATTTTAATAACATAGTAAAATAAAAAATGAATTCGGATTTATAATAGAGTTTAATTTATAGATTTTAAATTTTTTAAAGCTTTATTAAAAATTATTAAAAGGCTGTTAAGTAAAAATACTTGACAGCCTTTTAATAATTTGATATTATATATTTCGTTGGTAATATGTAATAATTAAAAAAACAAATACTTTAGAGTTTAATAGAATAATTTTTAAAATTAAGAAGACTTTAAAGTATAGCATAAATTATTAGAGGGAGTTAGATTAAAATCTGTGATATTTTATGAAAGAAATAGTGGAAGTGTCCTTACTACTAGATTTTTATGGTAGTTTACTTACAGAAAAGCAAAATAAAATAATGGACTTGTACTATAATAATGATTATTCATTAAAAGAAATATCAGAGCTAACTAACACTAGCAGGCAAGCGGTACATGACATAGTTAAAAGATGTCATAAAACTCTTGTTCAATATGAAGAAAGGCTTCATATGATGGAAAGATTTATAAACTTAGAAAATTCTAAAGAAAAATTAATAGATATGTTAAACAAAATAACAAAGGAAAATATTGAAGAAGTTGATCATATAAAAAAATATATAATTGATAATATTTAGGAGTGGATTATAATGGCATTTGATGGATTAGCTTCTAAACTTCAGGATGCTTTAAAAAAGCTTAGAGGTAAAGGTAAGCTTTCAGAAAAAGATATAAAAGAAGCCATGAGGGAAGTTAAACTTGCATTATTAGAAGCAGATGTTAACTATAAAGTTGTTAAAAACTTTATAAAAAATGTTACTGAGAAATGTATGGGTAATGAAGTACTTGAAAGTTTAACACCTGGTCAACAGGTTATAAAAATAGTAAATGAAGAGTTAACAGAGCTTATGGGAAGTACAGAAAGTACTTTAAATTCTTCCACTTCAGGACTAACAGTTATAATGCTTGTAGGTCTTCAAGGGGCAGGAAAAACAACTATGGCAGGAAAACTTGCTCTTCATCTTAGACAGAGAAATAAAAGACCTTTGCTTGTAGCCTGTGATGTATATAGACCAGCAGCGATAAAACAACTTCAAGTAGTTGGTAAACAAATTGATATTCCGGTATTCACTATGGGGGATAAATTAAACCCTGTGGATATATCTAAGGCTGCTATAGAACATGCTAAAAATAATAAAAATAATGTGGTTATAATAGATACAGCAGGAAGACTTCATATAGATGAAGATCTTATGGATGAGCTTCATAACATAAAAGAAGAAGTAAACCCAAATGAAATATTATTGGTAGTAGATGCTATGACAGGCCAAGATGCTGTAAATGTAGCTAACAATTTTAATGAAAAGCTAGATATAAGTGGTGTAATACTTACAAAACTGGATGGAGATACAAGAGGTGGAGCTGCACTTTCTATTAAATCCATGACAGGTAAGCCTATAAAATTTGTAGGTTTAGGGGAAAAAATGAATGATTTAGAAGTATTCTATCCAGATAGAATGGCTTCAAGAATACTTGGTATGGGAGATGTGCTTTCTTTAATTGAAAAAGCACAGCAATCTATAGATGAAGAGAAGGCTAAAGAAATTGGAGAAAGAATGTTAAATCAAGAATTTAACTTCGAAGATTTCTTAGAATCTATGCAGCAAATGAAAAAATTAGGTCCTATTAATAAGTTATTAGAAATGATGCCAGGAATGAATTCCAAAGAATTAAAAAATATAGATTTAAGTTCTAGTGAAAAAGAAATGAAAAAAACAGAAGCTATAATTAATTCAATGACTATAAAAGAGAGAAGAAACCCTTCATTAATATCTTCATCACCTTCTAGAAAAAGAAGGATAGCAAAGGGGTCAGGGACAAATGTTCAGAATGTAAATAAGCTTCTTAAAGATTTTCAGGCTTCTAAAAAAATGATGAAGCAAATGAAAGGTATGGAAAAAGGATTTAAAAAAGGTTTATTTGGTAAATTACCATTTTAAATAAATATATTTTAAAGGAGGTGAAAAACATGGCAGTAAAAATGAGATTAAAAAGAATGGGTTCTAAGAAAGCTCCATTTTACAGAGTAGTTGTTGCTGATTCTAGATCACCAAGAGATGGTAGATTTGTAGAAGAAATAGGATACTATAATCCATTAACTGAACCTTCAACTATAAAATTAGATGAAGAAAAAGTTCAAACTTGGATAAAAAATGGTGCTCAACCAACTGATACAGTTAAAAAATTAATTGAAAAAGCAGGTATTTCTGTTAAATAGTTAACTGGGGGTGTATTCAAATGAAGGCTTTAGTTGAGACTATAGCAAAAGCATTAGTTGATAGCCCAGATCAAGTTCAAGTGAATGAAATTTTAGGAGAGCAATCCGTAATCCTTGAACTAAAAGTTGCACCTGAAGATATGGGAAAAGTAATAGGAAAACAGGGAAGAATAGCAAAAGCTATTAGAACTGTTGTTAAGGCAGCAGCTATAAAAGAGAACAAAAGAGTTGTTGTTGAAATAATTTAGAAGAGTTAGGTGCACCTAACTCTTTTTGATATATAATACATTTTCATGATGTTGAATTTATAAAAGAAAAATGGGAATAATTATAATATAATGGTTAGAGGAGAGAAGATATATGAAAGAGTTTCTGGCAGTAGGAGAAATAATAAATACTCATGGTATAAAGGGAGAAGTGAAAGTATATCCTTTAACTGATGATATGAAAAGATTTAAAAAATTAAAAGAAGTATTTATAGATGGAGAAGTAAGAAAAATATTATCTTGTAAACTTCAACCTAATAATGTGGTTTTAAAAATAGAAGGAATAGATTCTATAGAAGAAGCTAATAAATATAGAAGAAAGCTTTTAAAAATTAAAAGGGAAAATTCTGTAAAGCTTCCAAAGGGAAGTTATTTTATAGCAGATTTAATGAATTGTAAAGTTATAGATGAAAATGGTGAAGAAATAGGACAAATATCAGATGTGATAAAAACCGGTAGCAATGATGTATATGAGGTAAAGGGAAAGGTTGAAATATTAGTACCTGCTATAAAGGATATAGTTACCAATATAGATATAGAAAATAAAATTGTAACTATAAAACCATTGGAGATATGGCAATGCGAATAGATGTATTGACACTATTTCCAGAAATGTTTTCTATCTTTAATCATAGTATAATAGGTAGGGCTATAGAAAATGAAATTTTAAAAATAAACACTGTAAATATAAGAGATTATACTATGAACAAGCATAAAAAAGTAGATGATTATCCTTACGGAGGGGGAGCTGGCATGGTAATGTCAGTACAGCCTATAGTTGATTCTATAAAAGCGGTGAAAAAAGAAAATAAAGGTAAAATTATATTTTTAGGACCTAAAGGGAAAACTTTTAATCAGAGTTTGGCTAAAGAATTGGCCAAAGAGGAAGAACTAATATTTTTATGTGGACATTATGAAGGAATAGATGAACGGGCTTATGAATATATAGATATGGAAATATCTTTAGGAGATTTTGTTTTGACAGGCGGAGAAATGGCTTGTATTCCTATAGTAGATTCTATATGTAGGTTGGTAGACGGGGTGCTAGGAAGTAGTGAGAGCTATGAGGATGAATCTTTTTACAATGGCCTTTTAGAATACCCTCAATATACAAGACCAGCTGTATTTGAAGGAAAAGCCGTACCAGATGTTCTTTTATCCGGTCATCATGAAAATATAAAAAAATGGCGAAAAGCTAAATCCCTTATGATTACTAATGAAGTAAGGCCAGATTTGTTTAATACATATAAATTAACAGAAGAAGATAAAAAAATATTAAAAGATTTTAACAAAAAATAATAGGAAAATTTTTTTTAAAATTGTAAAAAATATTGAATAAAGATTTTTACTATGGTAAAATAAATTTTGTGCTAGTACGGGCGGTCCTCTGCTTATACATATTGAGTTATATAATTTAGGCAAGAACGTCAAAAAATTAAAGGAGGGAATGCACAATGTTAGAAGTTATAAAAGCTATAGAAGCTGAACAAGTAAGAAATGATTTACCAAAATTCAATGTAGGGGATACTGTAAAAGTTCACCAAAAAATCAAAGAAGGAACTAGAGAAAGAGTTCAAGTATTTGAAGGAACAGTTATAAAAAGACAAAATGGTGGAGCAAGAGAAACTTTCACAGTAAGAAGAGTTGCTTACAATGTAGCAGTTGAAAAAACTTTCCCAGTTAATTCACCATTAATTGAAAAAATCCAAGTTGTAAGAAAAGGTAAAGTAAGAAGAGCTAAACTATACTATTTAAGAGATAGAGTAGGTAAAGCAGCAAAAGTTAAAGAAAGAATATAATGGAACATAAGGGGCTTTAGCATAAGTCCCTTTTTTTCATATAAGAGGGGTGGATTTTATGTTAAAAGAATTAATGGAAGTTGTAAAATCTATAATAGTAGCTGTAATAGCAGCTTTTTTAATCATAACTTTTGTATTTGAAACAGTAAGCGTAGAAGGTCATTCTATGGATCCAACATTAAATAATAGAGATAGACTTATAGTAGAAAAGGTAAGTTATTATTTTAGAAAACCTAAGGATGGAGATATTGTTGTAATTAAATATCCATCAGATACTAGAGAAAAATTTATAAAAAGAGTTATAGCTGTTCCAGGAGATACAGTGAGTATACATGATAATAAAGTATATGTAAATGGTAAAGCTAAAGAAGAAAACTATATATTAGAAAAGTATATGGAAGATTTTAACGAGGTAAAAGTTCCAGAAAACTCAGTATTCGTTATGGGAGATAACAGAAATCATAGTAGAGATAGTAGATTTCCAGATGTTGGTTTTGTAAATTATAAATTAGTAGTAGGAAGAGCAGCAATAAGAATATATCCTTTTAACAAGTTTGGTAGTTTATACTCTGAAAGTAAATAAAATTTTTAGCTTGAGATAGATTTTTACCTTTATAGTTTAAGTTAGCAATTCATCATTTAGTGAGATAGTATATTTTATCTTTCACTTTATAAAATCAGATATTTAAAAATATTAACATAGGATAACCCTTAATTAGATTAAGTCCATAGTTTATAATTAGAGTAGATTGCTTATATGTAGTGACAATTTAATAGTAAGTGATTTATATAGAGTACTAATTTTGTTATAACTATTTTTTTATAGTGGGAGAAAGCATTAAGGCTAATACACATGAGATGAAAATAGAGGGAGGATATAGAAATGAACATAAATTGGTTTCCAGGTCATATGGCAAAGACCCGTAGACAAATAAAAGAAAGTTTAAAAATGGTAGATGCCATAATAGAAATAAGAGATGCTAGAATAGTAAGTTCAAGTAAAAATCCAGATATAGAAGATATATGTGGTAATAAACCACGAATAATTCTTTTAAATAAGAAGGATCTAGCAGAAGATAAAGTAACTAAGAAATGGATAAACTCATTATCTGAAGATAATATAAAAGTTTTAGCAGTAAATTCCGTAACAGGAGAAGGGTTAAATAAAATAAAACCTACATTAAATGAACTGTTAAAAGAGAAACATGAAAGAATGAAAAATAAAGGCTTAGTTAAAATAGTAGATAGAGCTATGGTAGTAGGTATACCTAATGTAGGAAAATCATCATTTATAAATAAAATGGCTAAGAATTCTATAGCTAAAGTAGGAGATAGACCAGGAGTTACAAAGAGTAAACAATGGATAAAAACCAAGATAGATATAGAATTAATGGATACGCCAGGAGTTTTATGGCCAAAGTTAGATAGTGAAATGGTACAGCTAAATTTAGCTTTTACAGGAGCTATTAAAGATGAAATTATGGATATAGAAACTTTAGCTTTAAGACTAGTAGAAAAAATTCAAGATAAATATCCAGAAAGATTAATGAAAAGATATAAATTAGAATCATTACAAGAAAATCCTTTAGATAATTTAGATAATATAGGCAGGAAAAGAGGAGCCCTAATTTCTAAAGGAGAAATAGATTATAACAGAATATCTGTAATTTTGTTAGATGAATTTAGAGGTGGAAAATTAGGTGCTATTTCTTTAGAGGATCCAGAAGATATTATAGATAGTATAGAGAATAGTAACGAAGAGTAATAATATTATATAAATTAGAAGGATACATTAAAGTAATGTATCCACTTTTATAAGTATAAAAAGTAAAATAGTATAGAGGTATAGTTATGAATATAAATAATATAGAAAATATACGTTACAATGAAATAAAAGAATATATAGACAAAATAAAAAAAGAATTTATATTCTCTCAAAAAAAACAAACTGAGGATATAATAGAAAAGTTAAATAATGATTCTCGAAAAAATGTTATGAAGTTAGGAGAGTCACTTCAAAAGTTTTTAAACAGGTATGAGGAAGAAATAAAAAGAACAAATAACATGTATGGTTTCGATAAAAGATATGGCAGCAATTATTTAATAGCAGGAGTAGATGAAGTTGGAAGAGGGCCTTTAGCAGGACCTATTGTGGCTGCTGCGGTGGTTTTAGATTTAAATGTAGAGGAAATGCAAAGAATTCTTAATATAAAAGATTCTAAAAAACTTTCAGAAAAAAAGAGAGAAGAATTAGATGTAATAATAAGAGAAAGAGCTATAAGCTATAATATAGCTTTAGTAGATAATAAAACTATAGATGAGAGAGGTATAGCTTGGAGTAATAATGAAGTGCTTAAAAGAGCTGTGGAAGGTCTTAAAGTGAAACCAGATTTAGTTTTATCTGATGGGTATGCAGTTAAAAATTTGAATACAAGAAATGAATTTATAATAAAAGGTGACAATAAAAGTATTAACATAGCAGCTGCATCTATTATAGCTAAGGTATATAGGGATAATATGATGAAACAATATTCAAAAGAGTTAAGTATGTATGGTTTTAATCATAATGCAGGTTATGGTACAGAGGAGCATGTACAAGCAATAAAAAAATATGGACCTTCTAAAATACATAGAATGAGTTTTTTATCAAATATATTATAATTAAATAAATATAGAAAATACACCAGAAGTATAAACTAATTTGTTTAGCTAAAAATTTTATTCAATTAAAATATTTATTGAGTAAAAATGATATATTTAATTATTCAACAAGCTAATTGTAAAAATTACTTGAATTTAAATTTTAAAGTGTTTAGCTACTATTAAAGGTTATAAATATGTTTATGTAGGTGTATTTTTATATTTTAAATATATTCTGTTAAAATTTAATATTATGATATATGTTTTTAAATATAAAAGAATTATTTAATTATATTTGAAAAGCATTTTTGATAAGATTTACAGAGTAACTATTATCAAAAGTGTTTAAGATTACTTCTATTACATCGAATCTAAAATAGGATTTATTATAGATATTTCTGTTTATTATATATAATTGAGCTGTTTTATAAATTTTATTTTGCTTTCTAAAAGTTATAGATTCACTAGGACTACCATAGAAAGAACTATATCTAGTTTTAACCTCTATAAATACAATGAAATTTTTATCTTTAGCTATTATATCTATTTCACCTAGTTTACATCTAAAATTTTTTTCCAATATAATGTATCCCTGATTTTTTATATAATTAGTAGCTATAGTTTCACCAAAATAACCAATATCTTTATTGCAATAGTGCATAAACATCACCTTTCATCATATTACATCAGTATCCACAAATTTCCTATATTGTAGAGCTTCTATTATATCTTCCTTTTGAATTTTATTATTATTATTTAAATCAGCTATAGTTCTAGCAACTTTAAGTATGCGACCATAAGAGCGTACACTTAAATTAAATCTATCATATATTTTTTCTAATATATTTGAAGCTTCATTATTTAAATTACAGTATTTTTTTAAGTGAATTCTTTTCATTTGGGAATTATTATAGATTCCTTCATTAATAAATCTTTTTCTTTGAATCTCTCGTGCTTTATATACTCTTTCTTTTATAGTGTCAGAAGACTCAGATGTCTTATTATTTTTTATCTCACTATAAGATAAAGAAGGTACAAAGGTAAAAATATCAATTCTATCTAAAAGAGGACCAGAAAGCTTATTTAGATATCTTTTTATTTCATAATCACTACAACGACAAGGCTTTTCAGAACCTAGAAAACCACAGGGACAGGGATTTAAAGTTCCTAGTAATATAAAGTTTGAGCTATAGGTAGCAGTACCACTAAATCTACTTATGGTTATTTTTTTATCCTCTAAAGGCTGTCTTAAAGCTTCTAGAACTTCTTTTTTAAATTCTAATATCTCATCTAAAAACAAAATACCATTATGAGCTAAAGAAATTTCTCCAGGAGTTAAATGAGTTCCACCACCGGTTAAAGCTGCTTGAGAAGAAGTACTGTGAGGATTCCTAAAGGGGCGTTTAGTTATTAATGAACCATTTTTGCCTAATTTACCAGCTATGCTATATATTTTAGTTACTTCTAAAGATTCTTCATAATTTAAATTAGGAATTATGGAAGGAAATCTTTCTGCTAACATAGTTTTACCGCAACCGGGAGGACCAGACATTATTATATTATGAGATCCTGCTGCGGCTATTTCTAAAGCTCTTTTTGAACTTTCCTGACCAGCTATTTCAGAGAAATCTTTCCCCTTCTCTTTACTTGAATATATAGTAGATTTATCAATTTTATATGGAAGTAAATCTTTATAACAAATGAAATGAATCACTTCTTTTAAATGTGAAAATGGATAAACATTTATTTTATCTAACATAGCACATTCGTTAGCATTACTTATAGGTATTATAAAATTAAAATAATTGTTTTCTAAAGCTTCTAATGCTATAGGAAGAGCGCCTCTTATTTTATTTATTTCACCAAATAGTGAAAGTTCACCTAAAATTATATAGCCTTTTAAGGAGTCATTATTGATTTGCTCTGTAGCAGCTAATATAGCAATGGCTATAGGTAAATCAAAAGAAGAACCTTCTTTTTTCATATCAGCAGGGGATAGATTTACTGTTATTTTGCTTATAGGAAATTCATATCCTGAATTTTCTATTGCTGCCTTAACTCTTTCTTTAGATTCTTTAACAGAGGTATCGGCAAGACCTACTATATTAAAGGAAGGAAGACCATGACTTATATTTACTTCTACAGATATTAAATTACAACAAGCTCCATTTAAAGCAGCTGTAATTACTTTACTAGTCAAAAAAATCACCTCATAAATTTAATATATATGTTATTTAATAGATAATTTATAAAATATATCTTTATGTTATATAGATTATTGACTACTTATATTAAATATATAAGTATTTATAAGTATTTATTTTTTATATGTTAAAAGTGAATAAAATAATAATATTTGACTACAATTGAAAGATAAATAGCCTTCTAAGCTTTAGTTGTAGTTTTTATTTTAACTAAAGTTTATGAAATAGCTATTAAAGAGCCTAGCCACTCTTTACTTCAATTTTTGATAAGATTGTAGTATTAGAGCGGATAGTCATCGGATAAAATTATAAAAAGGTGATAAAATGATAGAGTTAAATTTATGGTATGCTAGTGCTAAGGTTTCAAATAATATAAAAATAAAATTATTACAAGAGCTTGAATCTGTACATAATATATTTGATTATGTTCAGAATTTTAAATATGAAAAAAACATAAATAAAAATATAGTCAAAGTAATTAATAATTTTAAAATAGCCTGGGATAAAGAAAAAATAAGTAATATGAAAAATAAGATGCTAAAAGATAATATTAAAATAATAAATTATATGGAAAAAGAATATCCAGCTAAATTAAGAAATTATGAAGATGCGCCAGCCATATTGTTTTATAAAGGAAACATAGAAAAATTTAGTGTAATTAAATCTGCTGCTATTGTAGGTTCTAGAAAATGTTCTATTTATGGTATGAAGGTAACAAAGATTATAAGTGAGGTTTTGGCAGAGAACAATGTAATGGTAGTTAGTGGTATGGCTAAGGGAATAGATTATTATGCTCATTTATATTGTATAGAGAATAATGGATTTACTACAGCAATTTTAGGTAGTGGCATTGATGTTGTATATCCAAAGCAAAATAAAAAAATATATGATATTATAAGTAAGGATGGCTGTGTAATATCTGAATTTTTACCAGGAACGCCACCTTTATCATATAATTTCCCTAGAAGGAACAGGATAATTAGTGGTTTGAGTGATATAGTAATAGTCGTAGAAGCAGGAGAAAAAAGTGGGTCATTAATAACTACAGAAATAGCTTTAGAACAAGGAAAAGATGTAGTAGCAGTTCCAGGTTCCATATTTTCTAAAGAGAGCATAGGTACAAATAAAATTATAAAAGAAGGTGCCTATGTATTTACAAATGTAGAAGATATATTAGATTATATAGGTATAGAAAAAATAAAATTAAATAATAATAAGGATAACAATGTGATTTCAAAGAATAGCTTACAAGGAAAAGTTTATAATGTGTTAAGCCATGAGCCGAAACATATAGATGACTTATTAAAATTAATGGATATTGACATAAAACATTTATATGAGGTATTATTTGAATTGCAGCTAAAAAAAGAAATAATTTGTTTGGCTGGCAACTATTATGTTAAATCCTAATGGGTAGAGTATAATATAAAAATGTAGAGTTTATATATTGCACATAAAAGTGTTTATAGTTATATATAAATATTATAAAAAACTGTTTATCCCAGTGATATTATTAGAAATGCTCTGAGAGTTTTTGAAAAAGCTATTATTAGCAAATCAACACTTGGTATAACTAGATTGTTTTAATTTAGCATTTATTCGTTTTTTATTTATAAATTTGAATGTTTAAGATTTGGAATAGTTGCTTCTTTATGAAAGCAGGAGTTAAGCACTTGGATAAATTTTTCTAATATTCAAATGGATATATTTAATTGTTTTAAAGAAGTTCTATTTGAGTATAAGAATCAATTGATATAGCATTAAATTAATGTATAATTCTCACTAAGGTTTAATAAAAATAGTACCATCATAAAAGATGTAATTTTAAATTAGTATATAAGGCAAGGGGGTGTGACTCTGGTTATTAGTCTTACCAGAGAAATAGAATGGGACAAAATTTAGTAATAGTAGAATCACCAGCAAAAGCTAAAACCATAAAGAAGTATTTAGGAAAAAACTATGTAGTTGAGGCATCAATGGGACATGTAAGAGATTTACCTAAAAGTCAATTAGGTGTTGATATAGAAAATAATTATAACCCTAAATATATAACAATAAGAGGAAAAGGTGAACTTTTAGATAAACTTAGAAAAGAAGCTAAAAAAAGTTCTAAAGTATATTTAGCAACAGACCCAGATAGAGAGGGTGAGGCTATTTCTTGGCATTTAGCTCATGTACTTAAAATAGATGAAAGTGAAGAATGCAGAATAGAATTTAATGAGATAACTAAAACTTCTATAAAGAAAGCAATAAAATCTCCGAGAAAAATAAATGAAAATGTAGTAGATGCTCAACAAGCAAGAAGAGTTTTGGATAGGTTAGTGGGATATAAAATAAGCCCTATATTATGGAATAAAGTTAAATGGGGATTAAGTGCAGGTAGAGTTCAATCTGTTGCTTTAAGAATGATATGTGATAGGGAAAGAGAAATTGAAGAATTTATACCTCAAGAATATTGGACTATAGAATGCGAGGTACATAAAGAAAAAAATAAGAAACCTTTTATAATTAAACTTACTACTAAATCAGGTAAAAAAATAGAAATAAATAATGAAGAAGAAGCTATTGAAATAATAAATGACTTAAAAAAAGGTGAATTTAATGTAAAAAAAATAAAGAAAACGAAGAAAAATAAAAATCCATTAGCACCTTTTACAACAAGTACTCTTCAACAGGATTCTTATAAAAAATTAAATTTTTCTACGAAAAAAACTATGTCTATAGCTCAACAATTATATGAAGGTATAGATATTAAAGGATTTGGAGCAGTAGGTCTTATAACCTACATGAGAACAGATTCTATAAGAATAGCAGAAGAAGCTCAAAAATCAACTTTAGAGCATATAAAAAATAATTTTGGGGATGAATATATACCAAAGACTCCAAGAGTTTTTAAAGGAAAGAAAAATATACAGGATGCACACGAAGCTATAAGACCGACCAATGTTGAAATAACTCCTACATTGGCTAAGGAAAGTTTAACTCCACAACAATATAAATTATATGAATTAATATGGAAAAGGTTTGTAGCAAGTCAAATGGCTTCTTGTATTTTAGATTCCACATCTATAAGTATAGAAAATGGGAAATATGGATTAAGAGCTAGTGGATCTTTAATATTCTTTGATGGTTTCATGAAGGTATATGAATATTCTACAGAAGAAGAAAAAGATAGTATAAAAATACCTGAGTTGGAAGAGAATGAAGTTTTAAAAGAAAAGTCTATAAATAAAAGTCAGCATTTTACTCAACCACCAGCTAGATATTCAGAAGCTTCATTAGTAAAGACTTTGGAAGAAAACGGTATAGGAAGACCAAGTACCTATGCTCCTATTATATCTACAATATTAGATAGAAAATATGTGGAAAGAGAGAAAAAGACTTTAAAACCTACAGAACTAGGAGATATAGTAAACAACATAGTAAGTGAATATTTCAAACAAATAGTAGATTTAGAATTTACAGCGGATATGGAAAATAAATTAGATTATATAGAGGAAGGGAAAAAATCATGGAGAGAAGTAGTAAATGATTTCTTTGAACCTTTAATAAAATCTATAGAAATAGCGGAAAAAGAAATAGCAAAAATAACCATTGAGGATAAAGTAACAGATGTAATATGTGAAAAATGTGGAAGAAATATGGTTATTAAACATGGAAGATATGGAGATTTTTTAGCATGTCCAGGATATCCAGATTGTAAAAATACTAAGCCTATAGTAGAAGAAATAGATGTTGAATGTCCTAAATGTGGAAATGGAAAAGTTTTAATAAAGAAAAGTAGAAAAGGCAGAAAGTTTTATGGATGTAGTAACTATCCAGATTGTGACTTTGTAAGTTGGTCAGAGCCTGTAAAAGATAAATGTGAAGAATGTGGAAGCTATATGGTAAAAAAACAAAGTAAAGCTAAAGGTGAATATTATGAATGTTCTAACTCAGAGTGTAAACATAAAAAATATTTAAATAATAAGGAATAGTGCATTAATAATTAATTTATATGAATAATTGTTATTTATTATATTTTAAATGTTGAAATAAACAAACCCTTATGTTATTATAGATAAGGACAGGCAACAATTCTAAATATTTTTAATAGTCAAAATTTTTCAAGACATAATATAAAAAGCAGCAGAAATCAATATATAAATTAAAGTAGAAGAGGTAATATAAGGAGGAAAACCTATGAATTCATTACTAGATAAAACAAGAATGTTGAATAGAATATTGCAAAAATCAGGTACAGAACCAGTAGATTTTGAAGATATATGTGATTTATTAAGCGATGTTTTACAATGCAATGTATATATAATTAGTAGAAAAGGAAAAATATTGGGATCTAAATTTTATGCAGGATTTGAATGTGACGAAGTGAGAGAAGTTGTTTTAAAAGAAAATAGATTCCCGGATTTTTACAATAATAAATTGTTAAATGTAAATGAAACTTTACCCAATTCACCTAATCATGATAAATGCGTATTTGATGATTTAAAAGATTGTCAAATAAATAATAAATTATCAACAATAGTTCCTATAAACGGAAACAGAGAGAGACTAGGTACATTATTATTAGCTAGATTTGATAAAGAATTTACTGATGAAGATTTAGTGTTAGCAGAATACAGTGCTACAATAATTGGTCTTGAAATATTAAGATCAAAACAGGATCAAATAGAAGAAGAAGCAAGAAAAAAAGCTGTGGTTCAATTAGCTATAGGAACATTATCTTATTCAGAATTAGAAGCTGTAGAACATATATTTAATGAGTTAGATGGCACAGAGGGATTATTAGTAGCATCTAAAATAGCAGATAAGGTTGGAATAACAAGATCTGTTATAGTGAATGCATTAAGAAAATTTGAGAGTGCAGGGGTAATTGAATCAAGATCCCTAGGTATGAAAGGTACTCACATTAGAATATTAAATGATAAACTTTTAGAAGAATTAAAGAAGATAAAATAATAAAGGAGTCTTAGGACTTCTTTATTTTTTAGTATAATCATGAAATAATTCTTAGGTAGGAAATTAGTGGATAAAAATATGCCAAAATTTTTTTGAAATTATTATTGAATAACATAGTAGGGTATGATATACTACCTAAGGAGAAAATACACACATTATCTAATTTTATAAATGGTGCCTTAAGAGGTAGTTTATAAATATGAGGATAGTGGAGGAAAAACCAAGGAGGTAAATTTATGTCAGTTATATCAATGAAACAATTATTAGAAGCAGGTGTTCACTTTGGACATCAAACAAGAAGATGGAACCCTAAAATGGCTCCATACATATTTACAGAAAGAAATGGAATTTACATTATTGACCTACAAAAAACAGTTAAAAAGGTAGAAGAAGCTTATAACTTCTTAAGATCAGTTGCAGAAGAAGGAAAAGATGTATTATTTGTAGGAACTAAAAAACAAGCTCAAGAAGCTATAGAAGAAGAAGCTAAAAGATCAGAAATGCATTTTGTTAACAACAGATGGTTAGGTGGAATGTTAACAAACTTCACAACAATAACAGCTAGAATAAGAAAATTAGAAGAGTTAGATAAAATGGAAGAAGATGGAACATTCGAAGTTCTTCCTAAAAAAGAAGTTATAAAATTAAAAAATGAAAGAGAAAAATTAGAAAAGAACCTAGGCGGAATAAGAAAGCTAGATGCAAACAATGTAGGAGCTATGTTCATTGTTGACCCAAGAAAAGAAAAGAATGCTATATTAGAAGCTAAAAGACTTGGAATTCCAGTTGTAGCTATAGTAGATACTAACTGTGATCCAGACGAAGTAGATTTCGTAATTCCAGGAAATGATGATGCTATAAGAGCCGTAAGATTAATAGCAGCAAAAATGGCGGATGCTGTTCTTGAAGGAAGACAAGGTGAACAATTAGCAGAATAATTTAGCTATTATAAATGAAAAATATAAGGTAGGTGAGACTAATCTCTCATTTACCTTTTAAATTAGTTAAAGTAGGAGGAAGATATAATGATCAGTGCTAAAATGGTAAAAGATTTAAGAGAAAAAACTGGCGCAGGAATGATGGATTGTAAAAAAGCTTTATCTGAATGTGATGGAGATTTAGAAAAAGCTATAGAAGTATTAAGAGAAAAAGGTTTAGCAGCAGCAGCTAAAAAATCAGGTAGAGTAGCAGCAGAAGGTATTGTAAGCACATACATATCTGAAGATATGAAAAATGGATCAATAATAGAATTCAACTGTGAAACAGACTTCGTTTCAGTAAACGAATTATTTGTAGAGTTAGCAAACAATTTATCAAAACAAGCAGCTCTTTCAAATGTTTCAACTGCAGAAGAATTATTAGAAGAAAAATATATAGCAGATGAAAGCAAGTTAGTTAAAGATGCAATAACTGAATTAATAGCTAAATTAGGTGAAAACATGAACCTAAGAAGAATAGCTAAACTTTCAGTAGATAAAGGTGTTATAACAAGCTATATTCATGGTGGTGGAAGAATTGGTGTTCTTGTAAAATTAGCTTGCGAAAAGGAAGATGAAAAATTAGTTCAAATAGCTAAAGATGTAGCAATGCAAGTTGCAGCAACAAATCCACTATTCTTAAATAGAGATGGTGTTGACACTGATACTTTAGAAAAAGAAAAAGAAATATATAGAGTTCAAGCTTTAAATGAAGGAAAACCAGAAAAAGTTGTTGAAAAAATGGTTATGGGAAGAATCAATAAATATTACAAAGAAAATTGTTTAGTTGAACAACTTTGGGTTAAAAACGGAGATTATACTATAACTAAATACTTACAAGAACAATCAAAAGAAATCGGTGCAGATATAACTGTAGAAGCTTTCGTAAGATACGAAAAAGGTGAAGGCATAGAAAAGAAAGAAGAAGACTTTGCTGAAGAAGTTCAAAGACAAATGAACCAAGGCAAATAATTAAAAAAGAGAACACTGAGTGTTCTCTTTTTTTGAAAAATAAGGTAATAATCAATTCTATAAGAAATATATAAAATCATAGAAATTTAAAATTATAAAAAAGATTTGCTCTTAACAGGATTTTATTTGGTATATTCTTATTAAGAAAATTATATAGTATATACTTTAGCTATAGTATAGAAAGTGACTATTATATAAATTTATATGATATAATTATAATGAATTTGACTAAATAAGGTCTTATACAAATGTTATTCATAGGGAAATGGTTTCTAGAGATATCACAAGTATTTTATAGGAATGTTCAATTTCTTTTAACCTAAAATGAAATTATAATACATAATATATTTAATTTAGAATAATTTGGAGGTATAATATAGATGAATGAACCAAAGTATAAGCGCGTTATGCTAAAGTTATCAGGAGAAGCTTTATCAGGTGAAAAAGGTTTTGGAATTGATTTTGATTTTACTAAGGAAATATCAGAACAAATAAAAAAATTAATTGACATGGGAATAGAAGTAGGCGCAGTAGTTGGTGGAGGAAATATTTGGAGAGGTAGAAGTGGTTCAGGTATGGATAGAACTACAGCAGATTATATGGGAATGTTAGCTACTTGTATAAATGCTTTAGCTCTTCAAGATTCATTAGAACAACTTGGAGTTAATACTAGAGTTCAAACTGCTATAGAAATGAAAGAAATTGCAGAACCATTTATAAGAAGAAGAGCTATGAGGCATCTAGAAAAGGAAAGAGTTGTAATATTTGCATCTGGCACAGGTAATCCATATTTTTCAACAGATACAGCAGCTGCACTAAGAGCAGCTGAAATAGAAGCAGATGTTATATTACTTGCTAAAAAGGTAGATGGTGTTTATAATAAAGATCCTCATAAATATGATGATGCTATAAAATATAATAATTTATCTTATATAGAAGTGCTAGAACAAGGATTACAAGTAATGGATTCTACTGCTACTTCTCTATGTATGGATAATGATATTCCTATATTAGTTTTCGGATTAGATAAGCCTTGTAATATAATAAAGGCTGTAACTGGGGAAGAAATAGGCACTTTAGTTTCAAATTCAAAATAAGGGGAGGTTATTTAAATGATAAAAGAAATATTTAAAAAAGCAGATGACAAAATGGGGAAAAGCATTGAAGCTTTAAAAAGAGAATTATCTTCAATGAAAGCTGGTAGAGCTAATCCAGCTATGCTTGATAGAATAGAAGCTGAATATTATGGTTCTATGACTCCGTTAAATCAATTAGCTAATATATCTGTACCAGAAGCAAGAGTTCTTTCAATACAACCTTGGGATAAGAGTTCTATGGGAGCTATAGAAAAGGCTATATTAAAATCAGATTTAGGTTTAAATCCTTCTAATGATGGTGCTGTAATAAGACTTATCATACCAGAATTGACAGAAGAAACAAGAAAAAATATAGTTAAGACTGTTAAAAAGGCTGGAGAAGAAACAAAAGTAGCTATAAGATCTATAAGAAGAGATTGCAATGATGATATTAAGAATCTAAAAAAAGATGATGTTTCAGAAGATGATATTAAAAAAGCAGAAGAAGATATTCAAAAGAAGACAGACAAATTTATAAAAGAGGTAGATTCTATAATAAGTGCAAAAGAAAAGGAAATACTATCTATATAAATATATAACCTGCTTATTAGCAGGTTTTTTAATAATCTAAAGTAGATATGTTGGAGGTACTTTTATGAAAAAATTTTTTTCAAGTAACAAAAAAGTTAATGTAGATATAAATATAGATAAGAATAATATACCAAAACATATTGCTATCATAATGGATGGGAACGGAAGATGGGCAAAAGAAAGAAATTTACCTAGAACTATGGGCCATAAAGCTGGCGTTGAAACTATAAGAGAAATAGTGAAAGAATGCAATAATTTAGGTGTTAAGTATTTAACCTTATATGCTTTTTCTACAGAAAATTGGAAGAGGCCTAAGGATGAAGTTAGTGCTCTTATGTCCTTATTAGTTCAGTATTTAAGAAAAGAAGTGAAAGAACTTAATGAAAATAATGTAGTAGTTAATGCAATAGGGGATATAGAAGAATTACCAGAAGTATGTGTAAATGAATTGAAGAAAGCCTATGAAGAGACTGAAAATAATACAGGTTTAATATTAAATTTAGCCTTAAATTATGGTGGAAGAGATGAAATAATAAGAGCAGTAAAAAATATGTATGAGGATATGAAAGTAGGAAAGATAAGAGAAGAGGAAGTAAATGAAGATATTATTTCCAATTACCTTTATACAAAAGGCATGGCTGATCCAGATTTAATAATAAGACCTAGTGGAGAAAAAAGGATAAGTAATTTCTTATTGTGGCAATGTGCTTATTCAGAATTTTGGTATTCAGACATAAAATGGCCTGATTTTAAAAAAGAGCATCTTCATAAAGCTATATATGATTATCAAAATAGAGATAGAAGATTTGGAGCTGTAAAATAACCTTTTAGAATAGGAGAGAATAAGATGAATAGTAGATATATAGGGGCTTTAGTGTTAGCACCTTTTGTAATATTCCTATTTATAGGAGGAGTATTTTTAAAGTGGGGTATATTAGCACTTTCTTTGGGCGGCATGTACGAGTTTTATAAAGTAGTGAAAAATAAGGATATACATCCTATAGAAGTAATAGGATACTTATTATGTCTAATATATTATATACCACTTTTAAATACTATAAATTATAAAAATATTTTTTACATAGTTACATTAGCTGTTTTTATACTTTTAGCTATACCGGTTATAAATTTAAAGTATAATTTTATAGATGTGGCAATAACTCTTTTAGGCTTTTTATATGTGCCTATATTTTTTAGTTTTATAGTTTTAGTTAATAATAAAACTTACGGAAATTATTTAGTATGGCTTATATTTATTTCTGCTTGGCTTTGCGATACTACAGCTTATTATGTAGGGAAGTATTTTGGAAAGAATAAATTATGTCCTAAGGTAAGTCCTAAAAAAACTATAGAAGGTTCTATAGGCGGAATAATAGGAGCTTCTTTAGCTTGTACTATATTTGGAATTATTATATTTAAATTTGGAGTTAATATAGAAATTATACACTACGTATTAATAGGTATTATATGTGGTATAGTTTGTCAATTTGGAGACCTAGTAGCTTCATCTATAAAAAGATATGCAGAAGTAAAAGATTATAGTAATTTAATACCAGGTCATGGAGGAATACTGGATAGATTTGATAGTATTTTATTTTCTTCAGTAGCGGTATATTATTATTTAACTTTTATATTACAACTTTAAAATAATTTATAAATAAAAAACTCAATCTATATTTGTTTTTAGATTGAGTTTTTTATTTATAATTATTTTAGTTTAATATCTGTTTTTATATACTATTAATATATAAAACTTAATACTTAAAAGATCTCTAATCTACATATAATATATTGTGTTTAAAGAAATGTATTAATGCAATATATTTATATAATCATATTTAAAAATAATTATGCAATTTGTTAAATAATTTACATATGCAAATTTCAAAGGGAATAAACAATTTATAATCTTTGGAACAAGTCTTTTAAAACTAAATCTATTAAATTTTTATATTGATATGAACAAAAATAAAATTAATAATATAAATAAAGGAACAAAGGGAATAATATAAAGGTGGCAAAAAAGAAAAATCAAATAATAGAATAGTAAATATAAAAAATACTAATTTATATTTGAAATTGAATTAAAAATATATTTGAAATTATTTTTGTAAATGAACTTAATATATATGCTTTATTATGAATATATTTATTTAGAAAGCAATAATAGGAGAAAAAGTATTGAGGCATTATAAACATAAATATAAGGATATAATCTATGCTATAATAATATTCATAATAATTTTTTTATTGGCCTTATTAGTTAAAAATTATTTTAAGCCATTTTTTATAATAGTAGTTTTACTTTTTTTATGTAATCCTATTTATAATTTTTTATGTAGTAAAAATATATTCAATAATAATGTGAATTCTATTATAAGTATAATTTTGGTAAATATTACATTGTTTTTATTAATTTTTTTGATAGGAAATTTTATTTATAATAATTTAATGTCATTAAAAGGATATTATTATAATTTTAAGACAGAAATAGATTGTTTCATAAATGATTTAAATAAAATATTAAACATAAACAAACACATATTTAACAAAAATTTAAATAATATAGATGTGGCTTTGTTAAATGGTGAATTTTTCAGAAAAGGCGCTAGTTATACAACAGAATGGATTTTTGCATATTTTATAGCTAGCCTGTCTATATACTTTATTTTGGTGGATAAATATGCTATATTAGAAAATATTAAAAAATATATAGGTACTAATGAATTTGAAAAAATTAGAGATAAAATATATAAATTAAAGGAAATAATAAAAATAGAATGTTTTTTAGTTATATTTACTACATTTCAAACTATAATAGGCTTAAAAATATTAAATATAAATAACTGTTTAATATTAGGTGCGTTATGTGGTATATTAGACATGTTACCTTACATAGGAACAGTTGTAATTTTTTTACCTTTAATATTATATCAATTTTATATTAAAAATTATGTAATGTTTTTAGGCCTTATATGTCTTTATTTATTGTTAATAATATCGAGACAAATATTAGAAACTAAATTTATGAGTTCTAAACTTCAGTTGCCTGCTTTGGCTATAATAATATCTATATATATAGGGTTTAAAATTTTAGGATTTTTAGGATTACTTTTAGGTCCCCTATATATAATAACCCTTAAAGAATTTGTAAAAACTTAAATGAAAGTTGTTAGAGGAGAGAGGACATTTTGAAGAACATAACTATATTAGGAGCAACAGGGTCTATAGGAACACAAACTTTAGATGTAATACGAAAAGAGAAGGAAGAATTAAAATTAATAGCTATATCTGCAAATAAAAGTTATGAAAAAGTCATAGAGATTATAAAAGAGTTTAAACCTAAATATGCAGTTTTAATGGAGGAACATGCTTTTAAAGTAGTAGAAGATTTTTGTGCAAATAATAAAGTAGATACAAAAGTTTTAAAAGGCATGGAAGGAATGGTTTATATAAGTACATTAGAGGAAGTAAATATAGTAGTTACTTCTGTGGTAGGGATGATAGGATTAGTTCCTACTATAAAAGCTATAGAAAGTGGAAAAGATATTGCTTTAGCCAACAAAGAAACTTTAGTAGTGGCTGGAGAATTGGTTATTAGTAAAGCTAAAGAGCATAATGTAAATATATTACCCGTAGATTCAGAACATGGAGCTATTTTTCAATGTTTAAGGGGAAATAAAAAAGAAGAAGTTAAAAATATAATAGTAACAGCTTCAGGAGGACCTTTTAGAGGAAGAAAAAAGGAAGAACTTATAGATGTAAAACCAGAAAATGCTCTTAAACATCCTAAGTGGAATATGGGCAGGAAAATATCTATAGATTCTGCTACATTAATGAATAAAGGATTAGAAGTTATAGAAGCTCATTTTTTATTTGATGTAGCTTATGAAAATATAAAAGTAGTAGTGCATCCACAAAGTATAGTTCATTCTATGGTGGAATATAAAGATGGAAGTATAATAGCACAAATGGCAGTTCCTGATATGAGATTACCTATACAATATGCTTTGAATTATCCTAATAGAAAAAAATCACAAATAGAATCCTTAGATTTTTATGAAATATCTAGTTTAACTTTTGAAAAACCAGATATGGATACATTTTTACCTTTAAAATTAGCTTATGAAGCAGGGAAAAAGGGTGGAATAATGCCAGCTATATTAAATGGAGCCAATGAGGTAGCGGTAGATTTATTTTTAAGAGAAAAAATAAAATTTTTATGCATAGGTGACTTATTAGAAGAGTGCATGAATAAATTTTATAAACCTGTGGAAGCTACATTAAAAAATATAATAAATATAGATAAAGAAGTTAGAGAATATTTAGAAAAGAAGTATGATATATAGTAAAATTTAATTTAAGGTTAGAATTTTAAAGGAGGTTAATTAATGTATATAGTAGCAGCTGTTTTAGCCTTTGGCATACTAGTTTTAGTACATGAATTTGGTCATTTTATTATGGCTAAGGCAAATGGTGTGAAGGTGGAAGAATTTTCTATAGGTATGGGTCCTAAACTTATAGGAATAAAGGGTAAAGAAACAGAATATTTAATAAAACTTTTACCAATAGGTGGATATGTAAAAATGCTAGGAGACGAAGAAAAAAGTACTGATGAAAGAGCTTTTAATAACAAATCTCCTTTAAGAAAATTAAGCGTAGTTGTAGCAGGTCCTTTTATGAATTTAGTATTAAGTATAGTTTTATTTGCTATAATATCATCTCAAAGAGGATATTTAGCACCTATAATAGAGAAAGTAGTACCTAATAGTCCAGCAGCAGTAACAGGACTTATGCCAGGAGATAAAATAATAAAGGCTAATGATAAAAAGATAACCACTTGGGATGATTTTCAATCAATTATCTATACAGGAAATGGAGAACCGTTAAATTTAAAGCTTATAAGAAATAATAAGGAGAATAATATTAAGTTAACTCCAATTAAAGATACTAAAGAAAATAGATATGTTATAGGAATATATCCTACATTAATAGAAAATCTAAGTTTTAATGAATCTATAAAACAAGGATTTAAACAAACTGGATCTTTGATAAAACAAACCTTTGGATTTTTTGGAACTTTATTTCAAGGAAAAATTTCTAAAAATGATGTGGGAGGACCACTAACTATAATTAAAGTTTCAGGAAAAGCAGCTCAGGCAGGTATAATGAGCTTAATGGCATTTGCAGCTTATATAAGTTCACAACTAGCTATATTTAATATTATACCTTTCCCAGCTTTAGATGGAGGATATATATTATTATTTTTATTTGAAGCTATTACAGGAAAAAGAGTGGATGAAAATAAAGTAGGATTTGTAAATTATATAGGTTTTGCTATATTAATGGGGCTTATGGTTTTAGTAACTATAAAGGATATATTATATCCAATAAAATTTTAATTGGATTAAATATTAGAAAAACAAAGACGCTTTTGGGTATGATTCAAATAAATATAAAGGGAAATTGATAAAAATTCTAAATTGAAATTATGAATTTATTAATTTTATTAGATGGGGGTAAAGCTAGGAGATGAAACAATGGAGAGAAAACTAACTAGAAAAGTTAAAGTAGGAAATATATATGTAGGAGGAGATGCTCCTGTTTCTATACAATCCATGACAAATACAGATACTAGAGACGCTAAAAGTACATTAAATCAAATAAAAAGATTAGATGAAATGGGTTGTGATATAATAAGATGTGCAGTACCGGATATAGAAGCTAGTGAATCTTTAAAAATAATAACTAAAGAATCCAAAATTCCAGTAGTAGCAGATATACATTTTGATTATAAATTAGCTTTAGAATCTATAAAAAATGGAGTGGATGCTTTAAGAATAAATCCAGGAAATATAGGTTCTATAGAAAGAGTTAAAATGGTAGCAGAAGCTGCAAAAGAAAGATCTATTCCTATAAGAATAGGAGTAAATTCAGGTTCATTAAAAAAGGATATATTAGGTAAATATGGGAAGGTATGTCCGGAAGCATTAGTAGAAAGCGCACTTCAACATGTAACCATATTAGAAAAGTGTAATTTTAATGATATAGTAATATCTATAAAATCTTCTAATGTTATGCAGATGATAGAAAGTTATAGATTAATATCAGAAAAAGTAAACTATCCACTGCATTTAGGAGTTACAGAAGCAGGAACTACTTTTAGAGGAACTATAAAATCTAGCGTAGGGATAGGTACTCTATTATCAGAAGGCATAGGTGATACTATAAGGGTATCTATTACAGGAGATCCTATAGAAGAAATTAAAATAGGAAAAGAAATATTAAGGTCTTTAGGTTATGTAAAGGAAGGAATAGAATTTGTATCTTGTCCAACTTGCGGAAGAACTAATATAGATTTAATATCTATAGCTGAAGAAGTAGAAAAAAGACTTTCAAACTGTAAAAAGAATATTAAAGTAGCTGTAATGGGATGTGTAGTTAATGGCCCTGGGGAAGCAAGAGAAGCAGATATAGGTATAGCAGGAGGAAAAGGAGAAGGTCTTATATTTAAAAAGGGGCAGGTTATAAAAAAAGTTAAGGAAGAATATATAATAGAAGAGCTTATAAAAGAAATAGAGAAGATGTAGTTTATTTATGTTTTATTTTATTTAAATTAATTTGAATTTCAACATACATAAAGTATAGAGTATATAAAGAATTTTAACTTTTGTTTGGAGTGAAGTCTTAAGCGCTAGAAATATTTATCAAAGGAGCTACCTGTATTATTTTATGGGTATGTCTATTAGATAAATTTACTTTAAATTTTAAGTTGAAATTCATTTTTTTATTTTTATAAATATGATAATATATTTATTATGTTTTAATGCGTAACATTATTCTTAGGAGGAATAATATGGAGAGTACTTCAGTTAGCGATTTGCAAAAGGAAATAAATAAAGAAGAGTTTGATATAGATAAAGAAATAAAAATAGTAAGAGTTCAGTATTTTAGAAAGAAAAATAAATTAAAAATAATACTAAAATCCATTGAAAATTTTACTAAAGAAAAAGAGTCACACATAAAAAATATATTAAAAGATAGATTTTCTATGATAGAAGACTTTGAGATAATTTGCTATAAGGATCTATCTCATGTTACTTTAGAGGAACTTTCAAAAAAATATTGGGTTGATATAGTAAATTTAGCCTCTTCTTCTGTACCTATTGCTAGAGATTGTCTTTTAAAATCTAAAAGAGAGGTTTCAGAGGATAGCATAAACATAACCTACAATAATGAATTTTTATGTAGATTTCTTTCCAAAAATAGATTTGAAAGCAAATTAAAATCCTATATAAGGGATATATTTGGAATAAAGTGTAATGTAAAATTAGAATATGATAAGTCATTTAATGAAGAGGACTACTTTAAGACTATAGAAATCATGGAAAAGTCTATGATAAAAAATGTTTTAAGCGAAATTAAATCTAAAGAAAAGAAAGTAGTTAAAAAAGAAAATTCTCTAAAGCCTAGTGAAAATGAAAGTAAGGATAATTCTATCATATTGGGAAGAAGTATAAGAGAAGATAGTATATTCATGAAAGATCTAAATGAAAATTCTGGTATAGTTGTAGTGTGTGGAGATATATTTAAAAAAGAAGTTATAGAAACAAAAACTGGAAGAAAAATAGTAACATTCTTTATAACAGATTATACTAATTCTATGACAGTTAAATTTTTCCCAAGACCTAAGGATGCAGATAGAATAATAGAAGAAATAAAGGAAGGTCTTTATTGTAAGGTTAGAGGAGAAGTAATGAATGATCCTTATGCAAGAGAATGTGTAATAATGGCAAAGGATATAGTAAAAACTACAAAAATAGAGAAAATGGATATAGCGGAGGAAAAAAGAGTAGAACTTCATATGCATAGTCAAATGAGTGCTATGGATGGAATGACACCAGTATCAGAATTAGTAAAAAGAGCTGCTAAATGGGGTCATAAAGCAGTAGCTATTACGGACCATGGTGTAGTTCAGGCTTACCCAGATGCTATGAACGCGGCTAAAAAAAGTAACATAAAAGTTATATATGGAATAGAAGCTTATCTTGTAGATGATGGTGTACCTATTGTATCTAAGGCAGAAGATAAAACTATAGAGGATACTTTTGTAGTTTTTGACTTAGAAACTACAGGATTTTCAAGTAAAAATGATAAAATTATTGAAATAGGTGCAGTAAAGATAGAAAATGGAAAAGTAATAGATAGATTTAGTGAATTTGTAAATCCTGAAAGGAATATACCGGATAAAATAACAGAGCTTACAAGTATAACTGATAATATGGTAGAAGATAAGGAAACTATAGATAAAATACTTCCAAGATTTATAGAGTTTATAGGAGACTCTGTGGTGGTTGCTCATAATGCAGCCTTTGATGTATCTTTTATAAATAAAAATTGTAAAGATTTAAAAATAGAGTTTAAAAATAGTGTAATGGATACGGTAACATTAAGCAGATTTTTATTCCCTGAATTAAAGAGATATAAATTAAATGTTATAGCAAAGCATTTAGGTATATCATTAGAAAATCATCATAGAGCTGTGGATGATGCTAAAGCAACAGCTGATATTTTATTAAAATCTTTTGAAATGTTGAAAGAAAAAGAAATAACTACGTTACATAATTTAAATAAAGAATTTTTGGGGAATATAAATATAAAAAAAGAACCCACATACCATTTAATAATTTTGGCTAAGAATGCAGTAGGGCTTAAAAATCTATATAAATTAGTTTCTAAATCTAATTTAGAGTATTTCTTTAAAAGACCAAGAATGGCTAAAAGTCTTATAAATGAGTATAAAGAAGGACTTATAATAGGTTCTGCCTGTGAGGCAGGACAAATATATAAAGAAATATTAAAGGGAAAAACAAAAGAAGAATTAAAAAATATGGTAGAGTTTTATGATTATCTAGAGATACAACCTTTAGGTAATAATGAGTTCCTTGTAAAAAATGGTTCTGTAAAGGACGAAGAAGAACTTAAAGAAATAAATAAAAAAATATGTGAATTAGGAAATTTTTATAATAAGCCTGTAGTAGCAACTTGTGATGTACATTTTTTAGACAAAGAGCATGAAGTATTTAGAAGAATATTAATGTCAGGTCAAGGGTTTAGTGATGCAGATAATCAACCACCGCTTTATTTAAGAACTACAGAGGAAATGTTAAAAGAATTTGAATATTTAGGGGAAGAAAAAGCAAAAGAAGTTGTAATTTATAATACAAATAAGATAGCAGATATGATAGATAATATAATACCAATTCCAGAGGAAACTTTCCCACCTAAAATAGAAGGCGCAGAAGAAGATATAAAAAGAATGACTTTAGAAAAAGCTCATGCTATATATGGAGATCCACTTCCTGAAATAGTAGACAAAAGATTAACAAAGGAATTAAATTCTATAATAAATAATGGCTATGCTGTACTTTATTTAATAGCTCATAAATTAGTGGCTAAATCCTATGAGGACGGATACTTAGTAGGATCTAGAGGATCTGTTGGATCTTCCTTTGCAGCAACTATGTCAGATATTACAGAAGTTAATGGGCTACCACCACATTATGTTTGCCCAGAATGTAAATATAGCGAATTTTTTACAGATGGATCTGTAGGTTCTGGAGCAGATTTAAAGGATAAAGATTGTCCTAAATGTGGGACTAAGTTAATAAAAGATGGTCATGATATACCTTTTGAAACTTTTCTAGGCTTTGAAGGAGATAAAGAACCAGATATAGATTTAAACTTTTCAGGAGAATACCAAGGCGTAGTTCATAAATATACAGAAGTTTTATTTGGAAAAGGTCATGTATTTAAAGCAGGGACCATTGGTACCATAGCAGAAAAAACTGCTTATGGTTTTGTAAGAAAATATTTAGATGAAAAAAATATACAAGCAAATAATGCAGAAATAGAGAGGTTATCTAAAGGATGTACAGGAGTTAAGAGAACATCAGGACAACATCCAGGTGGAATTATGGTTGTGCCAGCAGATAATGAAATATTTAATTTTACTCCTATACAGCATCCAGCGGATGATACAGAAAGTGATGTTATAACTACTCACTTTGATTACCACTCTATAAGTGGTAGACTTCTAAAATTAGATATATTAGGTCATGACGATCCTACAGTGCTTAGAATGCTTCAAGATTTAACTGGGTTAGATCCTAAGGGTGTACCTCTAGGTGATCCTAAAGTCATAAGTTTATTTACATCCCCTAAAGCTTTAGGCGTTACAGAAGAGGATATAGATTGTCCTGTAGGAACCTATGGACTACCTGAGTTTGGTACTAAATTCGTAAGACAAATGCTTTTGGATACTAAGCCTAAAAGCTTTGCAGAATTAGTTAGAATATCAGGACTATCTCATGGTACAGATGTATGGCTTAATAACGCTCAGTACTTTATAAAAGAAGGGTATACCACTATAAAAGATTGTATATCTACAAGAGATGATATAATGATGTATTTGCTTCACAAGGGATTACCACCAAAGAGTGCTTTTACAATAATGGAAAAGGTAAGAAAAGGTAAGGGACTTACAGAAGAACATGAGGCTTTGATGAAAGAGCATGATGTTCCAGATTGGTATATAGAGTCCTGTAAAAAAATCAAATACATGTTCCCTAAGGGGCATGCGGTGGCTTATGTAATGATGGCTATAAGAATAGCTTATTTTAAAGTTTATTATCCTAAGGCTTACTATGCTACTTATTTTTCTGTTAGAGCAGATGATTTTGATGCAGATTTAATAGTAAAAGGAGAAGAAAAAATAAAAGAAAAAATGGATGAGTTATATGCTATGGGCAATAATATAACTCAAAAGGATAAAGGTCTTTTAACTATACTTGAAATATCTTACGAGATGTATAAAAGAGGTATAAAATTTTTAAAGGTAGATTTATATAAATCTAATGCTACTAAATTTTTAATAGAAGGAGAAAATATAAGACCACCTTTAAGTGCTCTTCAGGGGGTAGGAAAAAATGCAGCTAAGAGTATAGAAGAAGTAAGAGTACAGGGTGAATTTATATCAAAAGAAGATTTAAGATTAAGAACCAAAGTTACAAAGACTGTTATAGAAACTTTAGAAAATCATGGTTGTTTACGAGGAATGCAAGAAACTAATCAAATATCTTTATTTAGTCTTTAGTTAAAGATTAATTTTAAATTGTTCATAATAATTAATCTTCTAAAGAAAAATAAAGAATAGATAATAAAGTTTAATTTTAAATTATGTATTATAATTTAAAAGGGGATTTTATTAAAAAAAATTATAATGTCAATAGTTATTTTTTTAGTTTCATAACTTTTCCTTGAAATTAATATTCTACTATGATAAAATGAAAATGGTAAAGAACAAGACATATGTTAAAGTACAGAGTGGGTATGAACCCGCTCTTTCTATTTGTAAAAAAACGCAGCGGAAGTTGCGTTTTTAAATTAATATAAAATAATAGTTAAATATTTGGAAAAACTAAGTGTATAAAATATATTTAAATATATTTTAAAATAGCAAGGAGGGATTTTATGAGTAAACATAGTTTGATTGAAAATCTTAAAGAAAAAATAGAACCTATTGTTGCAGGGGTAAACTATGAACTATATCATATAGAATTTGTTAAAGAAGGAAAGGAAAATTACTTAAGAATATATATAGATAGCGAAAAAGGTGTATCTTTAGAGGGTTGTGAAAAAGTAAGCAGAGCAATTAGTGAATTATTAGATGAATTAGATCCAATTCAAGACAGCTATTATTTAGAAGTTTCTTCACCAGGAATTGATAGAATTTTATATACCAATAAACACTTAGAAAAATACAAAGGCTATAATATAATTCTAAATTTATATTCACCTATAGATAAAAAGAAAAAATATGAAGGTGAATTAGTAGACTTCAATGAAAATGAGATAAATATAAAAGTTGAAGAAAACATAGTAACTATACCTAGAGAAAAAATATCAAAGACTACTTTAAAAGGGGAACTGTAAGGAGGTTAATAAAAAAAATGAATCAGGAATTTGTTGAAGCATTAAGGGAAATAGTAAAAGAAAAGGGTATAAGTGCAGATCTTTTATTTACAACTATAGAGGATGCTTTGGTAACAGCATATAAAAAAAATTACGCAAAACAAGGTGTATCAACTAATAATGTAAAAGTAATAATGAACAGAGAAAATGGGGAAATAAAAGTATATGCTCAAAAGAAAGTAGTAGACTTTGTAGAGGAAGAAATTGAAGAAATATCATTAGAAGATGCTAAAGAAATAGATCCAAATTATGAATTAGATGACATAATAAATATTGAAGTAACGCCTAAAAAATTTGGGAGAATAGCAGCTCAAGCAGCTAAACAAGTAGTTATACAAAGAATAAAAGAAGAAGAAAGAAGAATTGTATATAACGAATATATAGAAAAAGAAGAAGATATACTAACAGGAACTGTTTTAAGAAAAGATAAGGGGAATATACTTATAAATGTAGGTAAATCAGAAGCAGTCTTAGGGCCGAATGAACAAATCCCAGGAGAACAATTCAAATTTAATGAAAAAATAAAATTATATGTAGTAGAAGTAAAGAATACTACAAAGGGACCACAGGTTTTAATATCAAGAACTCATCCAGGTTTAGTAAAAAGGTTATTTGAACTTGAAGTTCCAGAAATATATAATGGAATAGTAGAGATAAAAAGCATAGCAAGAGAAGCAGGATCAAGAACTAAAATAGCAGTGTATTCTAATGACGAAACTGTAGATCCAATGGGTGCTTGTGTTGGACCTAAAGGTGTTAGAGTTCAAAATATAGTAAATGAACTTAAAAATGAAAAAATAGATATAATAAAATGGAGTAAATTCCCGGATGAACTTATATCCAACTCTTTAAGTCCAGCTAAAGTAATTGATGTAACTATAGTGGATGAAGAAAATAAAGCTGCAAAAGTTGTAGTAGATGATAGCCAACTATCTTTAGCTATAGGTAAAGAAGGTCAAAATGTTAGATTAGCAGCTAAATTAACAGGTTGGAAAATAGATATAAAAAGCAAATCTCAAGCGGAAAAAGAAGGAACATTAAATTTATCTAAAATCAAAGATGATGAAATATTAGAGAATAAAGAAGAAGATAAAGAGGAAAAAATAGATTTAAACGAAGAAATAGATACAATAATTGAAGATACAAAAGAAGAAGATATAAGTTTATCTGAAAAAGAAGAAGAGACAGCGCAAGAAGAAGTAAATTCATCTGAAGAAGAAAATAATGAAGAAGAAAATATTGATACAGAAAAAGCTATAGAAGATATTTTTAAAGATGAATTTTAATAAAATAAAAAAATTATATATAATAAAGCAGGTGATTAAAGGATGAAAGCAAGGAAAATACCTTTAAGAATGTGCACAGGATGCAGCGAAATGAAACCTAAAAAAGAGCTTATACGAGTTGTTAAAAACAAAGAAGGAGAGGTTTCAATAGATTTAACTGGCAAAAAAGCAGGAAGAGGAGCTTATATCTGTAAGAATATAGAATGTTTCAACGAAGCATATAAATCTAAAAGGTTAGAAAGAAACTTAGAAGTTAAACTAGATGAAGAAGTTTATGAAAGATTAAAAGGTGAGATAGAAGATGGTGCAAAATAAGTTTCTACAGTTTTTAAGCTTAACTAAAAAAGCAGGACATTTAATAGAAGGATACAATAAATGTGAAGAGGCTGTAATAAAAAAAACAGTTTATGCGGTTATAATATCTTGTGATGCTTCAGAAAATAGTAAAAACAAATTCAAAGTAAAATGTGAAAAGAATAATATACCTTTCATAGAGGGGTATAACGAAAAAGAATTAGGCAGCGTTTTAGGAAGAGAGCTTATAAAAATATTAGCTGTAAAGAATGAAGGTATGGCTAATAAGTTATTAAAATTATGGAATGATAGCCAAGAGCATTAGTTTCGGGGGTGAATAATTTGGCAAAAATAAGAGTATATGAATTAGCTAAAGAGTTAGAAATATCAAGTAAAGAACTTATAACATTATTAGAAGAAGAATTTAGTGTAGAAGTTAAAAATCATATGAGTGCTATAGAAGATGAGGATGCAGATCTTATAAAAGAATTATTATCAGGCAAAGAAAAATCAGAAAAAACAAAGGAAGAAGATGATGAGATAGAAACTACAGCGAAAAACCAAATAAAAGAATCAATAAATAATAAAAAATCTAATAAAAGAGATGACAAAAATGAAAAAGATAACACTGAAAATGCAGAAGATATGGCTATAATAACAATGACTTCTGATACTATTACAGTAAAAGAAATATCAGATAAATTAGAAAAATCCTATGCAGAAGTTATAAAAGAACTAATGCTTATGGGTGTTATGGCCTCTGTAAATCAAGAAATAAACTTTGAAATGGCTGAGAAATTAGCAGCAAAATTTGATACAGAAATTTTAAAAGAAGATGAAGATGAAGAAGATGACTTAGAAGACATATTAAAAGATAGTGAAGAAGAAGAAAATCTTCAAAAAAGATCACCTATTATAACTGTTATGGGTCATGTTGACCACGGTAAAACATCTTTATTAGATGCTATAAGAAAATCTAAAGTAACTTCTACAGAAGCAGGCGGAATAACACAACATATAGGTGCTTATACTGTAGAATTAAATGGAGAGTCTATAACTTTCTTAGATACTCCAGGCCACGCAGCTTTTACAGCTATGAGAGCAAGAGGGGCTCAAGTTACAGATATAGTTATATTAGTGGTAGCAGCAGATGATGGAATAATGCCTCAAACTAAAGAAGCCATAAGTCACTGTAAGGCAGCAGAAGTTCCATTAATAGTTGCTATAAACAAAATAGATAGACCTGGTGCTAACATAGATAAAGTAAAACAGGAATTAACAGAATATGGTCTAGTAGCAGAGGACTGGGGTGGAAATACAGTGTGTGTTCCAGTTTCAGCTCATACAAAAGAAGGTATAGATGAACTACTAGAAATGATACTTTTATCATCAGAAATACTTGAATTAAAAGCAAACCCAAATAGAAAAGCAAAAGGAACAGTGGTAGAAGCTAAACTTGATAAAGGAAGAGGACCTGTAGCTACATTGCTTGTTCAAAATGGTACTTTAACAGTAGGAGATTCTATAGTAGTGGGATCTACATATGGAAGAATAAGAGCTATGTTTAATTATAAAGGTGAAAATATACAATCAGCTGGTCCTTCTACACCAGTAGGAATACTAGGTTTATCAGAAGTTCCTGAAGCGGGAGATAAATTCTACCAAGTTAAGGATGAAAAAACTGCCAGAGGTATTGCAGATAAGAGAAAAGAAAAAATAAGAGATGAATATCTACAATCTACTCATAAGGTTTCTCTAGAAGATTTATATAATCAAATAAGGGAAGGTAAAGTAAAAGAATTAGGTCTAATTGTAAAAGCAGATGTTCAAGGTTCTGTAGAAGCTTTAAAACAGTCCTTAGAGAAGCTTTCAACAGAAGAAGTAAAGGTTAGAGTTATTCATGGAGGAGTTGGTGCTATAAACGAAACAGATGTTACATTAGCTACAGCTTCTAATGGTATTATATTAGGATTTAATGTAAGACCAGATAATAACGCTAGTATAGCTGCTGAAAGAGACGGAGTAGATATTAAAACATATAGAGTTATATATGATGCTATAGAAGACATAAAATCAGCTATGTTAGGTATGCTGGAACCAGAATTCAAAGAAGTAGTTATAGGTACTGCAGAGGTTAGACAGGTTTATAAAATATCTAGTGTAGGAACTATAGCAGGAGCTTATGTTCAAACAGGTAAATTAGCTAGAAATGCAGGAGCAAGAGTAATAAGAGATGGTATAGTAATATTTGAATCAGAACTTGCATCTTTAAAGAGATTTAAAGATGATGCTAAAGAAGTTGCTCAAGGATATGAATGTGGACTTAGCATAGAAAAGTTTAATGACATAAAAGAGAGCGACATAATTGAATGCTTTATCATGGAAGAGATTAAAAAGAAAACACTATAAAGTTCTCTTCTAAAAAAAGGAGTGGTTTTCATGGCAAAATATAGAGCAGGAAGAATAAATGAAGAAGTAAAAAAAGAAGTGAGTAGTATTATTCATAATGATATAAAAGATCCAAGACTAAGTGCCATGGTGAGTGTAACAGGTGTAGATGTTACAAAAGATTTGAAATATGCAAAAGTATATGTAAGTATTTTTGGAAATGAAAAAGCTAAGGAAGAATCTCTACAGGCTTTAAAAAGTTCTGTAGGTTTCATAAGAAAAGAAATTGGAAGAAGAGTTAAATTAAGAAATACACCAGAGGTTATAATAGAAGTAGATAATAGTATTGAAAGAGGTATGCATATAGATGAACTTCTTCATTCAATAAAGGAGAATGAATCAAATGATAACTAATGATATACTAGATAAAATAAAGGAAAGTAATAGTATTGCTATTACTTTCCATAGTTCTCCTGATGGAGATTCCTTAGGCAGTGCCTTAGGATTACTTCAGGGCATAAGAAGACTCAACAAAAAAGCTTATATACTTTCCAAAGAACCTATACCAGAAACTTTTAAATATCTACCTTGTAGTGAAGAAATTACAGGAGATATAAAAAAGCCTACAGAAGGTACAGAATGTGTTATAGTTTTAGATTGTGGAAATGTAGAAAGAATAAATGCAGAATTAGATTTAGAAAATAGAGAATACTCTTTAATAAATATAGATCATCACTTATCTAATGATATGTATGGTGATTTAAATTTTGTAGACACAAATGCGCCGGCTGTGGCTGAAGTTGTATATCAATTGCTTAAAATATTAGGGATAAATTCAGATAAAGATATAGCAGCTTGTCTATACACATCTTTAGTTACAGATACAGGTTCCTTTAGATATCCAGGTACCACATCTGTAACCCATATGATAGCAGGAGATCTAATAGATACAGGGCTAGATTTCAGCTCAATACATAGAAAAATATTTGAAAATAAAAAATTTGAAAGATTAAAGCTTTATGGAAAAGTTCTAGAGGAAACGTATTTAGAAAATGAAAAGTTATGTGTTATGAAAGTAACAGAAAAAATGATAAAAGAGTTAAATATAGAGGATGCAAAGGATACATCAGATATTATATCACAAGGTATGCAAATAGGATCTGTAGAAGTTGCTATATTATTTAAAGAGGTAGAAGAAGGGGTAAAGATAAGTTTAAGATCAAAAGAATATGTGGATGTAAGAAAAATAGCTGAAAATTTTGGCGGTGGAGGACATATTCGTGCCTCAGGAGCATTTGTAAAAGGAGAAACTTTAGATATAGTAGAAAGAAAATTAATAGAAACTATAAAAAAAGAGTTGATATAAATGGATGGAGTAATAAATGTTTTAAAACCAAAAGGAATAACATCTTTTGATGTGGTTAGAGATATAAGAAAAATAGCAAAAATAAAAAAGGTTGGACATACAGGTACATTAGATCCCTTAGCTTCAGGTGTTCTTCCTATATGTATAGGTAAAGCTACCAAAATAGTTGATTACATAATGGAAGGAGCTAAAACCTATAGAGTAGAGATGAAGCTTGGTACAACTACAGAGACTTATGATAGGGAAGGAACTGTTTTAGAAGAAAAACAGGTAAATGCAAAACCTATAGATGTAGAAAATATTATAAAAAAATATATAGGGGATATAGATCAGATACCGCCTATGTATTCGGCTTTAAAAGTTAACGGTCAGAAACTCTATGATTTAGCTAGAAAAGGAATAGAGGTAGAGAGAAAAGCAAGAAAAATACATATATATGATATATGCATTTTAAGTATAGACTTACCTTATGTTATATTCGATGTTAAGTGTTCAAAAGGAACTTATATAAGAAGTTTGTGTTTTGATATAGGCAAGGATTTAGGATGTGGGGCAGTAATGTGGAATCTACAAAGATTAGAAGCAAGCCCTTTCAATATAAAAGAAGCAATAAAATTAGAAGATTTAAATGAAGAAAATATAAAACAATTTATAACACCTATAGATAAAGCTTTAAAGGATTATGAAAAATTATATTTAGATAAAAAATTTGAAAAGCTTGTACTAAATGGTGTAATATTAAAGGATAGAAGAGTTTTAGATAATATAGAAGAAAATAAACTATATAGAACTTATATAGAAGACGATAACTTTATAGGATTGGGAATGAAAAATGAATATGGATTTAAAATTCATAAATTATTAACTTAGGAGTAATAGCTTATGATAATTATGGAGGATAACTTTTCTACTAAATTACAAGATAAAACTTATATAGCTTTAGGGAGTTTTGATGGACTCCATAAAGGGCATATGAAACTTATAAAAGAAGCAAAAAAAATGGCTAAGGATAATAAGGGTAAAAGTATGGTTTTAACCTTTAAAGACCATCCTTTAAATACTATAAATAAAGAAATAACTCCTAAAATCCTATTAGATAATCCGAGTAAGGCAAAGATATTAGAAGAAAATGAAGTAGATATAATTAATTTTATTAATTTTGATAAAGAGTGTATGGAACTATCTCCAGAAGATTTTATAAAAAATATGTTACATTACTATAATGCAGGTGGATTTGTAGTAGGATTTAATTATAGATTTGGCTATAAAAATTTAGGAGATATAGACCTTTTAAAAAAAATGAGCCAAGAATTTAATTTTAATCTTAATGTAGTTTCACCAGTTAAATATTTAAATGAAGTAATAAGCAGTTCTAAAATTAGACATATATTAATAGATGATGGTAATGTAGACAAGGCAAAAAAAATGCTTGGTAGAAATTATTTTTTAAAGGGCAATATAGTAAGAGGAAAACAGTTAGGGAGAAAATTAGGTTTCCCTACAGTAAACTTAAATTATAATACAAAATATGTTCTCCCAAGAGGGGGAGTGTACTATACTTTAATAGAATATGAAAATAAACTTTATAAGGGTATTACTAATGTAGGCTATAATCCTACAGTAGAAGATAAAAAGTTAAATATAGAAACTCATATATTAGATTTCCATAAGGATATATATGGAGAAGATATAGTTATATATTTTTCCAAGAGAATTAGAGATGAGAAAAAATTTTCTTCTTTAGAAGATTTAAAACATCAATTAAAAAAGGATAAAAGTTTTGCTAAAAGACAAAGTATGTAAATTAATTTATAAAAATTAATTTACATTTATATATTTATTTGTTATAATACATTTCGTGAACCTTATACTAAGAATACTGAATTGCCAACGGTATCCTTGGATAAAGGAGATAATTATTTGGAGGTGCTTACAATGGATAAAGCAAAAAAACAAGAACTAATGGCTAAACATGCAAGACATGAAGGAGATACAGGTTCTCCAGAAGTGCAAATAGCATTACTTACAGAAAGAATTAACCACTTAAACAGCCACTTAAAAGAACATAAAAAAGACCATCACTCAAGAAGAGGTCTTTTAATGATGGTTGGTAAAAGAAGAGGTCTTTTAAATTACCTAATGCGTGAAGATATTGAAAGATATCGTGCTATCATAAAAGAATTAGGTTTAAGAAAGTAATAAAAGTAATAAGAGCGGCTTAACCCCGCTCTATTATTTTAATAAATTATACTGGAAAATTTATAAAGTATAATAACTGTAATATTAAAAATACTATAAATAATAGTATTAAATAAGTTTAATAGCTAAAGTGTTATAAATACATAAAATATTATAAAAATACATTAATAGTATATAAACAAATATAAAAATTAAATGTTTTCTATAAATGTAATAGTGTTATAATTATACTATTAGTTCAATTATTGAAGGGAGGTTAATGTATGATTCATACATTAGAAACTACTGTAGCAGGAAGAAAAATGAAAGTAGACTTTGGTAAGACAGGAATGCTTTCAAATGCTGCCATATTTATGAGTTATGGAGATACGGTAGTTATGATAAATGCCAACGCTTCTAAAGCACCAAGGGAGGGAATAGATTTTTTCCCATTAAGCGTTGATTATGAAGAAAGACTATATTCAGTAGGAAAAATTCCAGGAGGATTCATTAAAAGAGAAGGAAAACCTTCTGACAAATCTATATTACATGCCAGATCTATAGATAGACCATTAAGACCTTTATTTCCAAAGGGATATAGAAATGATGTTCAAATAGTTAATACAGTTTTATCTGTAGAGCAAGATAATTTACCAGAAATATTAGCTATAAATGGCTCTTCTTTAGCTTTATGCCTATCTAGCATACCATTTACAACACCAGTAGCTGCAGTTTCTGTAGGACTAGTAGATGGAGAATTTATAATAAATCCAACTGTAGTCCAAAGAGAAAATACTATACTAGACTTAACTGTATGTGCTACAAAAGAAAGAGTTATGATGGTAGAAGCAGGTGGACATGAAATAGATGAGGAAACTATGTACAATGCTATCATGTTTGGTTTTGAAGAATGTAAAAACATAGTTGCATTCCAAGAAGAGGCTGTGGCTAAGTTTGGAAAAACTAAAGATGAACCTATATTATATAAAGCAGATGAAGAAGTAGAGAAAGAAGTTAAAGAATTTGCTTTTGATATGATAAAAGAAGCCATGTATATAATGGATAAAGATGAAAGAAATGCTCAGTTAGATAAAGTTAAAGAAAAAATATCAGAAGAGTTTTCAGAAAAATATGAAGATAAGAAAGCAGATATAGCAGAGGTTATATATAAAGCTCAAAAAGAAATAGTTAGAAATATGCTTTTAAATGAAAATAGAAGACCAGATGGAAGAGCTTTTGATGAAGTAAGACCTATAAGCTGTGAAGTAGGAATACTTCCTAGAACTCATGGTACAGGTTTATTTACAAGAGGATTAACTCAAGTAATGACTGTAGCTACTTTAGGAGCTTTAGGAGATGTACAAATATTAGATGGTATAGCAGAAGAAGCGTCAAAACGTTATATGCATCATTACAATTTCCCATCTTATAGTGTTGGAGAAGTTAGACCTTTAAGAGGACCAGGAAGACGTGAAATTGGTCACGGAGCTTTAGCTGAGAGAGCTTTAGAGCCATTAATTCCATCTGAACAAGAATTCCCATATACTATAAGATTGGTATCAGAAGTACTAAGCTCAAATGGTTCAACATCACAGGCTAGCGTTTGTGGAAGTACATTAGCTTTATTAGATGCAGGTGTACCTATAAAAAGACCAGCTGCAGGTATAGCTATGGGGCTTATAACTAGTGATGATTTAGAAAAAGAAAAAGTAATAACAGATATTCAAGGTATAGAAGATTTCTTTGGAGATATGGACTTTAAAGTAGCAGGAACAGAAAAAGGAATTACATCTATACAATTTGATACAAAAATAGCTGGATTATCAGATAATTGTGTAAAAGATGCATTAGAAGGTGCTAAAAAGGCAAGACTACACATATTAGGAAAGATAAAAGAATGTATACCAGAACCAAGAAAAGAATTATCTAAATATGCCCCAAGAACAGAAATAATATGTATAGATCCAGAAAAAATAAGAGATGTTATAGGTGCTGGTGGAAAAGTAATAAATAAAATAATAGCAGATACAAATGTAAAAATAGAAATAAAAGAAGATGGTAAAGTATTTGTAACATCTAACAATGAGCCAGAAGGTGTTAAAAAAGCTATAAGTATAATAGAAGGATTAACAAAAGAAGTGGTTCAAGGAGAAATATATCTAGGTAAGGTAACAAAAATTACTAACTTTGGAGCATTTGTAGAAATTTTACCAGGTAAAGAAGGTCTAGTGCATATATCTAAATTAGATTTTTCTAGAGTAGAGAAAGTAGAAGACGTAGTATCTGTAGGAGACGAAATACTAGTTAAAGTTACAGAAATAGATAATCAAGGAAGAATAAATTTATCAAGAAAAGATGCTATTGCAAAAAAAGAAGAAGAAAAAGATAAATAATAAAAAATAGAAGGGCATATCTGCCTTTTTATTTTTTTAGAAGTACAGGGTTTAGGAGGAATTAATTAGTGTATAATTTATTTACATTAGATAATGGGCTAAGAGTGGTTTTAGAAAAGATAGATTATGTTAAGTCTGTAAGTGTAGGTCTTTGGGTAGAAAATGGTTCAAGAAATGAGAATATAAAGAACAATGGTATTTCTCATTTTATAGAACATATGATGTTTAAAGGTACAGAAAATAGAAGTGCATTGGAGATAGCCGAATGTATAGAAGATGTAGGTGGACAAATAAATGCATTTACGGGAAAAGAAGCCACTTGTTATTATGTAAAAATACTAAATTCTCACATAGAATTAGCTCTAGACGTTTTATCTGATATGTTATTTAATAGTAAATTTAAAGAAGAGGATATAGAAAAAGAAAAAGGCGTGGTAGTCGAAGAAATAAGTATGACTGAAGATTCTCCAGAGGATGTACTATCAGATTTACATTGCAGGGCTATATGGGGAAATGATTCTATTTCCTACCCTATTTTAGGAACAGTGGAAAATATAAAATCCTTTAAAAGAAAAGATATAGTAGAATATATAAATAAATATTATATTCCACAAAACACAGTTATATCCATATGCGGTAATTTTGATATAATTAAATTAGAAAAATTAATAAGTAAGTATTTTGGTAATTGGAATAGCGGTGAAAATAAAAATATAACATCCTATTCTAAACCCAAAATAGAAAATAATCACTTATTTAAAAATAAAAATATAGAACAACTTCATATAAGTTTAGGCTTTGAAGGATTGGAATTAGGTAATGATGATGTATATCCTCTTGTGTTACTTAGCAATGTATTAGGAGGAGGAGCTTCATCTATATTATTTCAAAAGATAAGAGAAGAAAAAGGACTATGTTATAGCATATATTCTTATATGTCATCCTTTAATAATACAGGAGCAGTAAGTATTTATACAGGTTTAAATTCAGATTATACTGAAGATACTATAAATCTAATAAAACAAGTAGTAAAGGATTTTTCAAAGGAAGGCATAAATAAAGAAAAATTAATAAAATCAAAAGAGCAATTAAAGGGCAGTTACATATTAGGATTGGAAAGTACCAGCACTAGAATGTTTAACAATGGTAAGTCTGTATTATTTTTAAATAGAATAAATGATCCGGAAATAATAATGAAAAAGATAGACAATATAACTCAAGATAAGTTAAAGGAAATAATGGATGGAACCTTTGGAGCTGGCATAAAGAATTCAGCTTTTGTAGGAGAAAAATTAAATATAGAAAATGTAAGAAATATTCTAGAAGAAAATCAAAAAGCATTTAAAGAAACAAAATCAAAATTAATATAATATATTTTTGTAATAAGCTCTCACTATTTCTCATAAGATTGAATATGAATATTATGAGAAGTAATAGGAGGAGTATTATGGAGGAAAATATAAAACGTTATAGCGATATGGAAAGATATGAGCTTATAAATGTAAATGATGGAGATAAATATGGAGTTTTAGGAAATAATGATGTAGTAATAGATGAGAATGGACATTTAAAGTTTTTAATATTAAGCGAATCAGGAGGAAAAATGGGATTGTTTTCTAAACCAAGCTTATTAGAAGTATCTTGGGACTCTGTAAAAAAAATAGGATCAAGAACTATAATAATTGATGCTGAAAAGAGAGAGTTAAAAAAAATCCGCTAGGGAGATGGTAGACAAATGAAAATTTTAATTCAAAAATTTGGAGGAACATCTGTATCTACAGCTGAAAGAAGAGCTTTAGTAGTAGATAAAATAGCTAAGGCAAAAAAAGCAGGATACTGTCCAGTTATAGTGGTATCTGCTATGGGTAGAAAAGGACAGCCTTATGCTACAGATACATTAAGATCTTTAGTTGGAGAAGACTTTTTAGATAAAAATACCTTAGCTGCTGATCTTTTAATGGGATGTGGCGAACTAATAAGCACAGTAGTTATGAGTTCAGAACTTTTTAATAAAGGAATAGAAGCAGTGCCTTTAATGGGAGGACAGGCAGGTATTATAACAGATAATAATTTTAATAATGCTGCTGTACTTAGGGTAGAAAAAAATAGAATAATAGATCTTTTGGAAAAAGGGAAAACTCCTGTAGTAGCAGGTTTTCAAGGAAAGAGTGAAGAAGGATATATAACTACTTTAGGTAGAGGAGGCAGTGATGTTACTGCAGCACTTTTAGGTGATGCTCTAAAGGCTGAAAGTGTGGAAATATATACAGATGTAGATGGTATAATGACTGCAGATCCCAGAATAGTAGAGAATGCATCCTTAATAAAGGAAATAAGTTATAATGAAGTGTTTCAATTTGCAGACCAAGGGGCTAAGGTAATACATCCAAGAGCAGTAGAGATTGCAATGGCATCAAATACTAAACTTGTAATAAAGAATACTATGACAAATTGTGAGGGGACTATAATAAATAATATAGGAATTAAAAATCCCAGCAATGTTATAACAGGTATTACTCATATGAGCAATAGGACACAAATCATAGTAAAATTAGAAGAAAATAAGGGAAATAAAAATTATGATGATTTATTAAATTCGCTAGCAGAAAATTCTATTAGTATAGACCTTATAAATGTGTTTCCAAAAGAAAAAATATTTACTATAGATGAACAAGACTTTAATAAACTTAGTTCTATAATGAAAGACTTAAAAATAAAATTTTCTTATTTAGAAGATTGCAGTAAAATAGCTATAATAGGTAGTAGAATGAGAGGAATACCTGGAGTTATGGCTAAAATATTAAAAGCACTTGTAAGGGAGAATATAGAAGTACTTCAAACTGCAGACTCTCATACAACTATATGGTGTTTAGTTTCTAAAGAAGATACAAAAAAAGCTATAAAATCATTACACTGTGAATTTAAATTAGATTGCATATAAAACTAATTTTTGTATTATTAATATAAAAATATATATTTAAATTTTATATAGTAAGTATGATAATATATAATATTTTAAATATATAAATTGATAATTTAAATGTATAGTACCTCTACCATATGCACAAGATATTTATATTCGATGCATATGGTAGGAGGTAATTATTTATGGCAGATGAAAAAGAAAAGAATGAAAGAAATGAGAGGATAGATACATTAAAAGAATTTGGAACTACAAATTTGCCACCAAAGCAAGCAGATAGAATTCAAGTTCTACCAATAATAGGCCAAATAGAAGGACATATGGTGTTGTCTCCTCAAACTAAAGCTACAAGATATGAACATTTAATTCCTCAATTAATAGCTTTAGAAACCTCTAAAGAAGTAGAGGGAGTTTTTATAATATTAAATACTGTAGGAGGAGATGTGGAAGCTGGTCTTGCTATTGCTGAAATGATAAGAAGCTTAAGTAAGCCTACAGTATCTTTAGTAATAGGAGGAGGACACTCTATAGGTGTACCTTTAGCCACATCAGCAGATTATTCTTTTATATCTCCAACAGCTACAATGATAGTTCATCCTATAAGAATGAATGGACTAATAATAGGAGTTCCTCAAACTTTTGAATATTTTAATAAAATGCAAGAGAGAATAATAGAATTTATAGTTAGAACTTCTGAAATAAGCAAAGAAAAGATAAAAGAATTTATGCTTCAAAGTGATGAATTATTAAATGATATGGGAACTATACTTATAGGGAAGCAAGCAGTGGAATGTGGAATTATAAATGAAGTAGGCGGAGTAAAAGAGGCATTAGATAAATTAAATAAATTAATAGATGAAAAACAAAAACCATAGGATGTATGAATCCTATGGTACTTTAATGATTTATGTAAATATTATATAAATCTATTGTAAATAATCATAAAAGTACAAGCCGTATAAAAGTGTAAGCTACATGTATTTTATTTATATAGCCCATGTATATTAATTTGTATAAAGTAACTATGCATTTTTTAATATAAAAGGATATAAAAGTTCAATGTAGAATCTATAGAATGTAGCTTAAATTAAACCTTACTAGTTGGGAGGTGAATTAAAGGTATGGCAAAGAAAAGAACTAAATCTAGTAAAACGGAGAAGAAGAATAATGATATAACAGGTATAATTTTAATAAGTATAGGAATTTTTGTGCTTTTTAGTGTGTTTGCTTCTTCCTCCTCTGGAATAGTTGGAAGCTTTATAAAAAGAGTACTTATAGCTGTATTAGGTTTAGGATCTTTAGTATTTCCAATACTAATAATATTCACAGGATGTTGTTTTATAGGAAAGAAAAATAAAATAAATTTAAATTCTAAATTTTATGGTATAGTTCTTTTTTCTATAAATACATTGTTATTTTTACAGATGATACTTTTGAAAAGTTATGGAACAGAAGATATAATGCTTGGCATATCAAAATTTTATAGAGAAAATACAATGCTTCATGGTGGGATAATATCTTATTTAATAGATGTTCCTTTATATAAACTGTTTGGAAGTATAGGTTGTTACATACTGTTTATATGCGTTTACATAATAAGCTTTATATTAATATTCCAAGTATCTTTAGGAACTATATTACAGACTTTACAGGTACAAAGGAGTATAAAAAATAAAAAAGTCAAAGAAAAATCTATAGAAGATAAAGAGAATACAGATAGTATGGAAAAGGAATTAGCTTCAGATCTGGAAAAAGACGAAGGATTAACTAGAAATATTAAAGATAAAATTAAAATATTAGATTTTATGAAAAACTCAGAAATAAAAGAAGACCCTTTAAATATTGTAGATAATTCTTTTAAGGAAAACACAAGAAAAGTTAAAGAAGATACTGGAGAAGAATCTATAAAAGAAGAACTTAGTAAAAACATAAACGAAGGTGGAACTAATACAAAAATAGAGTATAACTATCCAACATTAGAACTACTAAAACAGAATGTTCAATCAAAGCTAAATAAAGAAGATAAAAAAGAACTTATAAACAATGCAAATAAGTTAGAAGAAACTTTAAGTAGCTTTGGTGTAGAAGCTAAAGTTATGCAAGTAAGTAGAGGACCTTCAGTTACTAGATTTGAACTTCAGCCTAATGCAGGGGTTAAAGTTAGTAAAATAGTAAATTTAGCAGATGATATAGCTCTAAATTTAGCAGCTTCAGGCGTTAGAATAGAAGCTCCTATACCAGGAAAATCAGCAGTTGGTATAGAAGTACCAAATAAATCTTTAACACCAGTATATTTAAGAGAAGTTATAGAATCAGAAGATTTTGGGAGATTTGATGATGGACTAGCTTTTGCTTTAGGGAAGGATATAAGTGGTAGTTGTGTAGTATCAGATTTATCAAAAATGCCTCATTTATTAATAGCAGGAGCTACAGGTTCAGGAAAAAGTGTATGTATAAATACATTGATAATAAGTATTTTATATAAATATTCTCCGGAGAATGTAAAATTGCTTATGGTGGATCCAAAGGTAGTAGAACTTAGTATATATAATGGTATACCTCATTTATTAATTCCGGTTGTTACAGACCCTAAAAAAGCAGCAGGAGCTCTTCATTGGGCAGTAAATGAAATGACAAAGAGATATTCTTTATTTGCAGAAAATAGTGTAAGAAATATAGAAGGATATAATAATTTGTATGAGCAAGGCAAAATAGAAAATAAATTACCTTATGTGGTAATAATAATAGATGAGCTTGCAGATTTGATGATGGTGTGTCCAAACGATATAGAAGACTACATAAGTAGATTAGCTCAGATGGCCAGAGCAGCAGGTATGCATTTAGTAATAGCAACGCAAAGACCTTCTGTAGATGTTATAACAGGAATAATAAAGGCTAATATACCTTCTAGAATATCCTTTGCAGTATCTAGTTCTATAGATTCTAGAACAATATTAGATATGTCTGGGGCGGAAAAACTTTTAGGAAAAGGAGATATGCTATTTTATCCAACAGGCTCTCCAAAACCTACTAGAATACAAGGAGCTTTTATATCTGAAAGTGAAGTGGAAAATGTAGTTTCATGTATAAAAGATAAGCAAGGAGAAGCAGAATATAAAGAGGAAATAATAGATCAAATAGATACAGCAGTAAATGTAGAATCAGGAGATGAAGATGAGCTTTTAGAAGAAGCAATAAGAATATCTATACAATTAGGAGAGGTATCTACTTCATTAATTCAAAGAAAGCTTAGAATAGGATATAATAGAGCAGCTAGAATAATAGAACAGTTAGAAGCTAAGGGAATAATCTCTGGACGAGATGGTAATAAACCAAGACAAGTAATAATTGACAAAAATAATGAAATGTATAATAAATATTTCCAAGGCAATATGTAAATACTTTTAAAATTCTAGTAGCTTAATACTTGTAAAATTTCTTAAGTAGATTTAAAATATTTTTTGTGACATAAAAAATATAGGAGGAGAACAGGTGGGAAAATTTAAAATAGCATTAGTTAGCTTAGGTTGTGATAAAAATAGGATTGATTCAGAACTTATGCTATATAAATTACATGAAGAAGCAGAACTAGTAAAAGATCCTAAAGAAGCAGAGGTAATTATAGTAAATACTTGTGGATTTATTGAAACTGCTAAGGAGGAATCTATAAATACCATCTTACAAATGGCATCTTATAAGAAAACTCATAATTGTAAAGTACTAGTAGTCACAGGATGTTTAACCCAAAGGTACAAAGAAGATCTTAAAGAACTTATTCCAGAAATGGATATTATGTTAGGTGTAAATGACTATGATAAATTACTTAAAAGTATAAAAAAATTCTTACAGTCAGGAGAAAAAAGCTTTTATTATAAATATAGTGATGAAAAAATAAATGAAGGAAATAGAATATTAACTACTCCAACATATACAGCTTATGTAAGAATAGCAGAAGGATGTAATAATTTTTGTACTTATTGTGCCATACCCCGTATAAGAGGAAAGTATAGAAGTAGAAAAAAAGAGAATATATTAAAAGAAGTAGAAAGCTTAGTTAAACAAGGTGTTAAAGAAATAATATTAATAGCTCAAGATACAACTATGTATGGAATAGATATATATGGTAAAAAGGTTTTACATGAGCTTTTAAGGGATATTTCTAAAGTTGAGGGTTTAAAATGGATAAGAATATTATATTGTTATCCAGAGGAAATAACTAATGAACTTATAGAAGAGATTAAAAATAATGATAAAGTATGTAAATACTTGGATTTACCTATACAGCAGATAAGTAATTCTGTTTTAAAAAGAATGGGAAGAAAAACTACAAAGGGAACTATTGTAAATATAATAAATAAATTAAGAGAAAAGATAGAAGGAATCACTTTAAGAACTTCATTAATAGTAGGGTTTCCTGGAGAAACAGAAGAAGAATTTAATGAACTTAAAGATTTTGTTTCAGATATAAAATTAGATAAACTAGGTGTATTTAAGTATTCAAAAGAAGAAGGAACACCAGCAGCCATAATGGATAACCAAATAGATGAAGAAGTAAAAGAAAAAAGAGAAGAAGAAATTATGATGCTTCAGCAAAATATATCTAAAGAAATAAATAAAGAAAAAATAGATAGGATATATGAAGTTATAGTAGAAAACATTAAGGAAGATATGTATAGTGGAAGAAATTATGAGATGTCACCAGAAATAGATGGAGAAATTTACTTTGAAAAGAATGAAAACGTAAAAATTGGTGATATAATAAAGGTAAGAGTAACTCATAGTTTAGAATATGATTTAATAGGAGTTGTTTATAATGAATTTAGCAAATAAACTAACTATATTAAGAATTTTTTTAGTCCCAATATTTCTTATATTTATATCGGTAAAAAACATACCTTACGGTACAGTAATAGCTACTGCAGTTTTTGTAATAGCTTCAGCTACAGATAAATTAGATGGATACATAGCTAGAAGTAGAAATCAAGTTACTAAATTTGGTAAAATAATGGATCCTCTAGCAGATAAAATGCTAGTAACAGCAGCATTAATATCTTTAGTAGATTTTCAAATTATACCTGGATGGGCCTGTATAATAATTATAGCAAGAGAATTTGCTGTAACAGGTCTTAGAAGTGTGGCTTCTGCAGAGGGTGTAGTAATTGCTGCTAGTAAGTGGGGAAAAGCTAAAACTGTAATACAAATAGTAGCTATAATATTTGCTCTTATAAATTTAAATTATAAAGAGGGAATATATATATTAGGAGATTGGGCTGTAAATTATATAACTACCATAGCAACTATAACTAATATTACTATGGCAGTGGCTATAATCATAACCATAATATCAGGAGTAGACTACTTTATTAAAAACAAAGATGTAATGAGTCATGATAAATAGGTTTATAAAAAAACATATTGTCAATAATTAAAATAAAAGTTCCTATATGGGGCTTTTATTTATATCATATTAAGTTGACCCTAGTAAAAAAATAGTATATAATTATATTAAAGAACATAAGTTCGGTAAGGGAAAGGTTGGTGTCAGTATTGGCAAACAAAGTTAATCCAGAAAAATTAAAAGCCATAGAAGCAGCTATGGGACAAATAGAAAAGCAATTTGGAAAAGGTTCTATAATGAAGCTTGGTGAAGATAGTATATTAAATGTAGAATCTATATCAACAGGAAGCTTAGATTTAGATATAGCATTAGGTATAGGTGGAGTTCCTAGAGGAAGAATAATAGAAATATTTGGACCAGAGTCCTCAGGTAAAACTACTGTAGCACTTCATATATTAGCAGAAGCACAAAGGGTAGGAGGAGCAGCAGCTTTTATAGATGCAGAACATGCTTTGGATCCATCTTATGCTAGAAATCTAGGTGTTGATATAGACAACTTAATAGTTTCTCAACCAGATACAGGAGAACAGGCCTTAGAAATTACAGAAGCTTTAGTAAGATCCGGGGCAGTAGATGTTATAGTTGTGGACTCCGTAGCAGCCTTAGTTCCTAGAGCGGAAATAGAAGGAGAAATGGGAGATACCCATGTAGGTCTTCAGGCAAGGCTTATGTCTCAGGCTCTAAGAAAATTAGCAGGCTCTATAAATAAATCTAAATGTGTGGCTATATTCATAAACCAATTAAGAGAAAAAGTAGGTATAATGTTTGGAAATCCAGAAACAACTCCTGGTGGAAGAGCATTAAAATTCTATTCTTCTGTTAGACTAGATGTAAGAAGAATAGATTCTATAAAACAAGGTGATCAAATCTTGGGAAATAGAACAAGAGTAAAAATAAATAAAAATAAAGTAGCACCTCCATTTAAAATGGCAGAATTTGATATCATGTATAATGAAGGAATATCAAAGGTAGGAAATATATTAGATGTAGGTGTTAGAGAAGAGCTAGTTGAAAAAAGTGGTTCTTGGTTCTCTTATAAAGACACAAGATTAGGACAAGGAAGAGAAAATGCAAAACAATTTTTAAAAGATAACATGAATATAGCTTTAGAGATAGAAAATACTATAAGAAAAAAACATGATTTACCAGTTGTTGATTTAAAAAACTTAAATATAGAGAAGAAAACAGAGAATAAAAAAGAAGATAATAAGGAAGGATAAAAGTAGGAGTTTATCCTACTTTTTTTATGAAAAAAATATATAAATATAAAATTATAAATATATGAATAAGGGAGGCAGATAATGCTAGATAAACTTGACAATGGCATTTTTTTAATATAAAATTAAAACAAAATCTGGTTTAGCATACACGATCCAATTGAATAATATGACACCTTTTCTAAGCTTCATATTTACTTATATATGGCAAGCAGAAAAAGCAAAGGAGGTGTTTTATGGGTCCAATAAAATATGTAATAATCGCAGTGATTATTATAGTAATTTGTGTAATTATAGGCTTATATGTGGTTGATAAAAAGGCTAAAGAAAAATTATCAGAAGCATCTCAAGAATCTAGAAAATTAAAAGAAGATGCTGAAAGAGATGCTGAAGCTAAAAAGAAAGAAGCCATATTAGAGGCTAAAGAAGAAGCTCATAAATTAAGAGCAGAGGTTGAAAGAGAAAATAGAGAAAGACGTAATGAAGTTCAGCGTCTTGAAAGAAGAATAATTCAAAAGGAAGAAGCTTTAGATAAAAAGAGTGAGGCCCTTGAAAACAAAGAAGAAGCTTTAAATAAAAAGCAACAAAAAATAGAAGATGTGGAAACACATATGGAAGAGCTTCACGAAAAGCAAAGAATAGAATTAGAGAGAATTTCAGGACTTACAACAGAACAGGCTAAAGAATTTTTATTAGAACAAGTTAGAAAAGAAGTAAAACATGACACTGCAGTAATGATAAAAGAAATAGAAACTAAAGCTAAGGAAGAAGCAGACAAAAAAGCAAGAGAAATCATTACATATGCCATCCAAAGATGTGCTGCAGATCATGTAGCAGAAACTACAGTACATGTAGTTAATCTTCCTAACGATGAAATGAAGGGAAGAATAATTGGAAGAGAAGGAAGAAATATAAGAACATTAGAAACGCTTACAGGGGTTGATCTAATAATAGATGATACACCAGAAGCAGTTATATTATCTGGTTTTGATCCAATTAGGAGAGAAGTTGCAAGAATTGCATTAGAAAAATTAATAGTTGATGGTAGAATCCATCCAGCTAGAATTGAAGAAATGGTTGAAAAAGCTAAAAAAGAAGTTGAAGTTAGTATTAAAGAAGAAGGAGAACAGGCTACCTTTGAAACAGGTATTCATGGTCTTCATATGGAATTAACTAAATTATTAGGTAGATTAAAGTACAGAACAAGTTATGGTCAAAATGTATTAAAGCATTCTATAGAAGTTTCATATTTAGCAGGTCTTATGGCCTCCGAACTTGGAATAGATCCAACTCTAGCAAAAAGAGTAGGTTTATTACATGATATAGGTAAGGCAGTAGATCATGAAGTTGAGGGTCCACATGCAATTATAGGCTCTGAAATAGCTAAAAAATATCGTGAATCTGCATTAGTAGTAAACGCTATAGGTGCACATCATGGTGATATGGAACCACAATCTCTAGAAGCAATACTTGTTCAAGCAGCAGATGCTATATCTGCAGCAAGACCAGGAGCTAGAAGAGAAACTTTAGAAGCTTATATAAAGAGATTAGAGAAGTTAGAAGAAATTGCAAATGAGTGTGAAGGGGTAGAAAAGTCATATGCAATTCAAGCGGGAAGAGAAATAAGAATTATGGTTAAACCAGAGGTGCTTGATGATACTGGCTGTATTGAAATGGCTAGGAATGTAGTTAAACAGATAGAAAGTGAACTTGAATATCCTGGTCAAATAAAGGTTAACGTCATCAGAGAAACCCGTGCCATTGAATATGCTAAATAATTAGATTAGAAAATAAATTCCTTTTAAGTTTTATAAGTTGCTAAAATTTACAAAATTTAAAAGGAATTTTTAATTTTTTGTAGAATAGATATATGTAAGTAAGACTATTAAATTAAAGTTAAAATAGGAGGTTTACTTATGGAAGTATTAAAAGTTTCAGCAAAATCAAGTCCAAATTCAGTGGCAGGTGCTTTAGCAGGTGTATTAAGAGAAAGAGGTGCTGCTGAGATACAAGCAATAGGAGCAGGAGCTATTAACCAAGCAATTAAAGCAGTAGCTATAGCAAGAGGTTTTGTGGCTCCAAGTGGAATCGATTTAATTTGTATACCAGCCTTTACTGATATAGAAATCGATGGCGAAGAAAGAACTGCTATTAAATTAATAGTTCAGCCAAGATAATTAAAATAATAAAACAAAGGACTTGAATTTATGTTCAAGTCCTTTAATTTATCCCTAAAATATGATAAATTAGATGTTAGTTATATTTTATACTATAAATATTTTATTTAAAAAAATGTTTTTAGTAATGTTAGGAGGAAGAAATGGATATAAGAGGGATTATAGCATTAATGAGACCCAAACAATGGATAAAAAACTTTTTTGTGTTTGCAGCAGTAATATTTTCAGGTAATCTAATGAATGAAGGAATACTAAAAAATAATATAATAACATTTATATTATTTTGTTTAACTTCATCTACAATATATATACTTAATGATATAGTAGATATAGAAAAGGATAGAAAACATCCTGAGAAAAAAAATAGACCTCTTCCAAGTGGAAGAGTATCTAAAAGTACAGCTATAATTATGAATATAGTAATGCTTTTTATAGTATTATTTTGTTCTTATAAATTTGTAGATTATAAGGTCATGTATATATATCTAATGTACATTGTAATTAATATATTATATTGTTTTAAATTAAAAAATGTAGTTATATTAGATGTAATGGTGATAACCTTTGGATTTGTATTAAGAGTAGAAAGTGGTAGCTTAGCTACAAAAGTTTCTGTATCACCTTGGTTATTTTTATGTACCATACTTTTATCTTTATTCTTAGCTTTAAATAAAAGAAAGAGTGAGATAATAACTTTAAAAGATAAAAGTGGAAGTCACAGAAAGATATTAGAAGAATATTCAATAGAGCTTATAGATAACATGCTAACTATAGTAACTCCATCTATATTAATATCCTATTGTTTATATACTTTTAGTTCTGTACAAAGTAAAAGGATGATGTACACTATACCTTTTGTATTATATGGTATATTTAGATATCAATATTTAATGACAAATCATAATTTAGGGGGAAAGCCAGAAGCTGTTTTTGGAAAGGATAAACCTTTCTTAGTGAATATGGTATTATGGGTAATTTCAGTAGTAGTTATAATATATTTTAAACTTTAAGGACGGTGTATAAATGTAATGGAATTTAATTATTTAAGCGGTTACGAAAGTAAAAATAGTAATTACAGTAAAACGAATTACTATAAAATAGTGATAGCTGTATCTATAGTTCTTTCTATTCTTTGGATAACTTTTATAGATACAAAACCCTTTTCAGATTTTGAATATTATTACAATTTAGCAGTTAGTATAGCTAATGGAGGAGAATGGGGAGACACTTACACCTCAGTTGGATACAGTATAGTTTTAGGAGGGCTCTTTAAGCTTTTTGGAGCTAGTATAGTTTTAGGAAAAATATTTAATTTAGTACTAACTTTTTTTGGACAAGTATTATTTTTAGGTATATTAAGAAAAATAGAAATTACAGAGAAAAATAGAAAAATAGTATTTACTCTATTTGTTTTATTCCCAAACAATATATTTTTTAATAGTGTTTTAGGTACAGAAATATTGTTTACTACATTACTTTTATTATTAACATATATATACTTTAGTGATATAAAATATAAGTATGTAATATTAGGAATATTAGTAGGGGCTATAACAATGGTAAAACCATTTTTCCTACTATATGCTTTTGCTATATTTTTAGTTGAATTATTAAAAGAAAAATCTTTTCTGAAACCTTTAAAATCAGCTATAATAATAGGTGTAATAGCTTTAATTACAATAAGTCCTTGGCTTTATAGAAATACAAAGTATAATGGAGAGCGTACCTTTGTATCAAATAATGGAGGAATAGTACTTTATATAAATAACAATTCTCAAAACAATATGGGAAGATGGATGAGTATATATGATGTAGAAAATTCATTGGCAAAAACAGAAGAGTATAAAAAAGCTTCTTATACACAAAAAAATAGAATGCTAAATAAATCAGCTAAAGAGTGGATAAAATCTCATCCAAAGGAATTCGTAATATTAGGATTTAAAAGACTGTTTAATACATATATAGTGGGAGATGATGTAGCTTATAGTGTTAATGGAGCAACTAATATAAGTGATGCTTTTAAAATTAGATTATTTGCTGCAACAAACTGCATAAGAAATATGTTTTTTATTCCAGCAATCTTATATATATTGATTTATAGTATTTTTATACTTATACAAATAATAAAAGGAAAAACAGAAAAATTAAATAAATTTAATTTATATTCTACAATTTTATTTTATATGTTTACTTCAGTATATTTTATTACAGAAGGACAGGGGAGATATGCTTTCCCATTAATATTTATAATAGTATACTTTTGGGTTTATTTTGTTAAACATGGAATACTTTTATTTAAGGAGTTAAAAAGATGATATATTTAATATTAACATCAGTCTTTTTAGGAGCATTAGGACAAATATTAGTAAAATATGGAGCAGTTAATTTAACATTGAATTTTTCACCAGCACACTTCTTACCAAGTATATTATCTATATTAAAAAACTTACCTGTAATGGCAGGTATAATATCCTATGGAGTAAGTTTTTTATTATGGATAAAAGTATTGAGTAAAGTAGAATTAAGCTATGCATATCCAATGGTAAGTTTAGGATATGTATTAGTAATGATATTCTCTTACTTTTTCTTTAAAGAAAATATAACACCTATAAGAATATTAGGAGTTACATTTATAATGATAGGAGTAATATTAGTAGCAAGAAGTTAAATTTTTAAAATAAATAAAAATGGAGGCAAAAATATGAAGTTATCTAATAAATCCGTAAATATAGAACCTTCTTTAACTTTAGAAATAACCGCAAAGGCTAAAAAAATGAAAAAAGAAGGTATAGATGTTATAGGTTTTGGAGCTGGAGAACCAGATTTCAATACACCAGAAAATATACAAAAGGCAGCTATGGAGGCTATAAAAAAAGGATATACTAAATATACAGCTGCTTCAGGTATAGTGGAATTAAAACAGGCTATAGTAGATAAATTTAAAAAAGATAATGGTTTAAATTATGAAACTAGTGAAATAATAGTGAGTAATGGAGCAAAACAATCTCTTTCAAATTTATTTCAAGCTATATTAAATGAAAATGATGAGGTTTTAATAGCTAAACCTTATTGGGTAAGTTACCCAGAACTTATAAAATTATATGGCGGAGTACCTGTATTTGTAGATACAAAAGAGGAAAATCATTTTAAATATGAAATAGAAAAATTGGAAAATAAAATAACAGATAAAACTAAGGCTATTATAATAAATAGTCCTAACAATCCTACAGGAACAGTATATAGCAAAGAAGATTTGAAAGCTTTGGCACTATTTGCAAAAAAACATGATCTATTAATAATAGCTGATGAAATATATGAAATGTTAATGTATGGAGATGAAAAACATATAAGTATAGCAAGTTTATCAGAAGATGCTTTTAAAAGAACTATAGTAATAAATGGTATGTCTAAATCTTATTCTATGACAGGATGGAGAATAGGATATGCAGCAGGGCCTTTGGATATAATAAAAGTGATGAGTAATATACAAAGCCATACTACATCTAACCCTAACTCTATAGCTCAATATGCATCCTTAGAAGCGCTTAGAGGAGATAAAACTCAGGTTAAAAATATGATAGTTGAGTTTAAAAAGAGAAGGGACTATATGGTAAGCAAAGTAAACTCTATAGAAAAATTATCTTCTATAACCCCTAAAGGAGCTTTTTATGTAATGGTTAATATATCAAAAGCTATTGGAAAATCAATAAATGGAAATATGATAAAGGATTCTATAGGTTTTTCAAAAATTTTATTAGAAGAAGAAAAAGTAGCAGTAGTACCAGGTATAGCTTTTGGTGATGATAACTTTATAAGATTATCTTATGCTACATCTATGAAGAACATAGAAAAAGGATTAGATAGAATAGAGAATTTTATGAGAAAATTAAGTTAATAATATCATGTAATGGTTTATAAAAACTGTTGAAATCTGTAGAAAAAAATGGTATAATGCTGTGTATATGTTTTTTAGTAAACAGATAGATTATAAAAGAGGTGGATAAAATGTTAGAAAGAGAATTAACTGTAAACAGTTCAACTGGATTACATGCAAGACCAGCAACTTTATTAGTAAAAAAGGCTTCATCATTTAAGTCAGATTTATCTATTGAATTTAATGGTAAAAAAGCAAACATAAAAAGCCTTATAGGAGTTCTTTCATTAGGAGTTACAAGTGGAGCAAAAATAAAATTAGTAGCTTCTGGCGATGATGAAACACTAGCTATAGAAGAAATTACAAAACTAATAAATACATTAGAATAAGGATTAAGGGCTCTTTTGGGGAGCCTTTTATTTATGTTTTAAAGATCCTTTTGTTTTAACAAGAAATAATATCATATTAATTCCAGCCACTCCTATTAATATATAAATTAATCTTCCTACAAGATTTGCAGGTTCCCCAAATAATACACCAACAAGATTAAAATTACATAAACCTATAAGTCCCCAATTAATAGCTCCAATGATTACTAATATAAAAGAAATTTTATCTATAAGACTTACTTTATACATGAAATCCACTCCTTTAAATACATCTTAATAAATTATATTAATACTATAAAAAAATAGAACAAAAATATTTATACTAAATAATTTTTATTTAAAAATAAGTAAAGTAATAAAGTTATGTTAAAATATATCCATAAAAGAAATTAGATAATAACTTTCATAAAATATACGAATATAAAATTGAAAAGTCATTATAATATATGTTATAATATGAATGAATAAAAAAAGTATATACATATTGTACGCATGGAGGAGATAGAGTAATGAGAGATATTTATAATAATCCCTTAAATAAAAGATATTCATCTAAGGAAATGAGTTATTTATTTTCAGAAGAGATGAAATTTAAGACTTGGAGAAAATTATGGGTAGCTTTAGCAGAAAGTGAAAAGGAACTAGGACTAAACATTACAGAAGAGCAAATAAATGAATTAAAAAAATATATAGATGATATAAACTATGAAGTAGCAGAAGAAAGAGAAAAAGAAGTTCGCCATGATGTTATGAGCCATGTGTATGCTTATGGTGTTCAGTGCCCTAAAGCAAAAGGGATAATACATTTAGGAGCTACAAGTTGTTATGTAGGTGATAACACAGACCTAATAATTATGAAAGAAGCCATGATTTTAATAAAGAAAAAAATTATAAATGTTATAAATAACTTAAAAAAGTTTGCTTTAGAATATAAACATGTGCCAGCTTTAGGATTTACTCATCTTCAACCAGCTCAGCTTACTACAGTAGGCAAAAGAACAACTCTATGGATTCAAGATTTAGTATTAGATTTGGAACAATTAGAATTTGTTATAGATACCTTAAGATTTAGAGGCGTTAAAGGCACTACAGGTACACAAGCTAGCTTTATGGAATTATTTGATGGAGATGAAAGTAAAGTAAAAACTTTAGATAAAAAGGTAGCAGAAAAAATGGGCTTTTCAAGGGAATATATGGTTACAGGTCAAACTTATCCAAGAAAAGTTGATTCAACTATATTAAATACATTATCAGAAATAGCCCAAAGTGCATATAAATTTAGCAATGACTTAAGATTACTTCAAAATATGAAGGAAATGGAAGAACCTTTTGAAAAGAATCAAATAGGTTCATCAGCAATGGCTTATAAGAGAAATCCAATGAGATCAGAAAGAATGGGAGCCTTAGCAAGATATGTTATAGTAGATGCATTAAATCCAGCTATAACTGCATCTACACAATGGTTTGAAAGAACACTAGATGATTCTGCTAATAAGAGAATATCTATAGCAGAAGCCTTCTTAGCTTTAGATGGAGTTCTTAAACTATATATGAATATATCAGAAAACATGGTAGTATACGAAAAAGTTATAGAAAGTCATGTAAAAACAGAGCTTCCATTTATGGCCACAGAAAATATAATGATGGAGGCTGTTAAAAAGGGTGGAGACAGACAAGAACTTCATGAAATTATAAGAACTCATTCTATGGAAGCTGCAAGAAGAGTTAAACAAGAAGGACTATCTAATGATTTAATAGATAGAATAATAGAAGATAAATCTTTTGGATTAACTAAAGAGGAAATATTATCTTTAATAGACCCTAAAAAGTTTACAGGAAGAGCAGAGGGTCAAGTAATAGACTTTATAAAAGAAGTAGTTGATCCAATATTAGATAAAAACAAAGAAATGCTAGGAGAAAAGGCAGAAATAAATGTATAAATAGAATTCTGAGTTTGAAATATAATTCGAAATTATTTAAAGATAAACTTTTGATAAAATAATATCCTATGGCATAAATAATTAAAAAAACATATGCTTTCTTTAAGATAAGTAGATAAAAAATATAAAAATCTATTTAGCTTAAGGGGAGCATTTTTATGTATAATAAATTAAATAAAGGAATTATTAGTGTATTTATAAGAAATATCCCTTAAGAAAATCTTATTTAATAGGCTAAATAGAATTTACAGTTAAGTTTTTAATATGGGGTAATTTATAAGGAAATATATACTTTACTATAAATTTGCCATTTGCTATAATTAAATAGATTTTATTCCTTAATTTAAATTAAAATGGATTAAAAGTTAATTTAGAACAAGGTAAATAATAGGATTATTTTATTCTGCTTAGGGAATTAATCAAAGAATAATAAATGTTGTTAATAAGACTAAATAATAAACTGTTTATAAATTCAGTTTGATTAGATATGTTAGTTTACGAAGAATTATAAAGCTAGGAGTTGATTTCATTGAAAGAATATTACAATAGTATGTTAAAAAAATCTATATTAGTTTTAGTATTTTCCTTTGGACTTATATTTGCCATAGCAACAGTTTTAGTTTGGAAATTTGATTTAAGTATATGGATTGGAGTAGGTGTATGTGTAGCTATAGCTGTAATCCAATTTTTAGCTGCACCTGTTGTTATAGAAATTGTGCATGGTGTGATTTTTGAACAAACAGATAAATATGTAAGTGAAAATGTATTAAGTTTTATAAATAAAACCTGTAAGGAGTATAATATCCCTGTTCCAAAGGTAGGAATAGTTAAAGATGGTAACCCTAATGCTTTTACTTATGGATATGTTCCTAAGAATGCTAAACTAGTTGTTACAACAGGACTTTTAGATATATTAGAGGAAGAGGAACAAAAGGCAGTAATAGCTCATGAATTAGGACATATAAAACATTATGATTTTATTGCAATGATGATTATTTCTTTAATACCTATGGTACTTTATCAAGTATATTTAAGAACTAAAGATAAAAAAGCAGATGCAAAGTATTTAGTAGCAATAGGTGCCTATGGAGCATATATATTAAGTGGATTTTTAGTATTGGCTTTTTCAAGAATAAGAGAATATTATGCTGATAGATTTTCTAAAGAAGTGATGGGAGAAGGAGAAAACCTAAAAAATGCCCTAATAAAGATAGCTTATGGAACAGCTAGTAGAGAAAAAGATGAAAAACCTAAAGTATCTTGCATGGCTTTTACTAATAACCTACAAAATGATGGTTTGATGCTTTCAACATATAAATTAGAAAATGATAAGAAGATAAATTTGAATTTAATAAAATGGGACTTAAAAAACCCGTGGGGAAAATGGTATGAAATAAATAGCACTCATCCATTAACTGCAAAGAGAATTTTAGCTTTAGACAACAAAGAAATAAATATAAATGATTCTTTTGTAAAAAGGATACCTAAGTTTTTAATGGAAGCCGTAATCAATATATTACCATATGTTGTATTTTTATATAGTATAATCATTATTTCTATGAATGAAAATTTAAAGTTCATAGGATTTGTAAAAGAAAATCCTTTGATTATATGTCTTATTGGAATTAGTTTATTGGTAAGATATTATTATTCTTATAGAGGAGGATATAAAGAGGAAACTATAAATGAGCTTTTAGCAATAGAAGAAGCTTCACCAGTAAAGGGCATACCAAGAGTTGTAAGAGGTAAAGTTATAGGAAAAGGCATTCCAGGATTATTTTGTAGTGAAGACTTAGTAATTGATGATGGTACAGGAATAATTCTTGTAGACTATAGACAACCACTTAAAATATTTGAATGGATATTTGGTGTGTTTAAAGTAGATAAACTTATAGATAAGGATGTAGAAGTTATAGGCTGGTATAAAAGAGGAATAAGACCATATTTTGTTTGTAAATATATAATAAAAGATGGAAAGCGAGTTCAATGTTACAATTATCTATTAATGAAAATATGCGGATATTTATTTATAATATTAGGAATAATTTTAGCTTTATTTAAGCTTTAAACATATTATTTAATAAAGTATTTCAGGAATAAATAAAATTTTTGTTTAAAAATTTTAGCTTTAATTGTGATGGTAATATAATTGGATTTTAGAACAATTGCATTGATATTATAAAAATGCACCACAAATGTTATTTGATTTTTTATAACATTATGTGGTGCATTTTAAAATTGGATTCTAAAATTTTATACTAATCTTTGAGCTAAAGCATCTTCTAAATTTAATTTTAAAATTCTTTTCTTTATTTCTTCTGTATCTGTAGTATATAAGTTTTCTTCAATCATTCTCTTAAAATATTCTGCACCAGCGAAAGTATATCTATTCTTTCTACCTTCCTTTGTATAAAGTTTAAGATTTGCATAAGCTATTAAATCTCCTAAAGCCATACTTCTTGGAAGAATTAATAGTGGCATACCTAAACAGTATCTTACGGCATTGTGTCCAGCCAAGCTTCCTGTAGTTATAGCTTCAGTATGACCAACAAATAAGCCGCTTTTCTCTCCACCAACAAAGAGATTGTCTAGTCCTTTTACTCTCATATCATCAGTTCTTGGAGCCACAGATAAATATCTTATGGAATTACCCTTTCCACCAGCATAAGGATCTATATATTTTACTTTTTCTAATCCTTTTATTTTTCTTAACTTTTCTAAAGGATAAAAACAAGTCATTAATTTTGCATGTCCTGTATCTAGTATTACAATATTTTCCGCAAATTCTTTTAGAGCATATTGTTGACAAACTTTCATTTTTAATTTATCCAAGTTTATGTCTTCTCTTGGAACTTCTAAAACTAATGATCCAGTCTCATCTAGTTCTTTTACCAATTCATCAGACATAGTTTCTTTAGCTAATTTACAGGAACCACTAAAAGCACCTAATAAATCATCTTCTCTTTCACCTTGGAAGTCTTCTACTCCAGCTCTTGAAGTTAAGCTCACTCTAGGGCCAAAGGCAGGACATCTTAGAACACACATAGAACATCCATTACCATATCTTAAGCAATTGCCCATAGGGCCTGTAGAACCGGTAGTTTCTATAAATACATCGCCATCTACATAAGTTCCGTCTGAAATATATATACCTTTTATCTTATCTTCTTCTTTTTTTACATCCACTATTCTAGAAATAAGGTGAATATCTATACCCATATTTATCATATGATTTTTTACAGCAGGTTCTATTTTATTTACATCATAAAGCCATGCATGTTTATGACCAGGAAAATCTATGTTTTTATGTCTACTGTTTTCATCTGTTATATTTATTAAATCACCAGCACCTAAAGCTATAAGCTCTTCTGATGCTGTAAATCTTCCATTGTTTCTCATTATTCCGCCCACATTACCTAATCCTAAAAGTAAATCTGTTTTTTCAAATATACTAACATCAGCACCAGCCTTTTTAGCACTTATAGCTGCTGCACATCCGGCCCAGCCGCCACCGATAACTACAACTTTCATTAAAAATCCACCCCCAAGTTTATATAGGTCTTACTTTAAATATTTTTTATAATTATTTATATGATTTTTTGACTGTTGTAACCCTCCTAATTTATCCTCATACTATTAAAATATTTTTCAAAAATATTTTTGTTACATAAAGTTTTATAATAACTTTTTAGGATTATAGAAAAGTAGCAATTATAAGGACTTTATAAAAATATAAAACATGAAAATAATTAAAAAATTGCAAAAGGATATTATGTTGTGTAACTTTACTTAATATATAATAAATAGTATTAAAATAGAAAATATGGAATTGTGGTGTAGATTAGTATATAATATTACATGGAAATGGGGGAGATGAGTTGATTTGTTCAAAATGTTCGAATAATATTGATGATGATAGCTTACTTTGTAGTTTTTGTGGAAGTACTGTTAAAAGAGATAATGAAGTTAAGGTATCAAAGGACATTAATACTAAAACAAGTAATACTAATGGTGGAATTTTTCTTGGATTAGGAATAATTATAGCTATAGTAGGTTGTGTATTATTCTTTATTTCAGCACAACAAATAAGTGAAGCTGCAGAATCTATAATTGAGATTAGATCTGTATCAGGTGATTCCATAGCAGAAGCATATTATCAAGGTATTGGAAAAGCTCTGAAAGGTTTTGCAATGTTTTGTAGAGCTTTAGGAATTAGTATTTTAACTATACCTATGATTAGTGCTTTAAGACATAGTAATAATTAGAGTGATTTGAAAAGTTATTAATAATTACTTTGATATGGTTGTGTAAAAGGTGGGTTTTTAAGATGTTGTGTCCTAAATGTAAAGAAAAAATATCAGATAATAGTATATATTGTAAAATATGTGGAACAAAATTAGAAAGAAAAGAAGTAAAGCAAAGAAATAGTCTTTTAGATAACGAAAAAGCAAAAAACAATAATAAAATATTAAATAAAAAAGCAATTTTTATAGTTTTTATAACATTAATAACTATGATTGGTACAGGCTTTGGAACATACAAATATGTACACGCTAAAAAGTTTAATGATTTAGTTAAGGATGCAGATGCAACCTTTTATAAAAATAACTATAACGAAGCAATACAATTATATAGTGAGGCATTATCTTATAAAGATGATGGTAAAATCAAAAATAAACTTTCATTAGCCAAAGCGTATAAGAAAAATGAAGATATATATAATCAAGGCTTAGAGTTAATTAATAGTAAAAAATATTTAGAAGCTATACAAAAATTTAATCAGGTAAATAAAGAAGCACTGAAAATATATAATGATTCACAAGAAAAAGTAAAAGAGTGCAAACAAAACTACATAAATGATAAATTAAAATTAGTTGAAAAAAATATTAGTAGTAAAGAATATGAAAAAGTTATGCAATACTTAGCTCAAATAGAGAATATAGATAAAAATAATTCTAGTGTAAAAAATTTAAAGTCTACTGTTGAACAAAGAAAAGAAGAAGAAAAGAAAGAAAAACAGGAAAAAGAAGAATTAAATAATAGAAAAAATGCTGAATCAAATAATAAACTAAGTAAAGCAGATGTTTATAAATTATTGGAAAGCAATGGTCTAGACGAAATGGAAGCAGTAGGTCCAAGCCCTTTAACAAGAGAAAAATTTTCTACTCATGATGAAGGTATGTATGGTCATGATTGTTATTACATAGGTGGAAAAGGTGGAAATGCAATATTATTTGTAGTTGATGCAATTACAAATAAATTATATTCATGTGAAAAAATAGATGGTAGATATATAGAATTAACACTAATTGGATAGTTATAGTTAAAAATATTATATATTAAGTTGAAGTTAATTCATGCGATTATAATATTTTAAAAAGGTGTGTAAATAATTATAGATTAAAAATTTAAGCATAAGACAGTAACCATTTTCTGTCTTATGCTTAAATGCTGTGGTTTAATATCATATTCATTTAGCTAACTCCTTTAGAGCTATGTCATTTTCTTTTATAAATTCATCAAATAATTTTTTATGCTCTTTATTATTTTTTCCCTTTAGATATTCTGCAAAATCTATAACCTCTGATAACATATCTTCTGACATATCATTAGATAATTCTATAAGTTTTTGTGTTAAAGTCATTAACATCACTCCTTTCCATATATCTAAGATACATATTATATTATTGACTTTTAATTTTATAATAGTACTGTAACATATACAAGATTTACTTACAATATGTGCATGAAATTTAGCTACTTATGTATTTTGAAAATGTAGATAACAGGTTGGGAAAAAATCAGATTTATAATAAACTATCTGAGTATATTATTTTGGAAGTTTTTTTATTTTGTATATTTTAAAATTTATAAAGAAGAAGGGGGAATTGAGTTTCCAATTTCATTTCCTTTAGAAATACCAAATATTAAAGTACTATGGAAAGGACTAAGTACTTTAATATTTATATGTAGAAAATCATAAATATATCTTGTATAATTGATTTAAGAGGAGATGATGCTTTGGCAGCTAAAGGAATAACATATCAAGCTAAAGATGTACTTTTTAAGACTTTAAGCGAAATGTTTAAAGATAATAAAGCATTAATTATGTATGGGCTGGATTATCCCAAAATAGTGGAAATGTTACCAAATGAGTTTCCACAGGTAAAAGCAGATGAACGGAGAGCAGATAGCATTTTTTTGTTAGAAGATGGCTCAATACTTTTGTTAGAATATGAAAGTAACAATAGAATAACAGAAAATATGTATAAATATATTGATTATGTTTTAAGAATTTCAAGGAAGTATTATGAAGAAAATAAAATTATTAAAAAAATAAATGTTGCTGTAATATATGCAAGTAATATTGAAAAAGCAGAGGACCATTTTAATATAGGAAGTGTAGGTATAGATGTAAAATCAGTGTTTATGAAAACCTATGATGGAGATACTATTTATAAAGAAGCTGAGCAAAAGATTAAAAATGGCATAGATTTAGAAGATGTAGATCTTATGAATTTAATATTACTTCCTTTAATGAAAAGCATAAAGGATAAACATGAACTTATTAAAGATACCATAGAATTAGCTAAAGAAGTAAAGAATGAAAAAAATCAGTATTTCATTATAGCAGGCGTATTAACTTCTACTGATAAGTTTATTGATGAAAAATATGCTAATATGGTAAGGAGTTGGTTAAAGATGACTAAGGTAGAAAAGATTTTTGAAAAAGAGAAAGAAGAAGCCATGGAAGAAGCTATGAATAAAGCAGAAAAAATAAAGCTATAGAAATAGCTAAAAATTTAATGGATATACTTTCCGTAGAAATGATAGCAAAGAAAACTGGGTTATCCATTGAAGAAGTTGAAATGTTAAAAAAAGATATGAATAAGAGTTGTTAATTATTAAAGAGAATGAATATAACAAAATATTTAAATTTAGTGTTTAAAACCATAGAGGATTTTACTTCAACTATAAAAATTCCAAAGGTTAAAGAAGATATAACAGAAGAGAAAATAAAAAATTATGATAAGGCTATAGTAGATCAGAATATATTCCAAAGTAAAAATGGAGATCTTTCAGCACTTAAGGTTGCAAGATTTATAACAACTGAAACAGAAGAAATTAAAATAGAAGAATAACTTAAAGGGCTCTCACAGTGTGAGGGCTTTTTATAACTGAATTTTAAGGTAAATAGAGTAAAATTTCATTAGAATAATTATTTTTATTTATTGGTACAGTAATAAAAGAGTTTTTATAAGTTTAAATAAAGGGGGAGAGGTTATGTATATTATAAATTCAAATTTATCGAGTTATTTATATTATAAAAAAAATATAAACGTAAAGAAATGTACAAATCAGAATTTAAGGAGTAGCGTTATGGAATTTACTGTAATAGAATGGAATATTAATCATCGTTTAGGACATTCAAAATCAAATATGCCAATGTGGGTTGCTTATGTAATTAGTAAGGAAGAAGCGGATATAGTTATCTTAACGGAATGTAGTTATAGAGTAAAGAACTGGCCAATTGTTAAAAACATAGCCTTTAATAGGGATAAATATACTATATTTGAGAGCAATAATGATCAAGGTGGGAATAATGATGTTGTAATTGCTGTTAATAAGAAAAAGATCAATGTATTATATACAAAATCATATTTTCCGTGTAATCATAATACACCTGATCATTTGGAGGTCAAATGTAAGTGTAAAGAAACAGGTAAAGAATTCGTGGTAGTAGGTATGAGAATTCACGCTCTCGGTATAACTGATAAAGAAAAAGAAGCAGAGTTTCAACTTGTTTTAGATGGGTTGACTGGTGAAGAAAACGTCATAATCGGTGGAGATTTTAATAATTACAGACGAGGTTATAATGCCTCAAATCATTGGCATATGACTAAAATTGATGAGATTATCAATGGTAAATTTGTGAGAAAAACACCTGAGCGTTCAAGCATTTATAAAGATGTTGATACGAATGATGAATTCTGCTTTGCTGAAGATCATTTTTTTATAAAAGGAATCCATGTGGATACTTTCAAATTGTATCCTTATGACAGATCATTTACTAAAGAAGATACAATAATTTATCAATGCGGTAATGATTTTCAAAAGTATATTGGGAAGGATCAAAATGGAAACAATATATATAATAATGTCCCAGATCCATATCCAGACCATGCTATTCTAAAGGCAAAGTTCGAATTATAGTTATTATATATGAAATTGTTATTATATAGAGGCTGTCAAATTACAATTCCAAGAAAATTAATTTTGATAACTAATTTAGAGACAAAAAGATTATATTTTAAAACTAATTTAATAATGTATTTAAGTAATGGAGGAGATCTAAATCCAGAAGGATAGATATATATATAATATAAAACAATAGACAGTATGTTGACCAAATTTGGAAATTGTGGTACTGTTACTTTAGACAGTATAGTGTCTAAATGAAAGGGGATATTTATGGATAATCATAGAGCACTATTTTTAATACAGCAAATTTATTCAACGATTTTTTCTCTCACTAATAAGCTTCAAATAAAAGGTGATGGATATTATGAACATTTAACAAGCAGACAGTTTATGGCTATAGTAGGAATTCTTCATTTGCCAGAAGATGAGACAACACTCAATAATATTGCTAGAAAACTAGGTACAACTAAGCAGAGTGTGAAACGGTTGATAACTATTATAGAAAATAAAGGATATGTCATTACTGTACCTAGCAAAATAGATAAACGTGCAGTTAATATTAAAATCACAGAACATGGAAAACAGATTATCAAAGAATGTAGTGAACCAGCAATGAAGTTTTTTTCAGACCTTTCTAAAGATTTTTCAATTGAAGAAATGGAAATATTGTGGAGGTTGTTGAAAAAATTGTACAGATTTGATGGTGAAGAGCAAGATGGTTTTGAAGAAGAAGTTTACTATAAAATTGATGAAATACAAAACGAATAATATTCTTACGATAAAAAAGGAGAATTTGAATTATGAAAAATAAGTCTAGGAGATTAATTTATTATGAGGAATATGTGCATATTAATGGTATAAATCAATATTTATTTCATGCTGGTACGAAGTATGAAAATCCAGTAATGTTGTTTTTACATGGTGGACCTGGTTTCGCAGAATCATCACTTTCATATATTTTTCAAGAAAAATGGGAAGAAATTTTTACAGTAGTTCACTGGGATCAACGTGGTGCTGGAAAAACTCTTATTAAGAATCCAGATAAACACCCTACTATTTATTTAATGTTAAAGGATTTGTTTGAAATTATTAAGTATCTAAAAGAAAAATATAATAAACAAAAAATAATTATAATTGGTCATTCGTGGGGAACCGTTTTAGGAAGTATGTTTATAAAGAAATATCCAGAAGAGGTAGCTTATTATATTGGGGTTGGACAAGTTATTAGTATGTTTGAAAATGAGCGTCTTGGTTACGAAAAGGTTAGAAGATTAGCTTTACAGGCTAATGATAAAAAATCTCTAAGAAAGCTTGAAACTTTAGGTGATTATCCAGGGGACAACCATGGTATTAACTTTAAAAAAAAATCTGAGAAAGTACGTGTGATTCAAGGTAAATATAATTTAGCTGTTAATTGGAATTTCTCCACAATTATAGATTTAATAAAAAGTCCTATTTTCAAATTATCAGATATTTATGCATTGATAAAAATGGATAAAGTAAATGAAGAAATAATAGAATTCTGGAGTAAATTTGATATAAGATTACAATCAACAAAATTTAAAGTGCCAATTTATTATATTTTAGGTGAAAATGATTGGCAAACTCCATATATTATAGCAGAAGAATACTTTAAAAGGATTGATGCACCACATAAAAAATTGTATTTAATACCTAATGCAGGATATATGACAATGGTAGATCAATCTAACTTATTTTTTAAATCTTTGTTAGAGATTAATAACGAAGAGAAAAGCTAAGGTGGAACTATAAAAATATAAATTTCACATCCGTTTGCCACCAACATAAAAGTTATTATAAATTAAACAATAATATAAAAATATACTTTAGTAGTTTGATTAAATAAACACTATATATAGAAACTGTTAAGTACAGGAAATTACATAGATTTAATATTAAGTGTTTTCATATTAACAAATATTTCTCGTAGTGAATATAAAATTAGGGTATGTAGGTAGATTTGTGTAAAAACAAATTTATCTACATCCCCTTTATATTTAGAACATGAATAGAGTATTAAAATTTTATTTATGTATTATATCTTTTATTATTTCAAAAATATCTTTACTAACTATATAAGTATCTTTTTCCCATCTATTAATAGTAGTTCAATCTACATTTAAAACTTTAGCTGCTTGTTGTACGATTAGTTTATTTTTTATTCTCCAATTTTTTATTATGTTGGAATAATCAGATAGTATAAATTTAGAGTATCCACTAATACATATATAGTTTAAGTTAATTATTTTACTTAATTTAATTAAAGCTTCTTTATTAGCACTTATAGCTGCGACACATCCTGCCCAGCCGCTACCGATAAACAACTTTCATTAAAAATCCATCCCCAAGTTTAAATAGGTCTTACTTTAAATATTTTTTATAATTATTTATATGATTTTTTGACTGTTGTAAATCTCCTAATTTATTCTCATACTATTAAAATATTTTTATAAAATATTTTGTTACATAAAATTTTATAAAACCATATAACCAAATATAGCAATTTTAAATAATATATGGTATCATAAAATTACTTTATATTATAAAGTAATATATAAAGTGAAATAGTTTTTAAGGAGGTGCAATAAATGCAACTTGATAAAGAAATACTGAAGGGATATATTGACACAATGATATTAAGTGTTTTGCAAAATGATGATATCTATGGATATGAAATTGCTAAAAGGATAAAAGAAAAATCAAAGGAACAATTTGAAATGAAGGAAGCTACTTTATATGTATCTCTAAAACGGTTAGAAAAAAAGAATTATTTAGAAGGATACTGGAATGATAATGAAGGTAGTAATGGTGGAAGAAGGAGATATTATACAATCACTGATGAAGGCAGAAATTATTTTTTAATTAAGGTAAAAGAATGGGGATTTTTAAAGTCATTATTAAATAACTTTATGGAGGTTATAGTAGATGAATAAAATTGAAGAATATATTGATAATATTTATGGGAATTTTGACAATTCAGATAAAGATACAAAAATATTAAAAGAAGAAATGAGAAATCATTTGTATGAAGAAGTGGAAGAATTAGAAAAGCAAGGACTAAGCAAGGAGGAAAGTATATCTAGGGTTTTGAAGCACTTTGGAGAAGAAAATGACGTAGTAGATGAAATGAACTATGTATTAAAGAATCGCAGTATATTTACAAAAATGCTCATTAAAGCAGGTGTTGCTATATTTATTATAGGTTGTTTGTTTCAAATTATTGGTATATTTTCTGATAATGGAGCTCTTAAGTATTTTAGTGGAGAGTTAAGTGAAAATGGATTTAAAAATATTTCATATTTGTTATTTATGATTTCTTTAGCTACTTGGGATATAGCTTTCTATTATTATTATTTTATTAAAAAGATGGAATTAGTATTGATGTCTTTTATATTTTGCGATTTTGTAATATGTGTACCTCTTGTGTTTGTATCTATGTATTTCCCACATCATAAAATACAAGGCTTGGTTTTTATATTAGGAATTACTTTCATAATAACTTTAATTTTACGAGTATACTATGTTAAAAGGAAAAGATGGAACTAAATATAGTAAGAAAAAGCATATGTGCATAGATAACCATTTCATAAGCTTTAGAAGGAGTAAAAGCTCTCTCTAAAGCTTAGAACTATGTTTATAGCAGAATAATAAAAAATATAATATGATTAATAATACTGAACTCAATATAAAAGGTTTTTATGACAGTAATAGGCATAAGTTGATGATTTGGGTATAAAGGTAATTTGTATGAAATTATATATGATTAGAGTATGGATTTAAATATAAATTTCTGCTATGATTTAGAAAATAAAGATAAAGTTAAGTCGGAAAATGATTAAATAGTTAATTAAGGAGCAGTTAATAAAATGAATATAGAGGATATAAAACAAAAGCTAAATAGCAAAGAATATGATTTTTTAAGAAACGATGAACATTTAGGAAAGAATATAATTTTACTAACTACGGGAGGAAGTTATGCCTATGGTACTAATGTTGAAAGTAGTGATTTAGATATAAGAGGCATAGTTTCAGAAAAAATAGAAGAATTAATAGGATTATCTTCATTTGAACAGTTTGAAAATAAAGAAACAGATACCACAATATATGCATTAAATAAAGTTATAAAGTTAATGCTTAATAATAATCCCAATATAATAGAACTGTTTGGAACAAAGGATGAACATTTATTTATTTGTAACCAATATGGTAAATTATTAAGAGATAATGTAAACTTATTCTTATCTAAAAAAGTAATACATAGTTTTGGTGGGTATGCTACAGCTCAGCTAAGAAGACTTCAAAATGCTTTAGCTAGAGATTCTTATCCTCAATCTGAAAAGGAGAATCACATATTAAATAGTATAAAGAATCAAATGGTATCTTTTGAAGATAGATATAAAGAAATTACAAATGAAAATATTAATTTGTATATAGATAAATCTGAAAAAATAGATTTAGATAGTGAAATATTTATGAATGTTAATCTAAAAAATTATCCTTTAAGAGATTTCAAAAATATATATTCAGAAATGAGTAATATAGTTAAAGATTATGAGAAGTTGAATCATAGAAATAGCAAAAAAGATGAGTTACATTTAAATAAACATGCTTTACATTTGATTAGATTATTAAAAATGGGAACAGAATTACTAGAAGGTAAAGGAATAAATACATATAGAGAAAAAGATCAAAGTTTATTATTGGATATAAGAAATGGTAAGTATAGTTATGAAGAAATATTTGAAATGGTAGATGAATATGAAAAAGATTTTAAATATGCATCTGATAATACAGATTTACCTAACATACCTAATCATAAAAAAGTAGAAGAGTTAGTTATAGAAATTAATAAAGGTGTGATAAATAATGCTAAATAAAAATATAAAAATTGAAATACCTAAAGGGGTAGAGTGTATTATAAATAATTTGCAAAATAATAATTATGAAGCATACATAGTTGGCGGTGCAGTTAGAGATAGTTTACTTGAAAGAAAAGTTAATGATTGGGATATAACTACTAGTGCTAAGCCACAGGAAGTAGTGAATATATTTGAAAATTTAGGATACAAAATTATACCTACAGGATTAAAACATGGAACTGTAACAATATTAATTAATTCTATAGGTTATGAAGTAACCACATTCAGAATTGATGGAGAATATGAAGATAACAGACGTCCTAAAGAGGTTAAGTTTACATCAAATATAGAAGAGGATTTAAAGCGTAGAGATTTAACTATTAATGCAATGGCTTACAATGATAAAACTGGATTAGTAGATTATTTTGATGGATTAGAAGATTTAAATAATAAAATAATTAGATGTGTAGGGAATTCAAAAGATAGATTTAATGAAGATTCACTAAGAATGTTAAGATGTATAAGATTTGCTACACAATTGAATTTTCATATGGAAGAATCTACAAAACTTAATATAAAAGAATTAAGTAGAAATATAACTAATGTATCTATGGAAAGAATTAGAGATGAATTATGCAAAATATTAGTAAGTAATAAACCTGTTTATGGTATAAAAAACATAGTTGAATCAAATTTGGTAGATTATATTATTCCTGAATTAAAAGATTGCATAGGCTTTGAACAATATAATATACATCATGATAAAGATGTATATGGTCATATATTATCTGTAGTAGGAAATGTACCCAATAAATTAGAATTAAGATTAGCAGCATTATTACATGATATAGCAAAACCTAAATGTTTCAGCATGGGGGATAATGGACAAGGACATTTTTATGGTCATCAAAAGATAAGTGCAGATATGACTAAAGATATATTAAAAAGATTGAAATTTGATAATAAGACAATAGATAAGGTAGATAAATTAGTGTATAATCATATGACTAGATACGATAAACTAAGAACTCCTAGCATAAAAAAGTTTATTAATAAAGTAGGGATCGATAATTTAGATGATTTATTTGAGTTGCAAATAGCTGATATAAAAGGAAGTTCTAAAGAATATCATAATTTTGATAATGTATTAAATTTAAAAATAAAATGTGAAAAAATACTTAGAGAAAAGCAACCTTTAACAGTTAAGGAATTAGATATTAATGGAAGTGATTTAATTAAGTTAGGAATAAATCAGGGAAAAGAAATAGGTATTATGTTAAATAAATTATTAGATATAGTTTTAGAAAATCCTAATTTAAATAATAAAGAAGACTTAATTAAAATAGTCATAGGAGAAAATAATCTAAAAAGTAACCTTAGTCATTGATACTATGTGGCTAAGGTTATTTTTTAGATTTAAATATTCTATCATTTTCTTGATTATTTTAATTTTTAGATATTTAAAATTATTGATTAAAATATATTAAAAGTAGTAATAGAAAAATTGCTTAAATAATTTTTAGTATAATTATATTAAATATTGAAGTGTTTCTTATTTCTCAATCGTTATATATATGTAAGGATAAACGAAGTCCTAAGTTTCAGTAGATTTTTATTTTTACTAAAGCTTATTAACAGAATTCTTAGGAGTTTTACTCATTAGAAGTTATTATCTTTTAGGAGAAAATGATTATCTAGAGATATAGTTGCTCTTTATTACAATATTTAAGAAGATGAGAGTATTAGACAGGGTAGTCATCGAATAAGAGAAGGTGGTGACAGTTATTGAAAAAGAACAATTTGGAGATTTTATAAAACAATATGAACGGCTAATTATTACTATTTGTCTATCCTTTACAAAAAATTATTTTGATGCAGAAGATTTAGCACAACAAACTTTTTTAGCTGCATATCAAAATTATGAAAGATTTGATGGGAAAAACCTTAAAGCTTGGCTTACTACAATTGCTGCAAATAAGTGCAAGGATTATCTTAAGAGTAAAGAAAGAACAACTGTTAGCTTGTCTGAGAAACATTATGAAGGATTAAAAGATCATGGAGATTCTCCTGAGGAAACAGTAGTGAAAAAGAATACTATTGAGAGAATATATAGATTATGCAATAAGTTAAAAGAGCCTTATAAAACTGTAGCTATAAGCTACTTTTGCAAAGACATTAAACTTTCACATTTGGCAAAAGAAACTGGTAAAAATATTAAAACTTTAGAAACCCAACTTTATAGGTCGAAAAAATTACTAAAGGATTTATGGAAGGAGGAGTTTATGTGAAGAATAGGATATTTAATAAAGAGGGACATTTAAATGAAGATACAGTAAGGTTACTTAAACTTGGCACTCTTGATGATGAAGAGTTGATTCCAATATTGGAACACATTAGTGACTGTCAGGAATGTGCTAGTGTATTTGCAGATAGTTTTGAAGATGATGAACTTGCAGAAGCTCCTTTAGGATTTGAAGAAAAAGTACAAATTAAAATAAAAAATAAGAAAGAAAGTAATATTCGTTTTAATCTTTATTGTGCTAGAGTTGCAATTGCTGCCAGTATAGCATTAATTATGGTTTTTTCAAATGGATTAAGTTTTCTAGCTAATACAAAAACAAATTATGTGAAGCCATTGGATTTAAGCTTTATAAATTCATTTAATTCAAATCTTAATACTTTTTCAGAAAGAATAATTAAAATGGAGGTCTTTAGTTATGATAAAGAAAAAAAGTAAATTTTTAACTTTTATTTTTTCAATGTTGCCTGGTGCAGGTCATATGTATATGGGATTTATGAATATGGGTGTATCTTTTATGTCTGTATTTTTCTTTATAATATTTATTTCTACTTGGCTTGATATAGGACCATTATTATTTGTTTTACCACTTATTTGGTTTTATTCCTTTTTTGATTGCACAAATAGATTAAGTTTAGATAATGAAGAATTTTTACTTTTAGAAGATAGGTATTTATTCTCCATTGATAAGTTATCAAAATTAGATAGAAATATATTTGGAAAACGTAATCTTGCTGCCGGCTTAGTATTATTGCTTTTAGGAATTTATTTAATAGCAGATAATATGATGAATATTTTATCACAATATATCCCAGCACAATTTCATTCTATTATTAATAATTTTATGAGACAAACCCCTAAGATAATTATAGGAGTAGCAATAATTGTTATTGGTGTAAGACTTATTATAGGCAAAAAAAGGGAGCGTGAAATAGATGCTTAAAGGGCGTAGAGTAGGTACATTAACTGCAGGGATTATTTTAGTTGTATTTGGAGTAATGTTTTTACTAAGATTAACTACTGCTAATATCAATATTTCTTTAATAGTATCTTTTTGGCCCATTATATTAGTGTTATTAGGAATAGAAATTATTGTAGCCTATATAATAAATAAAGAAGAAAAAATGAAATATGATTTTAGTGCAATAATATTAGTTATTATATTAGTGTTTTTCGCTATGGGCATGGGAATAGCAGAATTTGCAATCACTCATTGGTCACAATTTAAAGGAACAATTTAATATAAATAAAAAATAAATAGGTGGCTAGGCTACTATTTTTTATGATAGTACTTTTGGCTTATTTAAATATTAAAAGCAAGTAAGCGAATATATAATGTGATAAATGAAGTATATTCAGGTATTATTTCAGAGGATAAACTAGAAATAATAACAGAGATGATTACACTAACAGTAGCTGATGTAAATAAGGAAGTAAAGAAAAGTAAGTATTATACTGTACAGAAGGCAAATTTACCATTTACTGGCTGCGTTATGACTAATGGTAGAAAAGCTATACAAAGTTTTTTTCAACAAAGAAATTTTAGTGAACTTATTTATAGATAATTTTAAAATTTCTTATAAAAAGTTAACGGTATAAGTACGCCCTTTCGGGCTGCGGGCGAAGCCCTTTGAAAATAAAAAAATTCAACTTGATTTGTAATGGATAAATTTAAAAATAGAATTGCCCACTAGAACTTGACACAAATAATTTTAAGATTAATATTGAATAAATAAAATTACTTTGATATAATGATTGTGATAAATAAATATGTACTATTTATATAAGGAATATGGTGAAAAACCATAGCAGCCCCCGCTACTGTAATCGTGGACGAGGAGTTATAACCACTGGAATTTTTTCTGGGAAGGATCTCTAAGGTTGAAACGAGAGCCAGGATACTTATTAAGTAATATGATTTAAGAAAGCTTTTCTTCGGAGGGAGGACTAAGCATAATATTGTTATGTATATTATGCATTCCATAGAGGGTTTCTGTGGAATTTTTATTTTATTAAGGTATAGAATAATGCTTTAATAATTAGTAAAGTGTTGTTTCTACTACATCTAAATTAAAATTAAGTAGTACATTATATTATTCTGCCATGCTCTAATCAAAGGGGATTTAGAAAATCAAAGGCGATTTATAATGGTTGGATATATATATTATTGACAACACTTTTATAAAATAGTATATTAAGTTTAAACACAATGAAGTGGATGAGCAAAGGTGCTCCATAGATGTCTATGGGGTATTTTTTTTATTTTAGAAACTAGAATTTTACTTTTAAAGTAAAATTTATTTAAAGTAAAATAAGGAAAGGGGATAAAAGATGAACAGTTTTAGTATAAAAACTAAAGTACATTTTGGACAAGGTGCCCTAAATGCGCTTAATACTATAAAGGATAAAAAGGTATTTATAGTTACAGATCCCTTTATGGTAAAATCAGGTATGATAGATAATATTATAAAGCTTTTAGATACCAATAAGGTTGAATATTCTGTATTTAGTGAAATAGTACCAGATCCACCTATTGAAATTGTTGTTAAAGGAATAAAGGAAATGTCAAAAATAAATCCAGACATTTTAATAGCTCTTGGTGGAGGATCTGCTATAGATGCAGCTAAAGTCATAAAAGATTTTTCCTTAAAAATATTAAATACAAAAGAAGTTGAATTTATTGCTATACCTACAACAAGTGGTACTGGATCAGAATTAACATCTTTTTCAGTTATTACAGATAAAGAAAAAGGAGCTAAATATCCATTAGTTGCAGATGAATTAGTTCCAGAAGTAGCAATATTAGATCCAGAACTTGTTAAAAGTGTACCAAAATTTATAACAGCAGATACGGGCATGGATGTTTTAACTCATGCTTTAGAAGCTTATGTGTCAATTAAGTCTAGCGATTTTACAGATGCTTTAGCAGAAAAAGCTATAAGGCTTGTATTTGAAAATTTGGTTGAGGCCTATAATAATGGGAATAATTTAAACGCTAGAGAAAAAATGCATAATGCATCTTGTATGGCTGGAATGGCTTTTAATATAGCATCACTTGGATTAAACCATGGAATAGCTCATGCTATTGGAGGAAAACTTCACATACCTCATGGAAGGATAAATTCTATACTTCTTCCAAATATAGTTGAGTATAATGCGGATATAAAAGGATATACAGATGTCAAATATACAGAGGCAGCTAATAAGTATGCAAATGTTGCAAGACTTTTAAATCTTCCAGGAGGTAATATAAGATCAGCTGTTAAAAATTTAATAGGTGCCATAGAAAAACTTCAGGAGGATATGAAAATGCCAAGAACTTTAGCTGAGTGCAAAGTTACAGATGAAGATTTTAATAAATTCAAAGATGATATATCAGAAATGGCGCTTAAGGATGCATGTACAGCGACAAATCCTAGAAATCCTACTAAAGAAGATGTACTTCACATATTAGGAAAAATAAAAAAATAAAATTAGTAGAAATTCATATATAAATATATTGACTAAAAACTAAAATAAATGTATAATTGTAAATGTGCACAAGGGCGTGTATAGAAGTTAAGTTTGAGCAGCAATGAGGCTATTTAAAAATAAGTTTTTAAAATTTGTTTTTAAATAGCCTCTTTTATTTTAGGAAGAAGGCAGTTGATAGTATGAAAGATGAAAAGCAGAGAGTGATTCAAGAATATGTTCCAGGTAAACAAGTTACTCTAGCTCATATAATAGCAAACCCAAATGAAGATCTTTATAAAAAGTTAGGTTTGATTGCAGATAAAAGAGATGCAATTGGAATTCTGACAATAACTCCAGGGGAAGCTTCTATAATTGCTGCTGATATTGCCACAAAGGCCGCTGGTATTTCTTTAGGTTTTGTAGATAGATTCAGTGGATCTGTAGTTATAACTGGAGATGTGGCTTCAGTAGAATCAGCCCTTAAGGAAGTTACAGAGGTTATTTCAAATCTTTTAAATTTTTCTTCTACAAATATATCAAGGACTTAGAGGAAGATGGATATGATGAAAAAATTAATATTAATAGGAAGAACCCAAAGTGGAAAGACTACTCTTTGTCAAAGACTTCATGATGTAGATATTGAATATAAAAAAACTCAATCTGTAGAAGGATATAAAAATGCTATTGATACACCAGGAGAATATATAGAAAATAGATTCTATTACAAAGCACTTATAGTAACATCAGCAGATGCAGATGTTATAGGTCTTGTACAGGATGCTACTGATGATAGAAGTTATTTTCCCCCAGGATTTGGAGCAAGTTTTTCAAAAACAATCATTGGTATATTAACAAAAGTTGATCTCGTAGATAATGAAAAGGTTTTGAGTGAAAGAGAACAGTATTTAGAAATTGCTGGAGCAGAAAAAATCTTTAGGGTATCTCCAAAGGAAGGCATAGGCGTTGAAGAATTACAGAATTTTTTAAATGAAATTTAGTAGAGGTGGATACTTAAAATGAAAAAAACTATTGTAATAGTCGATGATGAACCTATTACTAGAATGGATATAAGAGATATTTTAGAAGCAGAAGGATACGATGTAGTAGGTGAAGCTTCTGATGGCTTTGATGCCATTGAATTATGTAGAAAATATTCACCAGATTTAGTTTTAATGGATATACAGATGCCTATATTAGATGGACTTAAAGCAAGTAAAAAGATAAATATGGAAAATCGTGCAGCAAGTATTATATTACTAACTGCATTTAATGATAAAGAATTCGTTGAAAAGGCTAAGAATGTAGGTGCTTTTGGATATTTAGTTAAACCATTAGATGAGAAATCATTTATTCCTACCATTGAGATGTGTCTCTCAAGGGGAAAAGAGTTTAAAAATCTAAAGGGAGAGCTTAAGAAAGCCACTAAAAAGCTTGATGAGAGAAAAGTTATAGAAAAAGCAAAGGGAATTTTAATGAAAGAGCTTAAGATTGCAGAGGATGAAGCTTATAATAAATTAAGAAGCTTAAGTATGGATAAAAGATGTTCTATGATTAATATTGCAGAGACAATCATAATCACTTATGACTAATTATGTTATAGATGCTCTTTGCAAAGAGTATACAGACTTAAATAAAGATGAAATAAACAAAATCATAGATGTATCTAAATCCTTAAATCTTATGGCTGATTTTTATGATTGTGATATTTTTATAGATGTATTATCAAGATATAAAGAAGAAGCCATAGTGCTTATTCATGGGAAGCCATCAAGTGCAAAATCACTATACTCATCAACAGTAGTAGGTAAGGTAGCATCTAAGGAAAAAGAACCAGGGGTTTTAAAAACTTTTAAAACTGGGGTTGCTTCTAAAGATATAAAGGCAATAACTCAAGAAAATAAATTTGTTAAACAAAGAATAGTTCCTATAGAACATTTAGGAAGAATCGTTGGAGTTTTAATTTTAGAACAAGATATAAGTACTGAAATTAGCAAAGATTTCAACTTAGAAAGTGATTCTAAGTATGAGAAATCTCTAATGACTACTTTTAACAGTTTAAATAATTTAAGTTTTTCTCTGACCAACTTTTTAGATGATGTTATATTAATATTTAACAGTGAAGGGCTCTTAAAAGTAAAAAATATAAAGGCTGAGACCTATTATAAAAATCTAGGATATGATTTATCTAATGTTAATATCCATTATGATGATTTATTTATAGGAAATGATGATTTTATTAGTGTAATACAAAGTTTAATATCCAATGAAAATGGTATAATTTCAAAAGAGACTCAAGTTAATGAATCTTATTTTAGTTTTAAAACTATTCTCTTAAATCATAAAGACTTAGTGCTTGTTGTTATTATAAAGGATATAACTGATATAAAAGAAAAAGAGGCACAAATTGTTTCTAAATCTGTTGCTATAAGAGAAATCCATCATAGAGTTAAAAATAACCTTCAAACTATATCATCACTTTTAAGACTTCAAAGTAGAAGATGTGAAAGTGAAGAAGCAAAAGTTTGTTTAATGGAAAGTGTAAGTAGAATACTTGCAATAGCATCAACTCATGAACTATTATCTCAAGAGGTATCAGATAATGTAAATATTATAGAAGTGATAACTTTAATAATAAATAACATTAAGAGAAGTTTTGATAATAACAGCAAAACTATTGATATTAATGTCATTGGGGAGAATTTTCAAATAGATAGTGATAGAGCTACGGCTATATCTCTTATAATAAATGAACTTATTCAGAATTCTTATGATCATGGATTTAAAGATAAAGAAAAGGGCCATATATATGTAATTGTAAAAGGCAATGGAGATAGAAAACAGATGGCTGTAATAGATAATGGAGTAGGCTTTATAGAACTCGAAACTAAATCTAAAAGTCTTGGACTTACCATTGTAAAAAGTTACGTAAAGGATAAATTAAAGGGTGAAATGTCTATAAACTCTAATGATAGAGGAACAGAAGTAAATATAGAGTTTAAAATGTAACTAGTCTACGTTGAAGTGGCTTAAATTTAAGCAAAGAGGCTTAAGGTTATAACGAAGGAACAAAAGTTCCTTATTATTTAGTTATAACTTTAAGCCTTTTTATTATGGAGGTGCAAAAAATGAAGGAAGAACTTTTAAGTGTTGGTATCGATATTGGTACCTCAACAACTCAATTGGTTTTTTCAAAACTAATAGTTGAGAATACAGCCTCTAGCTTCTCAGTACCTAGAATTTCTATAGTTGATAAAGAAATTATATATAGAAGTGATGTATACTTTACTCCTCTAATATCTAATACAGAAATTGATGCATTAAAAGTTAAAGATATAGTGGAACTAGAATATAAAAAGGCTGCTATAGATAAAAAAGAAATAAAGACAGGAGCTGTTATTATAACAGGAGAAACTGCAAGAAAAGAAAATGCTAATGAGGTTTTACATATCTTAAGTGGATTTGCAGGGGATTTTGTTGTAGCTACAGCTGGACCAGACCTTGAAAGCATCATTTCTGCTAAAGGTGCAGGAGCACATATTTATTCAAAAGAAAAATCCACTACTGTTGTTAATATAGACATTGGTGGAGGAACTAGTAACCTAGCTTTATTTAATAGAGGAGAGGTAAGAGAAACTGGATGTTTAGACGTAGGTGGAAGACTTATTAAGATAGATAAGAATTCTAAAAGAATAACATATATCTCTCCAAAGATTCAAAAAATTATAAGAGATAAAAATTTCAACATAAATGTTGGAGATCTAGCAAAAAAAGATAACTTAATGCCAATCATAAATGAAATGGTGAAATATCTTGAAGCAAGTGTTGGACTTTCAGAGCAAGATGAATATTTTAATTATATAATTACCAATAAATCTATTGGACTAAAAGAAAAAATAATATGTATATCCTTCTCAGGAGGAGTTGCAGATTATATATATAATGAGCATCCCAGTGATGATTATTTCAAATATGGAGATATGGGAATTTTATTAGGAGAGGCTATTAAAGAGTCTAGACTCTATAGGGATTTAAAACTTTTAAAGTCACTAGAAACTATAAGAGCCACAGTAGTAGGAGCAGGGTCTCATACTACAGAAATAAGTGGAAGCACTATAACTTATACTCAAGATAGCTTTCCTATGAAGAATTTACCAATCATAAAATTATCATTAGAAGATGAAGCTCAAGGAGTAGAAGGATTTAAAAATGCCATAAAAGAAAAGCTACAATGGTTTAAGTTAGAAAATGATCTTCAAAAGGTTGCATTAGGACTTAAAGGTAAAAAAAATCCTAGTTTTAAAGATGTACAAAGATATGCTGAAGGTATATGCAAAGGACTTGAAGAGATTATTTCTAGGAAACTTCCTTTAGTTATTGTTGTAGAAAGTGATATGGCAAAAGTTCTTGGACAAGCTATTTATTCCTTAATGGATTTCAAAAAGGATGTGATATGTATAGATAGTATAGAGGTTGAAAATGGAGATTATATTGATATTGGAAAACCAATTGCTGATGGAAAAGTTTTACCTGTAGTTGTAAAAACATTAGTTTTCAACTAATTGGAAGGAGGATACAAAGTGATTTTAAAGACAAGACTATTTGGTCGTACTTATGAATTCAAGACAATAAATGAAGTAATGGCAAAGGCTAACGAAGAGAAATCAGGAGATAAGCTAGCTAAGGTCGCTGCTGAATCAGCAGAAGAAAGAGTAGCTGCAAAGGTGGTAGTAGCAAATCTTACTTTAAGGGATTTAAGAAATAATCCAGCTGTACCTTATGAAATAGATGAGGTAACAAGAATAATCCAAGACTCAGTAAATGAGAAGATTTATGGGGAAATACAAAATTGGACAGTTTCAGATCTCAGAGAATGGATATTAGATGAAAATATAACAGGATCAAACATAAGAAGAATTTCAAGAGGATTAACTTCTGAAATGGTAGCTGCTGTAGCTAAGATAATGTCTAACTTAGACTTAATCTATGGAGCAAAGAAGATAAAAGTAACAGCTCATTGTAATACAACTATAGGAGAATCTGGAACATTATCAGCAAGACTTCAACCAAACCATCCAACAGATGATCCAGATGGAATATTAGCATCTTTAATGGAAGGATTAACTTACGGAATAGGTGATGCTGTTTTAGGGTTAAATCCAGTTGATGATTCCGTTGAAAGTGTAACAAAAATATTAAAGAGATTTGAAGAATTTAAAAGAAAGTGGGAGATACCAACTCAAACTTGTGTTCTTGCTCATGTTACAACACAAATGGAAGCTATTAAAAAAGGTGCACCAGCAGACCTAATATTCCAATCAATAGCTGGATCTGAAAAAGGTAATGAAGCTTTTGGTTTCACTGCGGAAACATTAGCAGAAGCTAGACAACTAGCATTAACACATGGAACTGCAGCGGGTCCAAATGTAATGTATTTTGAGACAGGACAAGGTTCTGAATTATCTTCAGAAGCACACCATGGTGTTGACCAGGTAACAATGGAAGCGAGGTGTTATGGACTCGCAAAGAAGTTTGAACCATTTCTAGTAAACACTGTTGTTGGATTTATAGGACCAGAGTATTTATATGATGCTAAGGAAGTTACAAGAGCAGGTCTTGAAGATCACTTTATGGGGAAACTTTCAGGTATACCAATGGGATGTGATGCCTGTTATACAAACCACATGAAGGCTGATCAAAATGACATAGAGAATTTATCAGTGCTACTTTCTACAGCAGGATGCACTTATTTTATGGGAATTCCTCATGGAGACGACGTAATGCTTAACTACCAAACAACTGGATATCATGAGACAGCATCTTTAAGAGAACTTTTAGGATTAAAACCTATAAAGGAATTTGACATATGGATGGAAAAAATGGGATTTAGTAAAAATGGTAAGCTTACAAGCAAAGCTGGAGATGCATCAATATTCTTAGGATAGGAGGACGGTAGGTAATGAATGAAAATCAATTAAAAGATGTGGTGGAAAAACTATTAAAAGAAATGCTTAAAGAAGGTAATAAAGAAGTTATAGAAAAAGAAACTAAGGAGTGTACTCAATCTTTATTGAATAATGATGAATGTCTTGAAGATATTACAGAAATAGAGTTAAAGAAACAACTTCTTGTTAAAAATCCAAAGGATGAAGAAGGATATTTTAATATGAAAGCTAAGACTCCAGCAAGACTTGGGGTTGGAAGAGCTGGTGCTAGATATAAAACTATAACTGCCTTAAGAGTAAGAGCAGATCATGCAGCAGCACAGGATTCAGTTTTCTCTTATGTTTCTGAGGATTTTGTAAAGAAAAATAAATTTATATCTGTTGAGACATTATGCAGAGATAAGGATGAATATTTAACGCGTCCTGACCTTGGAAGAAAGTTTTCAGATGAAACCCTTAAGATAATAAAAGAAAAATGTGGAACTGGTCAAAAAGTTCAAATGGTTGTTGGAGATGGATTAAGCTCAGCAGCTATAGAAGCAAATATTGAAGATATACTTCCTTCCATAAATCAAGGTTTAAAAGTTTATGGAATGGAAATGGGAGAAATAATATTTGTAAAACATTGTAGAGTCGGAGCTATGGACTCCATAGGAGAAGTTACAGGAGCAGATGTTGTTTGTCTTCTTGTTGGGGAAAGACCAGGTCTTGTAACAGCAGAATCTATGAGTGCATATATAGCATATAAGCCTAAGGTTAATATGCCAGAAGCTAAGAGAACTGTTATATCAAACATTCATAAAGGTGGTACTACAGCAGTTGAAGCTGGAGCTCACGTAGCTGAACTTATAAAGACTATGATAGAGAAAAAAGCATCTGGAATAGATTTAAAATTTTAAGGATGGAGGTAAACAGATGAAACACGAAGCAATTCGTCCAACTGTTCTAAGCGTAAAGATAATAACAAATGTAAGTCCAGAAATGGCAGAAAAATTAGAACTTGAGCAACATCATAAGAGTCTTGGTTTAATAACTTCAGATTGTGATGATGTTACTTATACAGCCTTAGATGAAGCAACAAAAGCAGCTGATGTAGATGTTGTATATGCAAGATCTATGTACGGTGGGGCAGGGAATGCATCTACAAAATTAGCTGGAGAAGTTATAGGAATAATAGCAGGCCCAAATCCAGCTGAAGTTAGAAGTGGAATGAATGAAGTGATTGATTTTATGGAAAATGGATCTCACTTTGTAAGTGCAAATGAAGATGGATCTATATCTTATTATGCACACTGTGTATCTAGAACAGGCTCTTATCTTTCTAAAGTAGCAGGAGTAAAAGAAGGGGAAGCCCTAGCCTATTTAATAGCTCCTCCTCTTGAAGCTATGTATGCTTTAGACGCAGCTTTAAAATCAGCAGATGTTACAATGGCCACTTTATTTGGACCTCCATCAGAAACAAACTTTGGAGGAGCATTACTTACAGGAAGCCAATCATCATGTAAAGCAGCTTGTGATGCATTTGCAGATGCTGTTCAATTTGTTGCTGAGAATCCAACAAACTATTAATAAGGACAGATAATGGATATAAAAGCTTTAGGATTAATTGAAGTAAGAGGATACTTAGGGGCTATTGGAGCAGCCGATTCTGCTCTAAAAGCTGCTAGTGTAGAACTTATAGGCTGCGAAAAGATAAAAGGAGGAATAGTTACAGTAAAAATAACAGGAGATGTTGGAGCTGTACAAGCCGCAGTAGAGGCAGGAGCTAAGACATCGCAAAAACTTAAAGTATTCCGTCATAGTCATGTAATTCCAAGATTGCACGAAGATACATTAAAAATACTTTTAAAAGATAAGAAAGACATTGATGAAGATAGACATATAGATATGATAAAAAATGAGTTTAAGTACCCTTTAAAAGGAGAATTAGACGAACAATCCTTAGAAAAAAAAGAAACTTTAAATATAGATGATGTAGTAAAGAAAACTACTCCTGAAAAAGCAAATAAGGCAAAAGATACCTTAATATCTAAGGAAGAAAAAGATTCAAAGAATTCTTTAAATGATATAGGTAGAATCCCTTCCATAGAAGAACTTAAGGATTTAAGAGTAAAGGATCTTAGAAGGCTAGCTTCAAAACTTAAGATTTCATCTATGACCAATAAGCAAATTAAATTTGCAAAAAAAGATATGCTTATAGAGAATATAACAGATTTTCTTAAGGAGGAAAGCTAATGGAAATATTAGATAAAGATCTTATTTCTATACAAGAGGTAAGAAAATTAATAGCTAGATCTAAAAAAGCTCAAAAAGAACTTGCTAAAATGAGCGGAGAAGAATTAGACAGGATAACAAAAGCTATAGCTGATGCAGGATATGAAAATGCAGTTAAGCTTGCTAAAATGGCAAAACAAGAAACTGGATTTGGAAAGTGGGAAGATAAAGTTATAAAAAACACATTTGCATCTAAAACAGTTTATGAATCTATGAAAGATGTAAAAACTGTTGGCATCATAAGTGATGATAAAGAAAAGAAGGTAATGGAAGTTGGAGTCCCAATAGGAGTTATAGCTGGGTTAATACCCTCAACTAATCCAACATCTACAGTTATATATAAAGCTATGATATCAATAAAGGGAGGAAATAGTATAGTATTTTCACCACATCCAGGTGCTAAGAAATGTATTCTTGAAACAGTTAAGATAATAAGTGAAGCAGCAGAAAAAGCTGGATGTCCAAAAGATGCTATATTATCTATAACTGTACTTACTATGCAAGCTACTGATGCATTAATGAAACATGATGATGTATCATTAATCTTAGCTACTGGTGGTTCAGCAATGGTTAAAGCTGCATATTCTTCAGGAACACCAGCTATAGGAGTAGGTCCTGGAAATGGGCCAGCATTCATAGAAAAGAGTACAAATGTATCTTTAGCAGTTAAGAGAATATTAGATTCTAAAACTTTTGATAATGGGACAATATGTGCATCAGAGCAATCTATAGTTGTTGAAAAATGTATGGAAGAAACCGTAGTTAATGAACTTAAGAAACAAGGAGCATATTTCTTAACTAAAGAACAAAATGCTCAGCTTTCCAAGTATATAATGAGAGATAATGGAACTATGAATCCTCAAATAGTAGGTAAGAGTGTTGAGGTTATAGCTAAACTTTCAAATATTGATGTTCCAAAAGAAGCAAGAGTATTAATAGCTTATGAAACAGAAGTTGGTTCTAAGGTACCATATTCAAGAGAAAAACTCTCACCAATTTTAGCATTCTATGTAGAAAATGATTTGGAAAGTGCTATAGAAAGATGTGTAGAAATATTAAATAATGAAGGTGCAGGACATACTTGTGGAATTCACTCTGAAAACCAAGAAGTAATAAGAGAATTTGGAGTTAGAGTTCCAGTTTCAAGAGTACTTGTTAATACTCCAGGAACTTTAGGTGGAATAGGTGCTTCAACTAACATAGCACCGGCTCTTACTTTAGGATGTGGAGCAATTGGAGGAAGTTCAACCTCTGATAATATAGGACCATTAAACTTAATAAATATTAAGAGAATAACTTATGGAATTCGTGAAATAGAGGACTTAAGAGATACTAAAGTAGAACAAGCAAACGTTTCAGACACTTTAGGAAATGCTTCTGAAACTGAAGAGCTAATAAGCTTATTAGTAAAAAGAATATTAACTGAATTAAAATAATAATAAAGTAAACAAAATAATAAATAAAATTATTTAAATTTTAAGGAGGAATTTTATTATGGCAAACACAAATGCATTAGGAATGATAGAAACTAGAGGATTAGTAGGAGCAATAGAAGCTGCAGATGCAATGGTTAAGGCTGCTAATGTAACTATTGTTGGAAAAGAACAAGTAGGAGGTGGACTTGTAACAGTTATGGTAAGAGGAGATGTAGGAGCTGTTAAAGCTGCTACAGATGCAGGAGCAGCTGCTGCTGAAAGAGTTGGAGAATTAGTATCTGTACACGTAATACCAAGACCACACTTTGAAGTAGATACTATATTACCAAAGGTTATTGAATAATATTTTAAAATAGATGTGCTGTGAAATTTTCAGCACATCTATACATCTAGTAAGGGATGTGAAACAATGAGTGTTATTACAGAAAGTGAGATTAGAAAACGATTGAAGAAAGAAAATTTAAAAGAGTTAAAGGAACTTCAAGTTTTAAAAAAAGATATAGTTACACCTTCTGCAAAATCTTTTTTAACGGAACATAATATAGAGTTAAAATATGTTGATGCTATAGAAAAGAAACAGGAAAAAAAAGAAGAAAAAATAGTGTCGCCTGATTATAAATATGAAACAATATTTGGAGCACGACTTAAGGAAAAACCTGAATATATGACTCACTTAAAAGGAAATATCTTAGTTTTTAAAGATCATAGTAGAATAATATTTAGAGGGAAAATAGATGCTTTAGAAGCTAAGATACTAGAAACTCAAATATTATGTAATAAATTAGGTGAAAATTTAGTTGTTAAAGATCTTCAGGAAATATTAGACTTTGTCCGTAAAATTTTAAGATGTGAAGTTCTTGAAGAAGAATTTGTAGATTTTAATCTTCAAGGTATGACAAAAGAAGAACTAAGAGAAAAATCTCATTATCCTGAAAAATACTTTGGAATGCCTCACTTTATTCCTGACTATACTATGGGAGAAGTAGTTATAGCTTTAAATATTTTAAGGACCTTAACAAGAGAAGTAGAACTTAGCGCTTTTAAAGCATTTAAAAATGAGTATGGGGCAGTAGAAAGAGTAGATATAATAAGAGCCTTAAATAGGTTATCATCTTTATTTTGGATAATGATGTTTAAATATAGAACAATGAAGTATAAACAAAAATAGGAGGTAAAAGATGGACAATCTTTTATTAGAAACCTTAGTAAAGGAAGTAGTAGAAAGAGTAAAAGAAGAAGCATTTGTAGAAGTTGAAGCTTCAGGAAGGCACGTCCATTTAAGTAGAAAAGATATAAATCTATTATTTGGAGAAGGATATGAACTAACAAATATAAAAGATCTTTCCCAACCAGGACAATATGCATGTAAAGAAAGAGTAACTTTAGTTGGACCTAAAGGAACTATAAGTAATGTAGTAGTTTTAGGACCAGAAAGAAAAGAAACACAAGTTGAGGTATCTTTAACAGATGCTTTAGCTTTAGGAATAAAAGCACCTGTTAAAGAAAGTGCAGATATAGAAGGTACCCCTTCAATTATAATATTTGCTGGAAATAAAGTTATACAAAAAGATAAAGGTGTAATTGTAGCAAAGAGACATATACACATGACTCCAGAAGACGCCAAGAAATTTAATGTTTCTGATAAAGAAATAGTAAAGGTTAAAGTTTTTACTCAAAGACCGTTAATCTTTGATGACGTGATAATTAGAGTAAGTAAAAAATTTAAAACTTATATGCATATAGATTATGACGAGGCTAATGCATGCGGATTTTCTAAGGGGACCTTAGCAAAGATAATTAAATAAATTCACCAAGGAGGTTAGCCCAGTGGATTTTGAAAAACTAGTGGACATGATAACTAAGGAAGTAGCTAAAAGACTTTCTGATTTGAATTTTAAAGAGGAGAGTATGAAAAAAGAGACGGTAGTTATACTAGCTACCACTTCTTATAAAAAAATTGAAGAAAATCTAAATAATAAATATGATATTAGGTATTTTGATGAAGGCCTTAGAGAGTGTGACAAGATAATAATTCCAAGAACATGTATAAAGCTTCTTTCAAATTTAGCTAATGGAATTTGTTCAGAAGAGATGCATAAATTTATATCTATAATGCTTTTAAAAGGTAAAAAAGTTTATATGATGGAAGATGGAATAGAATATAAGAAGTATAGAGAAAGAGCGCCAAAGGCCCTTTTGGATATGTATGAAGGCTTTGAAGAAAAGATAAAGACTTTTGGAATAAATATAATTTCTTCTTTAGACGAAATAGAAGGTAATATAAACAAAGAAGAATCTTTAAACGAATCTAGTGAAAGAATTGGTAATTTATGTAGCGATAATAATGAAGAAAATTTTTTATTTAAAGGGAGAAAGCTTATAACTGAATCGGATTTAAGGAAGATATATATGAAAGGAGTAAAAGAGGTTTCAATAGACAAAAAAGCTTTAATTACTCCTTTAGCATCTGACTTTGTAAGAATCCACCAGTTAATTATTAAAAGAGTTTAATAGGAGAAGGATTATTATGATAATAGGAAAAGTTGTAGGCAACGTATGGGCTACTAGAAAAGATGAAAAATTGAGTGGACAAAAGTTTTTAGTTGTAAGAATAATAGAAAGTAAGTCTAAAGAAAAAGATGAACTTTTTGTAGTTTCTGATAATGTTGGAGCCGGCCAGGGAGATTATGTACTTATTACAACTGGAAGTTCAGCAAGGATTTCTCTTGGGAATGAGGAGATACCAGTAGATGCAACAATAATTGGAATAATAGATTCTATAGAGGTTGATGATGAATAAATCTATAGGGGGAATTGAATTCAGAAGTTTAAGTAAAGGTATAGAAATCTGTGATTTAATGGTGAAAAAATCTTATGTTAATATACTTATGTCAAAACCCATATGTCCAGGAAAATTTCTTGTCATAATAAGTGGTGATTCAGAAGAAGTTTATGAGGCTATAAATGTAGGAAAAAATACAGGAGAAAAATTTATAATAGATACTTTTATTATACATGGAGTAGATAATAGAATAATAGAATTTTTAAAAGGTAAAAGAGAAAAGACAAAATTTGTAGAGTCTATTGGAACAATTGAAACAACAAATGTTTCATCAGGAATAGTAGCTTTAAATAAAGCCTTGAAGTTTTCAAATATAGATATATTAAAAATAAATATGGCTTTTGGAATAGGAGGAAAACTACTATTTATTGTTTCAGGTTCAGTGAGTGATTTAGATGAGGGGATAAAAGAGGGAATTAAAGTTATAGATAGAAAAAGGCTTGTAGATTACTCAATTATTCCTTCACCTAGTCCTTTAATTATAGATAGCATATTATAATAAACTCATATGGAAGGGAGATTATTAATGGGAATAAACGACATTATAATTTATTTAATGGTTATATTCATGGTAGTGGCTGCTATAGACAAATGCTTAGACAATAAATTTGGCTTAGGAGAACAAATGGAAGAAGGGTTTATGGCAATGGGATCTTTAACCCTTGCTATGGTTGGAGTTATATGCCTTGCTCCCGTTCTTTCTAATATTTTAAAGCCGATTGTTGTACCACTTTATAATGCTTTAGGTGCAGACCCAGCTATGTTTGCAACAACTTTGCTTGCAAATGATATGGGAGGATTCCAATTAGCAGTAAAACTAGCAAATTCCCCAGAAGCTGGCATGTTTGCAGGAGTTATATTAGGAGCTATGATGGGACCTACTATAGTATTTACTATACCAGTAGCTCTTGGAATAATAAAAAAAGAAGATCACAAATTCTTAGCTACAGGAGTACTTGCAGGCATTATTACGATACCTCTTGGAGCTATAGCTGGAGGATTAACAGCAGGATATTCTATTATTATGATATTAAAGAACCTAGTACCAATAATTTTATTTGCAGCATTAATTGTTATAGGTCTTTGGAAAATTCCAGATAAAATAATAAAGGGATTTACATACTTTGGTAAAACTGTAGTAGTTATAATTACTTTAGGCCTTGCAGCAGCAGTTGTGGAAAAGCTAACTGGTATAGTAACAATACCAGGAATGGCACCAATTGAAGAAGGTTTTGCAGTAGTTTCTGATATTGCAGTTGTACTAGCTGGAGCTTTTCCAATGGTTTATGTAATAACTAAAGTATTTAAAAAACCATTAATGAGCCTTGGTAAAATATTGGGGATGAATGATATAGCAGCAGCAGGAATGATTGCTTCTCTTGCAAACAATATACCAATGTTTGGAATGATGAAAGACATGGATGATAAAGGAAAAATAATAAATGTTGCTTTTGCAGTTTCAGCATCTTTTGTATTTGGAGATCACTTAGGATTTGTTGCGGGAGTTGCAAAAAATATGATATTCCCTATGATAATTGGAAAACTTGTAGCAGGAATTACAGCAGTAGCAGTAGCTGTATTTATATCTAACAAGATAGTAGAAAAGGAGGCATAATATATGAACTTAGATTCTAAAGTTATAGAAGATTTAGTAAGAAAAATCATAGAAGAAAAATTAAATGAAGCTAGTGCTTCAGAAAAAAAAGACTTTGTATTAAATAAGGATATAAGTGGAATAACTTCAGTTAAATTAAATACAGTGAGGGTTGATGAATCTAATAGATTAGATACAGGAAACCCTAATGATGTAGTTTATACTAAAGACTTATTTGATTTAGAAGAAAGCCCAAGACTTGGTTGTGGAATTATGGAAATGAAAGAAACAACCTTTGACTGGACTTTAAACTATGATGAAATAGACTATGTTATAGAAGGTCATTTAGATATAATCATAGATGGAAGAAAAGTATCAGCAGATGCAGGTGAACTTATTTTAATACCTAAGGGAAGCAAGATACAATTTTCTGTTCCTAATTATGCAAGATTTATATATATAACTTACCCAGCAGATTGGACATCACAAAATGATTAATTAAAAATCCCTTAAATGAAACATACAACACTTCTCATTACTATATATAGGAGCTATGTTACAATGTATAATAATACATTGTAACATAGCTCATTATCTATTTTATAGATGAATTTTATTTAAAAATGTATTTGGATCTATTGAAAATATTTTTTATAATGATTTATTTTCACACAGTACTTTTGCTTTATATAAAAATATAGTCATAGAATAAAACATAATAAATTACATAGGTAAATATATACTAAAATACAGGTTTATTTATAGGTGAAAAAGATTAAAAACAATAAAATAAATGACGAATTTTGTTGACGAATAATTAATTATAGTATAAAATTAAAAAAATAAATAATGTTAAATTGTAATTGAAATTGTTTGTATAAAAACGTTTTGATTTATTTTTTTTATTTGATTGTTAAATAATTAATTTAGTTTGGAGGTGTTACTAAGTTAATTAAACTTTAATTATAACCTTAGCATTAATAATTTTATTATATTTTTAAAGTAGAAGATAAAGAGTAAAAATAGAAATTTGTGGAGTACTGTTAGCTATTAAGAATACGATTTCAAATATTAAGATCGAAATTTATAAGGATATTTATATTTAGGCTTTAAAAAATTATCAATACTAAAATAGCATATAGTATATTTTGAATACTAGCTGTGATTGTATTGTCTACAATATTTTAAAAGACACTAAACTTAGTAACATTTAAAATTATAGAACTATCCTTCGCTTTTATAGAATAATCGTAGGAGGTAAATTGTTTTGCAAAGTTTAAAACATATAAAAAATTATATAGATATAGAAATGTTTCAAAAAATTCAAGATGATATTGCAAAGGCAACTGGGTTAGGTATAATTACATGTGATTATAAAGGAAAACCTGTGACAAAACATAGTAGGTGTTCACAATTTTGCATGGCTATAAGAAAAATTAAAAGTTGTAAAGAATTGTGTGAAAAGTGTGATTCTAGAGGAGGTTTAGAAGCTGTAAGAACTGGAAAACCTTATATATATAGATGTCACAAAGGATTAGTAGATTTTGCTGTTCCTATTATTATAGAAGGTCATTATTTAGGATCAGTTATGGCAGGGCAAATTTTAACAGAAAAAGAACAACTTGAAAAGTTAGAAACTATGGTACAAAGTTCTGATGAGTCTAAATTAGAGGATGAACTTTTAGACTTATATAATGAAACCACAGTGATACCCTTTAAAAAAATAGAAGCCGTAGCACACATGATGTTTCATATAAGTAATTATATAGTAGGAGAAGCTGTGCTAAAAATGGCACAATCAGAATTGAATGAAAAAAGCATTAAATTTATAGAATATGAAAAAATTAAAACAGAACTTGAAAAAAAATTAAAAACATCACAATTAAAGAATTTACAATCTCAAGTTAATCCACATTTTTTATTTAATACATTGAATACTATTGCATCTCTTGCCTTAGTTGAAAGTGCACCTAAAACTCGAGAAGTTGTATGCAATTTATCAGATATGCTAAAATATAATTTGAAAAAAGTTGATCAAATGGTAACTTTTGATGATGAAGTTAGATATAGCACATCCTATTTAACATTACAAAAAATTAGATTTGGAGATAGACTGAAATTTTATTTTGATATTGAGGAAAGATGTAAAAAAATTGAAATCCCATTTATGATATTGCAACCATTCATAGAGAATTCTATTGTTCATGGGTTACAGTTGAAAGAAAATGGAGGAACAGTTAAAATAGCAGCTTGGGAAACTAATGAAAATTTAATAATAAGTATAATAGATGATGGAGTAGGAATACCTTCATATAAATTAAAGGATATTAATGATTTTGAAAATTATAAAGAAGTAAATAGAATGGGTATTGATAATGTTAAACAGCGGATGCAATATTATTATGGTGAAAATTATTCTATTGATATAAAGAGTAAAATAAATTATGGTACAGAAGTAAATATAAGTTTACCCAAACACCTTTAAAAAAGGGGTGACACTTTATGTATAAAATATTGTTAGCAGATGATGAATGGTTAGAAAGAGAAGTATTAAAGATAATATTAGGTAATATAGAAGAAAATATTGAAATTGTTGGTGAAGCTTCAAATGGAAAAGAAGCTGTGGAGCTTACAGATAAATTGGATCCTGATATTATATTTATGGATACAAGAATGCCAGCAATGGATGGAATAACTGCAGCAGAAATTATAAAAAGTAAGGATGAATACAAAAAAATAGTTATGCTTATTGATTATGGAGAATATGATTTTATACATAAAGCATTAACAAATGGAGATATTGCTTATCTTTCAAAACCTATTAAAGATTTAGAATTGTTAAATTGTATTCAAATACAAATTAATAATATAAAGAATGGGAAAAATAAATTTGGTAAATTGAATAAAGTATTATATCCAGCTTTGGAATATATAGAAGCAAATTACAGCGAAGAGATTACTTTAGAAAAGGCAGCAAGTATATCAAATTTGAGCATATATTATTTTAGTAAATTATTCAAAAAGGAAATGGGAATGACTTTTATATCCTATGTTACTAAATATAAAATAGAGAAAGCCGAAGAATTATTAGAAAATACTGACATACCAATAGTTAATATAGCCTCACAACTTGGATATTATGAATGTGGATATTTTACCAAAGTTTTTAAAAAGATAAAAGGTATTACACCAAGCGAATACAGAAATAAAATAAAAAAAAATCACTCAATTTTTAAATAGATTGAGTGATTTCTTTTTATTTTATTAATTTAATTTAAAAAAATTAATGGATAAGATAGAACCTTTGATAAAAATACAACAAAAAAACACAAAAATACGACAAAAAAATTTGATAATGTTTTAACAACAATATAGTAATATTTAAATATAGAGTTAAAGAAATAAAGAGAAATTTATGAAAACTTAAAATATAAAGTACAAAGCTAAGGAGGAATAAGAAGTGAGATCAAAAAGATTCCAAGTTTTATCAGAACGTGAAGTAAACAAAGATGGATTTATAGGTGAATGGTCAAAAGAAGGTTTAATAGCAATGAAAAGCCCTAATGATCCAAATCCAAGTGTAAAAATTGAAAACTGTATAATTACAGAACTTGATGGCAAAAAAAGAGAAGAATTTGACATGATAGATAGATTTATAGCTGATTATGGAATTAATCTTAATAATGTAGAAAAGGCTATGTCTTTAGATTCATTAGAGATAAGTAAAATGCTTGTAGATGTCAATGTAGACAGAGATACTATAGTAAAAATAACAACTGCAATAACTCCAGCAAAAATAGTAGAAGTAGTTGGACACATGAATGTAGTAGAAATGATGATGGCTCTTCAAAAAATGAGAGCAAGAAAAACTCCTGCAAATCAATGTCACGTAACAAACCTTAAAGATAATCCAGTTCAAATAGCAGCAGATGCCGCTGAAGCAGCAGTAAGAGGTTTTGCAGAAATGGAAACTACAGTAGGTATAGTAAGATATGCTCCATTTAACGCATTATCATTACTTGTAGGATCCCAAGTAGGTCGTGGAGGAATACTTACTCAGTGTTCTGTTGAGGAAGCTACAGAATTAGAACTTGGAATGAGAGGACTTACAAGTTATGCAGAAACAGTTTCAGTTTATGGAACAGAACCAGTATTTACAGATGGTGATGATACTCCTTGGTCAAAAGCATTTTTAGCATCAGCATATGCTTCAAGAGGACTTAAAATGAGATTTACATCAGGTAGTGGATCAGAAGCATTAATGGGATATGCTGAAGGTAAGTCAATGCTTTATTTAGAAGCTAGATGTATATATATTACAAAAGGAGCAGGGGTTCAAGGATTACAAAATGGAGCTGTTAGTTGTATAGGTATGCCAGGTGCACTTCCATCAGGAATAAGATCTGTACTTGCAGAAAACTTAATTACAACTATGCTTGATATAGAAGTAGCTTCAGCTAATGACCAAACATTCTCACATTCAGATATAAGAAGAACAGCAAGAACTTTAATGCAAATGCTTCCAGGAACAGATTTTATATTCTCAGGATATAGTGCAGTTCCTAACTATGATAACATGTTTGCAGGTTCAAACTTTGATGCAGAAGATTTCGATGATTACAATGTTCTTCAAAGAGACTTAATGGTAGATGGTGGATTGAGACCAGTATCAGAAGATGAAGTAATTAAAGTAAGAAACAAGGCTGCAAAAGCTTTACAGACAGTATTTAAAAGATTAGGACTTCCAACAGTTACAGATGAAGAAGTTGAAGCTGCAACCTATGCACATGGAAGTAAAGATATGCCTGGAAGAAATGTAGTTGAAGATTTAAAATCAGCAGAAGAAATGATGAAAAGAGGAATAACTGGAATTGACATAGTTAAAGCATTAAGCAAGGGTGGATTTGATGATGTAGCTATGAATGTTCTTAATATGTTAAAACAAAGAATTTCAGGTGACTATTTACACACATCAGCAATACTTGATAGTGAATTTAATGTTATCAGTGCTGTTAATGATAGAAATGATTATATGGGACCTGGAACAGGATATAGATTGAGCAAAGAAAGATGGGAAGAAATTAAAAATATTCCTAATGCTATGAAACCAGAAGATATAGATTAATAGGGAAAAGTAGATGGGAGTTGGAAATTATGAGTAATGAAGCTAATAAATTTATTATGCCAGAATTAGAAGTAAAAGAAATAGGAAATGCTGAAGTAGGAAAAAGAGCGGATGAAGTAGTTATAGCATTAGCACCAGCTTTTAGTAAATATCAGCATAAAACAATAGTTAATATACCTCATAGCGATGTGTTAAGAGAACTTATAGCAGGTATAGAAGAGGAAGGACTTACTGCACGTTTAATCAGAGTTGTTAGAACTTCAGATGTATCTTTTATGGCAAATGATGCTGCAAAGTATAGTGGTTCAGGAATAGGAATAGGAATACAGTCTAAGGGAACAACTGTTATTCATCAAAAAGATTTATTACCACTTAATAATTTAGAGCTTTTTCCACAAGCACCACTTTTAACATTAGAAACTTTTAGACTTATAGGAAAAAATGCAGCAAAATATGCAAAGGGTGAATCACCAACACCAGTACCAACAGAAAATGATCAAATGGCAAGACCAAAATATCAAGCAAAAGCTGCACTATTGCATATAAAAGAAACTAAGCATGTTGTAGAAGGAGCTAAACCAATACAATTAGAGGTTACTTTATAAGAAAATGGAGGTATAAGTAAGATGAGTATAGATTTAAAAAATATAAATCCAAAAACAGATTATCCTTTGGCTACTAAAAGACCAGAGTGGGTTAAAACACCAACAGGCAAAGATTTAAAAGAAATAACTTTAGATAAAGTATTAAATGGAGAAGTTAAACCAGAAGATGTAAGAATATCTCCAGAAACATTAGAAATGCAAGCTAAAATAGCAGAAGCAGATAATAGACATGCTATAGCAAGAAATCTAAGAAGAGCTTCTGAACTTATAGCTATACCAGATGAAAGAATACTTGAAATATACAACGCATTAAGACCATTCCGTTCAACAAAAGAAGAACTTTTAGATATTGCAAAAGAGTTAGAAAATGAATATAGTGCAAAAGTTAATGCTGAATTTGTAAGAGAAGCAGCAAAAGTATATGAAAAAAGAAATAAGTTAAGAAAAGATAGTTAACTGTTATATAAACTAGGAGGATTAAGATGAAATTTGTTGCAGGAGCAGATATAGGTAATGCAACCACTGAAGTGGCTCTAGCTAAAGTTTATGATGATGGGAAAATAGAATTTTTATCTAGTGGTATAGTAAAAACTACGGGAATAAAGGGAACCAAAAGCAATATAGATGGTGTAATAGATTCACTTAAAAAGGCACTAGGTAAAGTTTCAATGATTATAGAAGACTTAGATCTTTTGAGAATAAATGAAGCAGCTCCAGTTATTGGAGATGTAGCCATGGAAACTATAACTGAAACTATTATAACAGAGTCTACAATGATAGGACATAATCCGTCCACACCAGGGGGCATAGGCTTAGGTGTAGGAACTACAATTAAAATAGAAGATTTGGAAAACATAGATGCAAAAGAATTAAAAAAAGATGAAGCTTTTATTGCAGTAGTTTTAGGGAGTATGAACTTTTTGGAAGCAGCAGCAAGAATAAATTTTGCAATGGATTCAGGAATTCCTATAACTGGAGCTATACTTCAAAAAGATGATGGTGTTCTAATAAATAATAGATTAAAAAAGGTAATCCCTATAGTAGATGAGGTTATGCTTTTAGAAAAAGTTCCTTTAAATATGAGAGCCGCTGTAGAAGTTGCCCCACCTGGAGGTGTGGTAGAAGTACTATCTAATCCTTATGGCATTGCAACAGTTTTTAGTTTAAGTTCGGAAGAAACTAAATCTGTAGTTCCAATATCTAGAGCGTTAATTGGAAATAGATCTGCAGTAGTAATAAAAACTCCTAAGGGAGATGTACAAGAAAAAAGAATTCCAGCAGGAAAAATTAATATAAATGGTTTAAAAAGAAAAGAATCTGTAGATGTAGAAGATGGAGCAGAAAGCATTATGGAAGCTATAAATCTGTGTGCTCCTATTGAGGATATAAATGGAGAACCAGGAACTAATGCAGGAGGAATGCTTGAAAAAGTAAGGCAGGTAATGTCTAAACTTACTGCACAAAAAATAGCGGATATAAAGATTCAAGACCTGCTAGCAGTAGATACATTTATTCCACAGAAAGTTAAAGGTGGATTAGCAGAAGAATTTTCTATGGAAAATGCAGTAGGAATTGCAGCAATGGTTAAAGCTGATAAATTGCAGATGCAAAGAATAGCTGATGAATTAGAAGAGGAAATGAATATACAAGTAGAAGTTGGTGGAGTTGAGGCTGACATGGCTATAAGAGGAGCATTAACTACACCTGGAAGTAATACACCTCTTGCTATTCTTGACATGGGAGCAGGATCAACAGATGCGTCAATAATAGACAAAAATGGTAAGATTACTTCCATACATTTAGCAGGTGCAGGTAACATGGTTACTATGCTAATTCAATCTGAACTTGGATTAGAAGAATTTGCTTTAGCAGAAGATATAAAAAAATATCCATTAGCTAAGGTAGAAAGTTTATTCCATATAAGACATGAAGATGGTACAGTAGAATTCTTTGATAAACCTTTAGATCCAGAAATATTTGCAAGGGTAGTTATTTTAAAAGAGGGAAATATGATTCCTATATATGGAGAAAGCTCTTTTGAAAAAATAAAGATTATTAGAAAAGCAGCGAAGTCAAAAGTATTTGTTACAAATTGTATAAGAGCTTTAACTTTAGTTTCTCCTACTAATAATATAAGAGATATTGATTATGTAGTTTTAGTTGGAGGATCATCTTTAGATTTTGAAGTGCCGCAACTTGTTACAGATGCATTAGCTCAATATAAAATAGTAGCAGGAAGAGGAAATATTAGAGGAATTGAAGGACCAAGAAACGCTGTAGCTACAGGTCTTATACTATCATACAACAAGGGTGATAATATATGATTAATCATTATTTAGATAAACCAGCTATAGTCATTTATAAAAATAAAGATATAAAAAATGTTGTAGATTTTGATGAATTACTATGGGGAATAGAGGAAGAAAATATTCCCTGTCGTGTAGATATTAAAGATGAAAAATCAGCAGAAAAATTAGCATACAAAGCAGCACAAGATTCAAAACTTGGTATAGGTATCGGAATAGGAAATGATAATAGATTAGTTATTACACACAGTAAACTTAATTTTGGAGAAACATTATTTGATGTTGATCTAGAAAGAGATGTTTATATATTAAGAAATTTAGGCTCTAATGCAGCTAGAATAGTTAAAGGAGTTCCTTTAAAGAAGTATAAGGATTAAAGGAAGTGAGCGTATGTTTAAAATATATACTAGAACTGGAGATAAAGGTGAAACAGGACTTTTTGGTGGAAGTAGAGTAGCGAAAGATGATTTATTAGTAGAGATATATGGAACCTTAGACGAAGCAAATTCCAATATAGGTGTGGCATACTCACTTATAAAAGATAAAGAAATAAAAGAAAATCTAAGAATAGTACAAAAGAAAATATTTGTACTTGGTGCCGAATTTGCAAGTGATGAAAAAGGTAGAGAAATGCTTGTAAATAAAATATCTTTAGAAGATATCAAGTTTTTAGAAGAATTGATAGATAGGTATATGTTGATAGTTGGTCCTCAAAAGGAGTTTATAATCCCTGGAGATACAACTGCATCTGCTTATTTACATGTAGCTAGAACAGTAGTTAGAAGGACAGAAAGAATTATAGTTAAGCTAAGCAGAGAAGTTACTATAAGAGAAGAAATCAGACAATATGTAAATAGGCTTTCAGATTCACTTTTTAGTATGGCAAGGGTTGAAGCAGAAAAATAAATAAATTAAGAAATATTAGTTTGAAAGGAGAAATTTAAATGAAGGTTAATACTATAAAACAAATAAGTTTAGAATCAGTTAAAAAAATGGCTGAGGCTGCAGAAAAAAAAGCATCAGAAATGAATGTACCTGTTGTATTTACAGCAGTAGATGCAGGTGGAAATTTAATGTTACTTCATAGAATGGAAAATGCTTTTATTACAAGTATTGATATAGCAACAAACAAGGCATTTACAGCATTAGCATTAAAAATTCCAACAAATGAGGTAACTCCAAACATACAACCAGGAGCAAGTTTATATGGATTACAATTAAGTAATAACTGTAGAATAGCTACTTTTGGTGGTGGTTTTCCAATAGTTGTAGATGGAGAAATAATAGGCGCAGTAGGCGTTAGTGGTGGAACAGTTGAAGAAGACATGGAAATAGCTAAATATGCTTTAGAAGCATGTAAATAGATATAAACAAACATTTTGATAAAATTAGGAGGAAAAACAAATGAGAATGTATGATTATTTAGTACCTTCTGTAAACTTTATGGGAGCAGGATCTATATCAGTAGTAGGAGAAAGATGTAAAATATTAGGTGGAAAAAAAGCTCTAATAGTTACAGACAAATTTTTAAAAAGCATGGAAGGCGGAGCGGTTGAATTAACTGTTAAGTATTTAACTGAAGCTGGAATAGATGTTGCATATTATGATGGAGTAGAACCAAATCCAAAAGATACAAATGTTAAAGAAGGTTTAGAAATATTCAAAAAAGAAAACTGTGATATGATAGTTACAATAGGCGGCGGAAGTTCACACGATTGTGGTAAAGGTATCGGTATAGCTGCAACTCATGAAGGAGATCTTTATGACTATGCAGGAATAGAAACTTTAACAAATCCACTTCCTCCAATCGTTGCAGTAAACACTACAGCTGGAACAGGAAGTGAAGTTACAAGACACTGTGTTATAACTAATACAACAACAAAAATCAAATTTGTTATAGTTAGCTGGAGAAACCTACCACTTGTATCAATCAATGACCCAGTACTTATGGTTAAAAAACCTGCTGGATTAACTGCAGCAACAGGAATGGACGCTTTAACACATGCAGTAGAAGCATATGTTTCAAAGGATGCAAATCCTGTAACAGATGCAGCAGCTATACAAGCTATTAAATTAATAGCAAGCAACTTACGTCAAGCAGTTGCATTAGGAGAAAATTTAGAAGCGAGAGAAAACATGGCTTATGCTTCAGTACTTGCAGGAATGGCATTTAATAATGCTAACTTAGGTTATGTACATGCTATGGCTCATCAATTAGGTGGATTATACGATATGCCACACGGAGTAGCTAATGCTATGTTATTACCACACGTTGAAAGATACAACTTAATTTCAAATCCAAAGAAATTCGCTGATATAGCTGAATTCATGGGAGAATGTGTAGAAGGATTATCAGTAATGGAAGCAGCTGAAAAAGCTGTAGATGCTATGTTCAAACTTTCAAAGGATCTTGGAATCCCAACTAGTTTAAAAGACATGGGAGTAAAAGAAGAAGATATTGAATATATGGCTGAAATGGCATTAAAAGATGGTAATGCTTTCAGTAACCCGAGAAAAGGAAACAAACAAAATATAATAGAAATATTTAAATCTGCATTTTAATTAAATATGGATACCTTTTATTGTTAAGTATGATTAAAATATATTATTATAGTAGTTAATTCATAAATATATTATATAATTTGCTGAACAAATGGTGAGATACAAAATCTCTCCTATTGAAAAATAGTTATATAGTGTATATAATTAAGTTAAATTTTTATATAATTAAAAACATAACTTATATAAGTTCATAATTGGTTGAACGTCTCTACCAACTACCATAATAGTTGATTATAAGTTAATTCTATTAAAAGAGTTAAATTATGATCAGCTATTATGTTTTTTTGTAGAGGATTAAGAAGTCGTATAGTTTTATAAAAATATTAATAAGATAGGAGGAGATTTTGTGTTAATTAAAAATATTACATTAATAGATGAAAATCATAATGTTATAAAAGATACTAATATAGTTATAGAAGAAAATATAATAAGTTATATAGGTAAAGATATACCTCAAAATTATACAGGTCATATTTATGATGGGAAAAATAAAGTTGCTGTTCCAGGATTATTTAATATGCATTGCCATGTACCAATGACTTTGGTTAGAGGATATGGAGAAGGTTTACCACTTAATAGGTGGTTAAGTGAAAAAATATGGCCATTTGAGTCCTTTTTTACAGATGAAGATTGTTATTATGGATCATTATTAGGAATTTCGGAAATGATTAAAAGTGGAGTAGTATCCTTTAATGATATGTATTTTAATTTAGAAGGAATATTAAAAGCTGTTTATGAAACAGGAATCAAAGCTAATTTATCTTATGGCTATGTTGATACTCCGGAAAACCAAGATTATTTTAAAGGGAATGCTTATAAACAAACAAAAATATTAAATGATTATATAAAAAATACTGATACTGATAGGATAAAAGCTGATGTTTCAATTCATGCTGTCTATACTTCTTCTGAGGATTCAGTTAGAAAAATTTCTGAATACTGTAATAGCACAAATATGAATATGCATATCCATTTATCTGAAACAGAATTGGAAATAAAAGAATGTAAAAAAAGATTTGGAGTAACTCCAGTAGAATATTTTTTAAATTGTGGAACATTTAAAAGTAATACAATAGCAGCTCATTGTGTACATCTTGAAGATGATGATTTTTCTATACTAAAAGAAAATAACGTTACAATAGCTCATTGTCCAAGTAGTAATTTAAAACTAGGAAGTGGGATAGCTCCTTTAAAATCAATGTTAAAGCATGGAATAAATGTGACTATTGGAACAGATGGTGCAGCAAGTAATAATAATCTAAATATGATAGAAGAGGTTAATCTTGCAGCTTTATTACATAAAGGGGTTAATAAAGACCCATTATTTTTAAGCACAAAAGAAATTATGAAAATTTCTTCTTTAAATGGTGCTAAGGCTCAAGGTAGGAAGGACTGCGGATCAATAAAAGTAGGAAATAGGGCAGATATTGTAATTTATGATTTTGATAAACCTCATATGCAACCTATACATGATGTTTTGGCTAATTTAATTTATTCTGCACAATCTGATGATATATGTCTTACTATAATAGATGGAAATATAGTATATAAAGATGGAACATTTACTAATATAGATATAGAAAAAGTTTACTATAATATAAATAAAATAAAAAATCAGAAGTTAAAAATGGTAAGTAATATGGGAGATAATATTATTTAGCATTTTATAATATGAATGTTTTGAATATAAATGTTTTGAATATAAACTACCCAGTGAATCCTAACTACTTAATTGTAGTTAGGATTTATTTTTATATATTCTAGATAGTTTTTTAAAATGTGATTTGAATCATATTGCATTCATTTCTATGAATATATAATAAGTACATAAATAGAGTTCTTGGATTTAGGAGAAGTTTTTATTCACACTAAAGCTTAAAAAGATGATTATCTAGGAATGTAACTTGCTCTTTATTTTCATTTTACAGAATATAGGGGCATTACAGTGGGGAGTTATTGGATAAGTCAAAGCAAAGCAATTCAAGAAACATAAACTTCAAGATAAAAACCTAAAGAAAAAGGAGGAATTCAATGATACATAATAAGCTGAATTTACGTAATACATGGAGAGGTTTTAAAGATTGTATAGTATTTAATAAAGTTAAAGAAAGTGAAAGAGTTACATCATTATATTTGAAGTTATTAGATGGAAGCGAACTCCCTGATTTTATAGCAGGGCAATTTATAGCCATTAGAATTAGAAATAAGGATAATACTTATACAAAACCTAGAGAATATACATTGTCTATAAATTCTAATAAAGAATTTTATAGGATAAGTGTAAAGAGAGAAGAAAACGGGTCTTTAAGTAAAAAATTATATGATGAGATAAAGATAGGGGATGTTATTCAAATAACTGTACCAATTGGAAAGTTTATATTAAAAAATAATGAAAAGCCATTAGTTTTAATAGGAGGAGGAATTGGAATAACACCAATGATTGCAATGGCTCACCAAGCAATAAATACTAGTAAAAAAATACATTTTGTTTATAGTATACCGAATTCAAAGAATCATAGCTTTAAAGAAGAAATAGAAAAGTTATGTAAAAGTAATAATTTTAAAAGTAATATATTTTATACACGTCCCTATGAAACGGATGATTTGATAAAAAGTTTTTATACAAAAGGTAGAATATCAAAGGAATGGATGATAGATAATTTACCAAAGGATGGAGATTTTTATTTTTGTGGACCAGTACTATTTATGAAGGATATTTATCATAATTTAGTATCAATGGGAATTGAAAAGGAGTATATAAACTTTGAAATGTTTAAATCAGGAGAAGATATAACAAAAAAGTAAAATGCAAATAATTAAGGAGGCAATACATTATGTTTAATTGTATAAAGGATAAAAACAAGGGTTTTAAAAATTTAATAAATGGAGAATGGGTTAATAGTATAAGTGGAAATTTTATAGATATAAAGTCACCCTTAGATAATTCATTATTAGGTAGAGTTCCAGCTATGACAAAAGAAGAAGTAGATAGTGCAGTACAAACTGCTAAAAAGGCTCAAAATATGTGGAGAGATGTAACAATAAATGAGAGAGCAGAAATATTATATAAGTCAGCAGACATTTTACTAAGAAATATAGATGAGTTATCAAAAATTATGATGATGGAAATTGCTAAGGATAGAAAAAGTTGTAGATCAGAAATTTCAAGAACAGCAGACTTTATAAAGTTTACAGCAGATACAGCTAAAAATTTATTTGGTAAGAGTATTCCAGGAGATAGTTTCCCAGGATTTAAGAATAATAAAGTAGCAATTGTAAAGAGGGAACCATTAGGTGTTGTACTTGCAATATCTCCTTTCAATTATCCAATAAATTTATCAGCTTCTAAAATAGCACCAGGATTAATGGCGGGAAATTCAATTATATTAAAACCTGCTACACAAGGAAGTTTAAGTGGACTATACTTAGCTAGAATATTTGAAGAAGCAGGAGTTCCAGCTGGAGTATTAAATACAGTTACAGGTAAGGGAAGTGAAATTGGAGATTATCTTACTACTCATAAAGAAATAGATTTTATAAACTTTACTGGTAGTACAGAGATAGGAAGAAGAATTTCTAAGATAACTAGTGGAGTACCTCTTTTAATGGAATTAGGAGGTAAGGATGCAGCTATAGTTTTAGAAGATGCCGATTTAGAATTGGCAGCAAGTAACATTGTTTCAGGTGGATATTCATATTCAGGTCAAAGATGCACAGCAGTAAAGAGGATTTTAGTAGTAGATAAAATAGCAGATAAATTAGTAGAAAAAATTAAAGAAAAGATAAAAAAGCTTACTATAGGAAATCCTTTGGAAAAAGATGCAGATGTTGTACCTCTTATTAATTCTAAAGCTGCAGATTTTGTTTATGAATTAATAGAAGAAGCAAAAGAAAAAGGAGCAGATTTAGTTGTAGGAGGAAAAAGGGATGGTAATTTAATTTATCCAACACTTTTTGACAATGTTACAACAGATATGCGACTTGCATGGGAAGAACCATTTGGACCAGTAATTCCAATTTTAAGAGTAAAGAATAAAGATGAAGCTATAGAAATAGCTAATAAATCAGAATATGGACTTCAAAGTGCAGTGTTTACAGAAAGCATCAATGATGCTTTTTATTTATCAGACAAGCTAGAAGTAGGAACAATTCAAATAAATAATAAGACAGAGAGAGGGCCAGATCATTTTCCATTCCTTGGAGTAAAATCTTCTGGTATAGGAGTTCAAGGAGTAAGATATTCAATTGAGTCTATGTCTCGACTTAAGTCAACTGTAATAAATTTTAGAAGTAGATAATAAAATTTAGGAGGAATTCATATGAAAATTATTTATTGGAGTCAAACAGGAAATACAGAGAAGATGGCAAACTTGATATTAGAAGGAATAGAATCAGAAGGTGAAAAAGCTGAATTAATAGAAGTATCATCAGTGTCACTTAATGATATAAAAAATGAAAAAATACTTATTTTTGGATGCCCAGCATCTGGAGCAGAAGAATTAGAAGAAAGTGAAATGGAGCCTTTTATTAAATCATTAGAAGGAAATATACAAGAAAAAAAGGTTGCACTCTTTGGTTCATGGGGATGGGGTAATGGTGAATGGATGACAGAATGGGAAGAGAAAATGGAGTCATTTGGAGCTATACTAATAAGCGAAGGTTTAACAGTGCAAGAATATCCAGAAGGAGAAAATGAAGATAAATGCATAAGTTTTGGAAAATTAATAGTAAAGTCATAATAAATATCTAAAATTATGTATATCAATTTTATAATAATTAAAAGCTTTATACATTTACAGTAATCAAGAGTATATATGCTCTTGGTTACTGTTTATCATTATATTAATTATTATATAAGTTTTTAAGTTATTAATATAAGAAAATATATAAATAAAAGAGATGGTGATATTATGAATAATCATTGTAGAAATTGCTGTAATAATTGTAGAGGAAAACTTTGTGCAAGTAAGGTTTCAATATTTCAAAATTTAAATGATGAAGAATTACTAGAGGTTGTAAAAACTATTAATCATAAGGAATATAATAGGGGAGATATTATTTTTACAGAAGGAAATATGGCAAATACACTTTATTTTATAAATGAAGGAAATATAAAATTATATAAGTATACCAAAGATGGCAAGGAGCAAATATTACATGTCCTTTCAGAAGGCGAATTTTTTGGAGAATTAGACCTAATAAAACCTTCTAAATATGGATTTAACTCTAAAGCAATAGTAAATTCTAAGATATGTACTCTTACTAAAGATGAAATGAAGGATATAATTATGAGAAAACCAGAGATAGGAATAAAAGTGTTAGAAACTGTAGGAGAAAGAGTATCAAAAATAGAAAATCTTGTGCAGAATCTTGCAACTAATGATGTTGATTCAAGATTGGCTTATTTATTAATAGATTTAATGGAAAGGTATGGAGAGATAATAGAAAAGAATATATCTATAAAATTACCACTATCAAGGGAAGATATGGCCAATTATATTGGAGTAACAAGGGAAACTATAAGTAGAAAATTAAAGAAGTTTGAAGATGAAAAATTAATAAAAATAGCAGGAAAAAGAAATATTATAATTTTAGATGAAGAAGTGTTAAAAAATTATATTTAAAATAGAAGAGTTAGAAAAACAAATTAAAAAATAAGTTAAGTAATACAAAAATAACTTATTATGTTTTGGAAAAAATATCATCTATGGCATAAAGATTAACTGTAACTCGAAAAAATTTAGTAGCTATGTTACAATAAGGTGTAATAAAATTATGAAATTACACTAAATAAAGTTACTTATATATTACAAAAGGGGACTATATTTATGAAGCTAATTGCACTTATAGAGAATAAATCTAACTCTGAACTAATAGGAGAACATGGACTAGCTATTTATATTAAATATAATGGGAAGAGATATCTTTTAGATACAGGAGCATCTGATTCTTTTATTGATAATGCTCTTAAGTTAGGTATAGATTTGAGTATGGTAGATGCTGCAATTCTTTCACATGGTCACTATGATCATTCTGGTGGTTATAATGGATTTTTTCATATAAATAAAAAAGCCAATGTGTATATTAGAGAAGAAGCTAAAGAATTATGTTATGGTAAAATAGGTCCATTTAAACGCTATATTGGTATTCCAAAAGGTATTTTAAATAAGTATGAAGATAGGTTTATTTATGTAGATAAAGATTATAAAATTGATGAAGGGGTTTGGCTTATATCCCATAAAGCTGATAATTTAGAAACTAAGGGCAAAAAGGCCCATATGTATCGTATGACGGAGAATGGTCTGAAACCTGATAACTTTTATCATGAACAAAGTTTAGTATTTGATACTGATGATGGTTTAGTAATTTTAAATAGTTGTTCTCATGCAGGTATAGATACTATTGTAGAAGAGGTAAAGGATATTTTTGAAGGAAAGAAAGTATTGGCAGTTGTTGGAGGATTTCATTTGATGGGAATTACCGGTACTAGATCTATGAGAATTAAGGCTGAAGAAGTAGAGGGCCTTGGAAATAGGTTAGCTCAGTTAGGAGTAGAACATATTTATACTTGTCATTGTACTGGAGAACCAGCTTATAAAATACTGAAAAAAACATTAGGTAATGGAATAGAATATTTTAGTACTGGAACTATTGTAGAATTATAAATAAATTTACATCAAAGCCATTTTGAATATTTAAAAGTTGGAGAATTCATCAACAGAGTTAAAGAATATGGAGTAATTACAGATTATGAAATATAAGGTGATACAATAATCATATATTCTTGTAATTTAGTTTTATATTTACTTTTACTAAATGAAAAATATAAAAATAGATAGATAAATGTATAATTTAATATTTAAATGTGAAGATATTTAATTTTAATAAAGAGAGAGATTTCTATGATTTACTATTTTATTATAGAAATCTCCTCATTTTAATTTATAGTCTTTTTTTATATTACTATTTGTTATTATCAAGATTTAGTCTTTTTAACAATTAGATTAAATCCATCTAAGGACATTATCATAATTGGATCACCTTTTTTTATTGATTCATTTTTTGAGTAAACTCTTTGCACAGTATTTTCAAATAAACCTTTACCTTTATAGTTAAAATTCTCGGAGGCTACACCTTGTTGATAAAGAAATTTTTGCTCTTTTTTTATTCTCTTAGATTCAATGATAGCTCGTTCAACAGCTATTATGGTAGCAAAAATACATATTAATATTATAGTTTGCAATAAAGAGTGAGATATCATTACAATTCCTAATGAGCATACAAATACACCATTAGCATTAGACCCACCATGTTGACTTTTTCCATAAAAGAATGGTAAGTCTGAATATTTTTCAATTCTTATCCATATTACACCGTATACTAATAAAATTATACCTAGAATTCTTATTATATCAATTGGTGCAATAGCTGCAAAATTTGAGCCAGCCAATTCTGACATGTGTTTTAATACTTGTAATGATAGAGTTATTAAAATTAATGCAATAATTTGAATCCAATCGATAGTTGGAGGGTGTACAGAGTCTAACATCATACCTGCAGTTTTAGGATCTCCCATATCTTTAACAGCAGCTTTTTCTGCATCTTCATTAGAATATCCCATTTTAATATAGGCTTCCTTTTGGTCAGTAATATGATCTTTCATTTCCATACAAATCTCCTTTCTCATTTTTTTGTTAGATATATTTTTAGATAATATACGTAAATATTCATTTTCTTTCATATTAATCCACCTCTAGTTCTAGCACTGACGCCATGGTTTTAACATATTTTTGCCATATAGAAGTTTTATCTTGTAATAATTTTCTTCCTTGTAGTGTTAAAGAATAATACTTACGAACCTTTCCATTAACTTCTTTTTCATAACAATTTAAATAGAGCTGTTTTACTAAAGTGTGTAACAAAGGATACAATGTACCTGCTTTAAGTTCAAACATGTCATTAGAATTAGTTCTTAAAGTTTCAATCATTTCATAACCATACATATCTTTTTTTTCTAGTAATTTTAATATAAGCATAGTCATGTTTCCAGAATATAAATTTTTGTCAGTAGACATCTTAATCACCTCTTTCATATATTGGTAATCTATATATTTGTTACCAGTATATATCGACAATCTATATATGTCAATAGTAAAAATTAAGTCTGATTAATTTTAGATACTTACCACTTTTGGATTAATTGACAAGCTATGTTTTGTGGAATTATAATAAAAGTGGATATATATGTAAGTGACTTCATTCATATATGGTATATATCAATAATAATAGGGATTTAAAAAGTGATATATACTTATATAATTTTTGTTGAGAATATAATTTTAAAATTGCTTTCAAAAAAGTATACATTAAGTGTTTTATTATGAGGGTAATATATTTATATGTGAGTAATTTTTTTATATAAAGTAATGTAGTGAAATTTATAATATAGTATTTATAGTAGTTTAAGGAGAGGATAAATAAATGAAAGATACAGCACTTTTAGTTGTAGATGTTCAAAATGCATTAGTATCAGCCAAACCTTTTGTAATAGAAGAAGTTATAAATAATATAAAGGCTTTAATAGAAGTATGTAGAAAGAATAATATACACATAATTTATATCCAACATAATGGTGAATTAGGAAGCGAACTAGAACCACATACAGATGGATGGAAAATTTATAAAGATATAATTCCTAATGGAAATGAAAAAATAATAAGTAAAAGATATAACTCTGCTTTTAAGTCTACAAATTTAAAAGAATACTTAGATAATAAAAACATAAATCAATTAATAATTACTGGAATGCAAACGGAATATTGTATAGATTCTACTTGTAAAGTTGCCTTTGAGTATGGATTTAAGGTGATAATTCCAGAAAAAACAAATACAACATTTGATAATGGCAATATATCAGCAGAAGATTTGTATAAATTCTATAACTTTAATATATTTAATAACAGATTTGCTACAGTAGAAAGTATTGAAAATATAATAAATGAAATAAAAAGTAAAGGAGACTTTAAAATTTAATTTCACTTAAAAATAACATATAGCGTTAATTGTTTTAATTATTGGGGGAGATAAGTTGTTAGATAAAAATGGATTTAATTTATGGTCAAAAGAATATGATAAGACTGTTAAAGAAAGTTCAAAACAGTATCCATTTGATGGTTATTATGATGTGTCAAATTATGTTTATAATTTAGTTATTAATAAAAAATCCGGTAATATATTAGATATGGGTTTCGGTACTGGAGTATTGACTAATAAGTTATATGATAATGGTGCTAATATTTATGGAATAGATTTTTCAGAAAGTATGATTGATATTGCATATAAGAAAATGCCTAAAGGAACCTTTATACAATGGGGCTTTAATCAGGGTATACCAATAGAATTAGAAAATAAAAGATTCGATTATATTATATCTTCTTATGCAATTCATCATTTAGATAATTATAATAAAAGTGGATATATTATATAAATTAAAGAAATTACTAAATAAGGCAGGTAAAATAATAATTGCTGATGTTGAATTTAAAAAAGAAGTTGATTTACTTAAATGCAGGAATATAAATATAAATATTTGGCACAATGATGAAACATATATGGTGGCAGAAAAAATTGAACCTTTATTATATAATAAAGATATAAATTTTAAATATACACAAATTTTCTCATGTGCAGGAGTATTAGAAATTGATTAAATACTATATATTGATAGTTTTTGTTTGAAAATAGTACATAAATAGTTTACTTTAGTGTAATTTAATTATTTATATTTAATTATGAATATTTATTTAATAGATATTAAAAATAAATATAGAGAAATAAGAATGGTATATGTTTAAGAATTTAAGATTTGATGTTTAGTATATTTTATACAAAAACAACTCAAAATCTTAAGTAAAAGGATATTAAAAATTAAGGAGGATTTAGTGAGGACTTGGTACTTGCCATACGGTTTCTCATTAAAGATAAAATATGGATAAAAATTATAGTAAAAAATCTAAAGAAGAATTGAAAAAGATATTAACATCAGAGCAGTATAATGTTACTCAAGAAAATGGAACAGAAGCACCATACAAAAATGATTATTGGGATTTGAATAAAGAAGGGATTTATGTAGATATAACAACTGGAGAACCATTATTTACTTCAAAAGATAAGTTTTATTCTTCTTGCGGATGGCCTGCATTTAGCAAACCTATAGATGAAAAAGTAGTAAAAGAATCTATTGACAAAAGTTATGGAATGATTAGGAGTGAAGTAAGAAGTAAAAATTCTGATTCACATTTGGGTCATGTATTTTCTGATGGGCCAGAAGAATTAGGTGGACTAAGATATTGTATTAATTCAGCTTCACTTAAATTTATCCCTAAATATAAGCTTCAACAAGAAGGGTATGGTGATTATTTAAAGTTGTTTAAATAATAGGATCTATTTTTAATAAATACTTATGGTGAAGATTATTCTAGAAAGAGATTTAAGCTTGACATTTTATTTCTTTATTTTAGATAGTAATCAAGGATGTTATAAATTATATTAATAATTAATAAAAAAGTATGCTAAATGACTAAGTTAGCATACTTTTTCGTGATGATTATGGAATCCTATTTTTGTAAAATATAAATGAAAAATTTATAATGGTTGAAACAAATAATTTTTATAAAAGATTGATAATAGTAATGATATAACTGCTATTATATGAGGAGAAATAATAATTTAAGATTAGTAGAATTTGTGGAAAAATATTTTACTATTTTATATAATTGTAATAGGATTTTGTGATTATTTGTATATATAAGTGATTTGTATAAATAATTATAAAAATATTATGAAAGGGAAATGTATAATAAATTTTTAATAGAGGTTTACTTATACAAGGTGATTTTATGGAAAAGCTAAAGATGTTAATTGTAGAAGATGATGTTAATATAAATAATATGATAAAGGAATCATTAATAAAGGAAGGATATGATGCGGTACAAGCTTTTCATGGACTTGAAGCTGTGGAAAAATTTCAAGGTGAAGAGTACCATATGGTAATCATGGATATTATGATGCCTGTTATGGATGGTATTGAGTCAATGAGAAGAATTAGAGAAAAAAGCAAAGTCCCAATTATAATACTTTCTGCAAAGGGAGAAGATAGTGATAAAATAATAGGACTTGGTATGGGAGCGGATGATTATATTGTAAAACCATTTTCAATACCAGAGCTTATAGCAAGAGTTAAATCAAATATAAGAAGAGCTATTTACTATAATGAAATTAGCAATAACAATGAAGATAAAATATATCAGTATGATGATGTAAAATTTAATATGAATAAATATATAGTTACCAAAGGAGGAAAAGAACTTACTCTTACTGCAAAGGAAATGAAAATTCTTAAACTTTTCTTTGAAAATCCAAACAGAGTATTTACTAAAGTTCAGATATATGACAGTGTATGGGGAGAGGAATTCTTATCAGATTATAATACAGTAACAGTGCATATGAGAAGACTTAGAAGTAAAATTGAGGATGATTCTAATAATCCTAAACTTATAGAAACTGTTTGGGGAATAGGATATAAATTAATAGGTGATAGATAATGAATTGGTTGTTAATAATTATTATAATAATATTGTCTACATTATTATTAAATGAAAAAATAAAAACTAAAAAAATTGCTATAAAATTAAAAGATATTCTTGAAGAAAATTCAAGGGAAAGAATAAAGTTTTATAATTTAAGCGGAAATAAGAAAGAAATTGTTAAAGAAATTAATACTTTTCTTGATAAATATCAAAGTATTTCTATTGATAATAAAAATTATAAAGATCATCACAAGAAAATGATTTCAAATATTTCTCATGATATAAGAACTCCACTTACTGCTCTTATGGGATATGTTGACCTTCTTTCAGATAGTTCTATTACAGAAGAAAAAAGAGAAGAATATATAAATATTATTAAAGAAAGAGGTACTGCACTAAAAGATCTTATGGAAGAATTTTTTCAAATGGCAAAGCTTGAATGTAATGATGTGGAGATAGATATTGAAAAATTTAACATATCTGAAACAGTAAGAAATAATGTAATTGCTTTTATGAATGAAATAAATGAAAAAGATATAATTCCTGAGATAAACATAGGTGATGAAGAAATTTTTGCTTTAGGAGATGCAAGCTATATGAATAGAATAATAACTAATCTTATTTCAAATAGCTTAAAATATGGATATGAAGGGAAGGTTATTGGTATTGATCTAAAAAAAGATAATAAATGGGTATATCTTAGCATATGGGATAAGGGAAAAGGTATCCATAAAGATGAACTCCCTTATATTTTTGATAGATTATATACAGGGGAAAAGTCTAGAAATAGAAGTTTTCAAGGCAGCGGTCTTGGGCTTAGTATAGTAAAGAATATGGCTCAGCATATGAATGGAAGTATAACTGCTCAAAGCATACCCTATGAGAAAACTATATTTACAGTAAATATTCCCAAGGCTAATAGCTAAAAGTGACTAAACATGCTAAAAATATTAGGTGAAATTACAAACTATTGTATAGCTTTTTATACAATTTTCAATAAATATCTAAAAAGTATTTAATTTAATAAATTTGTAATAATTACGTAGCTTGAATTTAAGGATTATCCCTTACTATAAATATGGATGAGGGGTAATCCTTAACTATTTATTAAAATGGAGGAAAAACAATGGAAAATATATTACAAACTTATAATCTTACAAGAAAATATGGTACTACAGCCGTAGTTGATAATATTAATATGAATATTAAAAAAGGAGAGATATATGGATTCTTAGGAAGAAATGGTGCAGGAAAGACAACAACTTTGAGAATGATTATGGGACTTATTTCTCCAACAAAAGGAGAATACGAACTCTTTGGAAAAAAGATGGGAGATAGAGAGGTCTTTGGGCGAATAGGAGCAATAATTGAAACACCAGGTTTTTATCCAAATTTAACTGCAAGAGAGAATCTTGATATTCATAGAAGATTGATGGGAATTCCTAATAAGGAATATGTGGATGAAGCTTTAGAAATTGTTGGACTTACTAATTATGATATTAAAAAGAAAAAGGTTAAGAAATATTCTTTAGGTATGAAACAAAGATTAGGAGTTGCAAGGGCGCTTTTACATAAGCCAGAACTTCTTATCTTAGATGAGCCAACTAATGGACTTGATCCAGTAGGAATTAAGGAAATGAGAGAAACCTTGCTAGAACTTAATAAAAAGAAAGAGATAACAATACTTGTATCAAGTCATATACTTGGAGAAATACAACAACTTGCAACAAAGATTGGTATTATTCATGAGGGAAAACTTTTAGAGGAGATTGATTATAAGAGTTTTGAAAAAAAGAATAGGCATTATATTAATTTAAAAGTTAGTAATGATAAAAAAGCAATAACTATTTTAGAAAATTCAATGAATATTAAAGATTATGAAGTAACAGAACCAAATAAAATAAGAATATACGAAATGCTTGATAAGTCAAATGATGTTGCAAAAAAAATGATTTCAGAAGGTATAGATGTTTATGAAGTTAATGTTATGAATGATACTCTTGAGGATTATTTTGTAAGACTTACTGGAGGTGGACAAGGTGCTTGATGGATTATATAGTGAATTCTTAAAGTTAAAAAAAACGGGATATTATATTACTATTTTATTAGTGGGCTTAATTTGTTTACAATTTATCACAATGAATAAACATATGCTGTCATCTTTAAATTGGTATGGATACTTTTCTAAATTTGAATTTATAGCTTTTAGTATATTTTTTACATTAGCGATCCCCAACATTATTGGAATTATATTTATTAGAGAATTCAGGTATAAAACAGCACCTATAGAATTTTCCTATCCTAATGGCAGATTCGGAGCTTTTATTAATAAATTTTTAATGAGCATAATAGTTATAGCTATTATTTATTTAATGAGCTACATTTTTATAGTTTTAAAGGGAATTATTTTTTTAAAAGCACCTTTAGCTTTAGCACCTCTTATAAATCATTTTAAAATATTTATGATTTCATTTATTTTTCAAGTGTCTCTGGCACCGATGGCAATTTTAGTAGCTTTAATGGGTAAAAGTACGATAATTTCATCAGTTTATTCTTTAGCACTAATAATAGGAAATGCAAATTATCTTTTAGGGAACAAGTATAGTGATTATATATTTTCAATTTTACCAGCAGTACCTGTTGCAAAGCTTAGAACACCTATATTAGAGGTTCCTATACCAGTAAATATGGTAATAAGCAATACTGATATATATATTGGGATTTCTATATTTGTTCTAGGCATTTTGGGATGCGTATTATTTTATAGAAAAGCTAACATTTATTAAGAAGGCAGATATTATCTTTAATTAGGAGGTCTATTATGTTAAATATTGTAATATGTGAACTAAAGAAGTTTAAAAGAATTTGGATTCCATTAATTATTGGAGTATTTATTGTTATTCAATTTAGTTCAGTAACTTTAAACACAGCAGTTATGAAAAATGCAGATGACTTATTTACTTGGATAAATTTAACGGTATTTTCTTATGGTTTTCTTGCAGCTATAAATATATTTATAGCATATATGTTTATATGGGAGTTTAATAATAATACAATGCTATCTATGTTAACATATAAGCATAAAAGGTGGAAGGTATTTGTGGGTAAAATTATTTCTGCAATATTAATATCTCTATTATTATATATTGTAGAATTTCTTATGCTTACACTAATGAATTATATATCTTTTAGAGATACACTTACAACAGCAGTTATGATAAAACATTTAATAATAACTTTAAAATCCTTTTTCTTTCAGATGCTTATGATTACTGTAACTGCATCTTTAGCAATTGTAAGTAAAAAGATTATTATTCCAGTAATATATATTGGTATTCAGCTTGTAGCTAGTTTTATATTTTTGAGTGAACCAACGGTAAGAGCATTCATACCATTTCCACTACCAGTAATATCTAATCTTATGCTAATAAGTAATCATCATAAAATTATTAAGGATATCTCAATCATGCCAAGTCAAGTTATAATAGCTCTTGTAATGTTTATTGGAGGCATTGCATACGGATGTTGGTATATAAATAGAATGGAAGTTGAATAAGCGTTAATATCATTCCTAAAATATAATAATTATATAAATAAAGTGATACTTTAAAGTCTTAGAAATAAGGCTTTTTATTTTATGCAAAGATAATAATAGTTTTGCATTAATATTATTTAAATAATTCTCTAAATAAAATTTTATAATAATTATTTGTGAAAAAATAGAGGGAAGTTTAATGTTATATGTTACAGAGTCAACTTAATGTAATGGCTAATATAATATTAATAAGTAAGTTTAAATAAATATATAGATAAGAGAATTTAGAGAATAAATGGAATCTGTTAAGTTGATATGAAAAAAGAGATTAATATTTCGTAGAATTCCTCGTCCTTTGAAAACTATATAAGTTCGATTATTTTATTGTATGGCAAAGAAACCTGCAATAAAGTGGATTTTTGCAGGTTAATCAAAGATATTAATAAGGATTAAGCAGCTACAAACCAGGAAAATTTATTTAAGTTATTCCTTTGAAACCCTGCTACTTCAGCAGGAGTTAGTTTATTTAGTGAGCCATGGGGTCTAATAAAGTTGTAGTGAAAGATAAATAAGGATATTAAATTATTCGCTTTTTCAAAAGAATTAAAACCTTTTTTAGCTTTATACAATGCTTTGAATGTTTTATTAAAAGACTCTATTAAGTTAGTAGTTATGTCGTTAGATATTAGGTGGAACAGACACATGTTTACACTCATTCAGTAGCTTCGCTGCAGCTTGGTTACGAAGGTAGTCTATCAATTATAAAGTTTGAGAGTTTTCCAAATTGTTTAGCTTGATTTATTAGTGTAAATACAGAATCATCACTACGTGATTTTGTTAGATGAAATGCTAAAATAAATCGCGTTTCAGAGTCAATAGATAACTATAAATAGTAACGTTCACCGTTAATAAAAACTACCGTTTCATCAGCATGTCAATCGTCAGATTGCAAATTTAAATTAGTCTTAAACTTGTCAGCCTTGGCTTTAAAGTAGGGAGCAAATTTATTAGTCCAATTAGCTATAGTAACATGTGAAATTTTTATATTGGATGAAACTAATAAAAAATGTGAAATTGCTCTTGCTGATGAGTTATTTAAAAAATACAACCTTAGAGCAGTTAAAATGGTATGTAGCGAAAATCTCATTCCCTTAATATAGAGTGATCCTGATACAGATTCGCTAGAAGCAATATTAATGTTGAAGTTGTGATATTGAACAATTATGTGGTTACACTTTTTGTCGCCACATTTATATGGATTATAGTGATTATATTCATGATGAAGATAAGTTGCTTTACCACATTTAGGACACCTTGGATATTTGCTTTTGGGTTTAGTAGTGACGGAGTCAGGTGCAAACTGGCGTTTGCATTTTTTACATTGATATTTTTGATTAGCCTGCTTATCCAATCCGAATTTACATAGTTTGTCAGAATGGCAACGAGAACATTTTATACTTGTTTTGTTCATTGTTTTTCTCTCCTTTTCATGGGGGATATTTAGTTATAAGCAAACTTATTATGTTCTCTAAAGTTGAGAAGAGCAATGTTCATATAACTTAACAGATTGTAAAAAGTTTAAGGGAGGATTTTTATGGAAGACATCTTAAATAACCTTAAGTGGGAAGGTAACAGTAAGAGGATGTATGAAGTTATTTTAAAAGCAGTACCTAAACTTTTCCAAGGAACTATAAATAGTTTGGTAGCTAATTGGATTATTAATAATAAAGTAGAAATTGTAACAGAAGATATTGTATTTCAGGCAGTTGAATATATGGCGCCCAGTGAAGCTAAAAATAAATTATTACCCATATTAAACCAGATGAAAACTATAGAATAGGTGTAATGTGCAACTAAATGAATTAAAATTTGATTGCCATGAAAGTAATCTCATTTTTCATTATTAAGCATGGGAGGAAATAAAGCTTTTAATAGAGAATAACAACACTGAAATGATATATGATGCGGTTTAAAAGATTGTGATACTATGAAAACTTTACAAAATAAAGTAGATGTGCTAGCTAAGGAAGGTGTAGAATTTTTAGATTTTCTATTAAAATAAATTCAGATAAAAAATTTAAGAATACTATCTCAAAATAAATTTTATTTTGAGATAGTTATTTTTTTGTACTAAATTATTACATAGTATCCTTTCAATTTTATATAGTTGAAATTGAAAGGAGGGATACTATGTCAAAAGAGCAGTTATTATTAGAGAAAATAGAAGAAGCTAGAACATTAATGAATCAGCTAATAAGTGAAAAATCCCAGCTTATCGATGAGGATCTTGTACTATTAAGTCAACAATTAGACACATTACTTAATGAGTACAACAAATTCTTAAGTCAGAATCACTAACTATTAGCATACTAAAGAGGAAAAGTATTTAATTTTTAATGCTTAAGTTATTTAAAAGATCCCAGACAAAAAAATGTCTGGGGTTTTCTAAAGTTTAAATAAGTCTTCTTTCTCTAAATACATATTTAGGTTCTGTTTGTATTTTACATAACCTTTTGACTATATGTCCCTTATATCTTACAGTACAAGTACCACAAACACCTTCACCACAACACATTTTTGCATTATTAGAGCTAGATATAGGAACTTTATCATCTAGAAATTCTACAAGTTTATATATTATAATATCCTGAGAAGAGCAATGAATTATATTAATATCTTCTTTATCTAGGATTTCTTTTAATTTATTTTTTAAATCATCTGTAAGTTCCCCAGCTTTTAAAGTGTTTAATTCTATAACTTCTGCATTATATAATTTTAAATAGTCTTTTATTAATATATTTTCATAACCGGAATTGTCTATTATAGCTATTATTTTATTCCCATTAGAATTCAATTTTTTCATAACAGGTACTAATGGGGCTTGACCTATGCCCCTTGATATTAAAATACTAGTTCCATTTTTTGCTCTATAAACATTTTTTAGGCCTAAAACCCCATTCCAGAAAGGGCCTCTAACTAAAATATCATCATTTTCATCTAAGTCAGCTATGGTTTTAGTTTTTACACCCCTAATTTCAATAGCAACTTTGATAATGTTTTCTTCTGTATTAGCATCCATAATAGAAATAGGAGCATCATAAAAACCAAAATCATCTTTGTTTCTTAAAAATACAAAACTGCCTGGATAAACTAATTGTTGGCACAATCTATGGCTTAGTGCTATGGTTAACACTATGGTCTTATCTTCTATGTTGTTTTTTTCTAGAATTTTTCCTAAGTAAGTTTCTCTCTCTTCTTTAGCTTTTTTCCCGTTCCACATAAATTCTTGATATATACAAACACCCTTCCAGTTTATACAGTCACAAAATTTTTTGCCGGATAACTGAGAACATAATATACAATCTCCTGTTTCAGCTAAATGACAAGGGCAGTATTCACTACCAGCATCTATACAATCTTTTATTTCGTATTCCATGCCTATCCCTCCACTTTATCTTCATACTATTAAAATATTTTTGAAATATAAATTTGTTACAAAAGTTTTCGAATTTTGAGGTATAGGTTAAGTATAAATAATGGTTGTATTTTAAGAAAAATGGTAATACATATAGAAAAACATATGAATTGGAAGTTTTAATATATATAATTTTTAGTATATAAAAGAATAATATATAAGAGGAGTGTACATATACAACTTAATTGAAATATAATATGTATACAAATTAAAGATATAAAGAAAATAGGGTTTATAAAGATGAGAAAATTTTATAAACAGTAAAAGTTCTTTTTGTGGTTATGAAGTAGTTTACTGTAGTATTCATTTTTTTAGGATTTGAAAAAGATAAAAAAATTTTGAACCTGGTAAGTAATAGGTTAGAAAACATCATGAACCAGTTAAATATGTTTAATATAATTTAATATCACAATTTAAAGAAATGAAGAACAAAACCTATATTTTACAAAAACTTTTCGATACACTGGACTTATAATTTGAACATTTTTAAAATATATAAAAATGTATAGGTATTCCTTACTTCATTAAAGTGGATTAAATTTAGGAAATTTGCAAATAATATGTAATAAATATATACGAATTATATATTAAGAGATATAACGTAGATATATTAAACACAAAGTCACCATCTTCTATAAATAGTGGTAGTTTGTGGGGAAGTTTAGGAGATAACCGTAATGGAAAATAATAATGTATTAACTACAAATCAAGCTATAGCTATAATAGTAGGAACTATGATAGGAATAGGGATATTATCTCTTCCAGCTAATTTAACTAAGATAGCTGAAAATGATGGTTGGATTGGAGTAGTTATAGGAAGTTTATATCCTTTTTATATACTACTTTGTGCTGTATTAATATTTAAAGATAAGTCTTATTACAATATAAATATAGTGGAAATAAGCAAAAATTATTTTGGCAAAGTTTTAGGTAATATATTTTCTTTTGTATTTACTTTCCAATATTTTATTTATATAATTATTGCTACTGCTGATATAAGTAATTTATTAAGGGTTCATTTAGTAGCATTTTTAGAGCAATATAAATTATCTATTCCAATATTATTGATTTCAGTATATGCTGCTTCTAAAGGCATAAAATCTTTAGGGAGAATAAATCAAATTATTTTTTATCTAGCTATTCCATTAATATTAATAACTTTTATTGCAATAAAAAAAGGAGATATTCTAAATATTAAACCTATATTGGGAACTCCATTTTCCTATATTTTAAAAGCTAGTAGAGAGACTGTATATTCTTTTTTAGGTATAGAAGTTATTTTTTTAATAGTTCCTTTAATGAAGGATAAAAATAAGATAAAGAGCTCATTTTTTAAAAGCACATTAATTGTAGTCATTGTGTATATATGGCTAAGCTTCATATCTATATATTACATGGGTCCAGATGTAACAAAAAATTTGTATTGGCCTACTTTATCTCTTGCACAAACAATTTATATACCTGGTATAAGTAATTTTGAACTTGTTTTTATGTTTTTATGGATTAGTATAGTATTTCAAACTATAGCTAATCAGAATTATTTTTTCTATTATTCACTATCCAGCATATTTAAAAAAATAAACCCTAATATTTTATATATAATAGTATTTATATCTGCTACTATAATTGTTAATATATTAGATAGCTTTATAATTTTTACAAAAGTCAATAAATATATCAGTATATTTTATTTAACATTTAATTTAATTTTTATAACAAGTATAACTATTATAAAAATTATAAAAGAAAAGAAAAAGAGATTACAAAGATTTTAGAAGAATTTATAATGCACGATATTTATCAAGGCGGAAATTTTAAGATAATAACAAGGATTCCAAAAATAGTTTAAATTATATATTATTTATAAAAAGTTTAAATTAAATAGGTATGGGGATTAGACCAAGTATTTCTACATAATAACTGTAATAGTGTAATAATGCAATGATTCATGGGAAAGGGAGTAATTATGGTAGAATCAATTACCATTGATGGATTAGAGTATACAAAATCAAACCATAAACTTAGATATAATCTAGAATTCCATGAAGATCATAGAAAGCCATTTATTAAAGATAATTTCATATATACTGAAATTGATATGAAACTTTTGTTATAAAATTTTTCGAAGTTTGATATATAGATTAAATATAAATAATGGTCATATTTTAAGAAAAATAGTGATACGTATAGCAAAACATATAAAATGAAATTTTAAACATATAATTTTTAGTATGCATTAGTATACAAAAGAATAATACATAAGAGAAGTGTGCATATATAACTTAATTGAAATATAATAGATATACAAATTAAATCTATGGAGAAAATAGGATTTATAAGGATGAGAAAATTTTAGGAGGTAACAATCATGGATAAGGCAAGTAAACATAAGGCTATATGTGAGGAACTTAATAAAATTTATAAAGTTAAGAATCATGACTACGGGGACAGTTTTGGAGAAACTTATAAGAAATTAGGAATAATAAGTGCAGTAACTAGAATTATAGATAAAGTTAATAGGCTACAAAGTTTATGTACTAAAGATGCTCTAGTAGATGAATCTATAAAGGATACATTGATGGATTTAGCTAACTACAGTATTATGACTTTAATTGAATTGGAAGAGAAAGAATAATAATATATATTGTAATATAAAAAGTGATCTTATATATTTTTTACATATAAGATTGGTGCTCTATTAAGTATTAAATTTAGGTGTTTTTTAAAACTTAGATTTTCTAGAAAACTATATTTATATTATAAAAAGAGTGTTTCAAAATAGAATTAAACTATTTTGAGACACTCTCTTTTTGTTCTTTTAATGTGTTGTCTACGATGACTTAATTGTTAAATCCATCCAAAAATATTAGTTTTAATAATCCATTTCGCAGTAAAATTAGAATTACACCAAATATTATTACAATGGCAGATATTAAGCCAAATATTTGGGTATATCCTAGAGTATCTGTAAATCCTGCAAGTTTCCCAGAAATTATGCTTGAAAAGAAGAAACTTAAGTACCATGCACCCATTGATAGGGAGCCGTATTTTGCAGGAGCTAATTTATTGAACATTGCCATTCCGATTGGAGATAGGCAAAGTTCTCCTACTGTTAATAAAAAGTAAGCCACAATGATGAAAAGTATGTTCATTTGTTTAGTACCGTATGTTACACCACCCAATGTTGATATGCTTAGTATTAAAGTTAAGAAAGCAATACCTGTTAAGATCATTCCAAGTCCATTTTTGCTAACATCAGCTGTGAAAAATAGTATTAATATTGAGAATACTGCATAACCTGCATAACTTTGTAATGCAATGGAGATATTTACTAGTCGTAATCCAATAGGGTGTTTTGTTTTGCTTTCAGACATTGTGAAATACCTTCTTTCCATTATTTGTGATTATGAAATTTTTCTGGTATACTCCTTTAACCAGTTCTTTTCATCTTCAGTAAGGTATGGTGAAATTTTATTATATACAGATTCATGATATTCATCTAACCAAGCTTTTTCTTCTATTGTCATAAGTTCAGGATTTATTGCATCTAAATCTATAGGAACATAGCTAATTGGTTCAAAGTACATGAATTGGCCATATTCATTTTGTTCGCCTTTGCATACAAGAAGTTCATTTTCAATACGAACACCGTGTGAGCCTGCAATATAGATACCAGGTTCATCAGTAATAACCATTCCTTCTTCAAAAGGATGAGTTTCGTTTGGACGATATTGCCATCTGAATCCAGTCGGTGCTTCATGAATGTTCATTAAGTATCCAACACCGTGTCCTGTACCATGATTGAAGTTTAAGTTTCTATTCCAGAATGGAGCACGTGCAAGTATATCTAAATTCATACCATTACAACCATAAAGGAATTTTGCATGAGCAAGATGCATGTTACTATTAACAGTTAGAGTGAAGTGATCTTTCATTATTTGTGGTACTTCTCCTAATGCATAAGTTCTTGTAATATCTGTAGAACCTTCATAGAAGCCAGCACCAGTATCTGTTAAGAATAAAGAACCTTCTTTTAGTTCTACATCTGTTTCAGGAGATGGAGCATAGTGTACTATGGCAGCATGTTCGCCAAATGAAGAAATAGGTTCAAAACTTGGACGAATAAATCCGCCTTGTTCTGCACGGAATTCATCTAGTTTATTAGAAGCACTTATTTCTGTGATTACTTCTTTGCCTATATTATGTTTAAGCCAGTACATAAATTTAGTATGAGCTACTCCATCTTTTATTTGAGCCTTTTTAATGTTTTCAATTTCAATTGGGTTTTTCATAGCTTTAAATAAAACAGATGGATTTCGTTTTTCTATTTTTTTAGCATCTTTTGGAATATTATTATATAATGCATAATTCATTCTATCTGGGTCAACTAAAACAATGTCAGAAGCGGCAATTTTTTTCACTGCTTCATATACTTCATTATATGGATGTATGAATGATACACCATTTTCCTTAAGATTTGATTTAATTTCATCACTTAGTTTATCTTCATTTATAAATAGATGAACTTCATCCATTGTAATGATAAGATAACTTAAAATTAGTGGGAAAAACTCAATATCATTTCCACGTATATTAAGAACCCATGCAATATCATCTAAAGATGTAATAACATGTACATTTGCACCGGCATCTGTCATTGCTTCTCTAACACGTTTTAATTTAGAAGCTGTAGATTCTCCAGTGTATTTTATATCAAGTTCAAAAGCTGGTTCTTCAGAAAGTGGTGGACGATCTTCCCATATATCATCAATTAAATCACAGTCATAATTGATACTTGCATTTTTATGGGCTAATATTGTTTCATAACTTTGTCCATCTCCCATAGAAATAACACGACCATCAAATCCAAGAGTACCTTTGTCAGGAAGTGTATTTGTTATATATTCTTCTATGGTTGGAACGCCTGGTTGTCCCATTTTAAATAATTCTACAGTAGTTCCTTTTAATTGATTTTCAGCTTGCAAGAAATACCTTCCATCTGTCCAAAGTCCTGCATGGTCTTTTGTAATAACAGCAGTTCCTGCAGAACCAGAAAAACCAGTTATATATTTTCTGGCTTTAAAGTGTTCACCTACATATTCACTTTGATGGAAATCAGCAGTAGGTACGATATACATATCAATATTCTTTTTTGACATTAATGCTCTTAATTTTGTAAGTCTTTCAGATATTTTCATTATATTAATCCCCCTTCATTTAGTATTCGTTTTCATAAAAATTATAGCATAAAATAATAAGGAAAACTATACCAATAGTCAAAATATGAATGAGATGATTCTTAATAAATAGTGTCACATAAAAGATAAATTTCATATAATAATATCTGAACCATTTATATAAGAGAGGTTGATTAAATGTTAGAAAAAACAAAAGAACCATTTTATAAAAAATTTTGGTTTTGGATTATTGTTATAGTAATTATATGTGGAGTAGCTGGCTCTAATAGTAGTAAAAGTATGAATATTTTAGATACTAAAAATTCTACTAAAACTGAAGTTAAAAAAGATGAAGTTAAAAAAGTAGACTATGAAAAGTTTTATAATATAAAAATAGGTTCAAACTATGAAGATATAAAGAGTATTTTAGGTGAATATAGAGAGTCAGAAGAATCTGAGATAGATGGTGTAAAGGCAGTTATATACACTTGGTATAATTATGACAATACTAATATGAATGTTATTGCTAAAGATGGTAAAGTTATAGGAAAAGCTCAATCAGGGCTTTCAGTAGAAAATGCAGAAGTAAATTTAATAAAATATACAAAAATTCAAAAAGGCATGGACTATAGTAAAGTTAAAGATATATTAGGTGATGGAAAGTTAATGTATGCTTCTGAAATTAATGGAAATATTAAATCAATATATTTATGGGCTAATCCTAATGGAAGTAATATGAATGTAACCTTTGAAAATGGAAAAGTAACTGCTAAAAATCGCCTTGGATTAAACTAAATAGATATAAAGAGGCTGTCTCAAAATAGATTTAATTTTCGATCCGTAAATATAAATAATGCACTCATAAAACAATTCATTTTTTTAAGAAGTTCTAAATTTTAATCTATTAAAAACTTTTTATAAGTAGAGGTGCCATCATTGGCTTCACTACTGTTTCTTCACGTCTTTGTGAAGAATTATAAAAAAATTTAATTTAGTAAAATTAAGAATTGTTAGAGCTTATTATGTATATTTGCTAGATTAAATTTAAAAATGAATTATGTAATTTTCTCAAATAGAAAAAGTGTGTTATTAAAAATAGGAAAGATAATAAAAAAGTATTGTTAATTTAAACAATAATTAAGTTAACAATACTTTTTTATATGGTTTATAATCTATAAGTAAAATATAATAAATTTAAAGGAGAACTACATAATGAGTGCATTATTTGCAAATAAAATCAATCCAATTTTAAGGAGAGAAAGAAATGATTAAATATAAGAAAAAAGTTCTAAATGGATATTTACTAACAAAAGAAGAAGTAGAAGAACTCTTAGATGAAGATACTACAGAGCTTGCAACAGCAGCTAATGAAATTAGAGAATCTCTATGTGGGAATAAATTTGATTTATGTACAATTATAAATGGTAAGAGTGGAAGATGCAAAGAAAATCGTAAATATTGTGAAAGCCTTTAAAATACCATCTATTGTTGTTTCACATGCAGGTTTGGGTACTATTAATAGTACAATTTTAATTTTACAGCATATGAAAGAAAAAAATATACCTGTAAAAATGATTATATTAAACAATTATAACCATGAAAATATAATTCATTTAGAAAATAAAAGATACTTATCAGATAATTTACCAATTCAAGTGTATACATGTGATAAAAATATTAATAATTTAGAAATTCCAGTAGAAAAACTAATTGAATTTTATGAGGAAATATAATTTATACTTTGGCTCTCTTGACAAATATTATTAATGTAGTTAGTGTAATATTAATATTATAATAAAATTTATAAAGATATATTTTTAATGGAGAAATGGGGGCGAAATCAGTGGATTATATGATGGAATATGTTGTCTATTTTGGCTCTGTGCAAAGATTACACAGAATAAGAACATAAGTATTTGTTCAGAGCCTAGCTTATTATTAGATAAGTCTTACTAAATTTATTTTGTGTGGTCTTTGCTTCTATATTTACGAATAATAAAGTAGATAGGAGCAAAAATATGAAATATGAAAACGCACAGAATCTTCTTCCAGAACATGTTCTTAAATTGATTCAAGAATATGTGGAAGGTGGATATTTATATATACCAATAAAATATGAAAATAAAAAAGTTTGGGGAGAAAATACTAGTACAAAAGATACTTTAAAAAGAAGAAATAGAGAAATTTTTAATAAATATCAAAAAGGAATATCAATTAAAAAATTATCACAAGAGTATTATCTTACTGAACATAGTATAAGAAGAATAATTAGGCAACAAAAAAATATATAAATAAAGATCGGTGTTTAACAAGGAGAATTGAACACCGATCTTTATTTGGCATTTAATTGAAATATATGAACAAGTTTAATATATAAACATTTGTGAACTTGAGTATGCATATAAAATAAGATTAATATAGTTATGGAAAGATTATAATATATAAAAATTTAGGAAGGAATAAAAAATGAATAAATTAACAGTTTTAGAAGTGAAATTTGATTTTAATGGAGATAAAAATGTTATTTTCCCTGTAGTATTAAGTGATGGAAAAGAAAATATTTTAATTGATTGTGGATACCCTAATTTTTTAACTTTAATAAAAACTACTGCAAAAAATAATGGGATTGATATTAGTAAATTAACAAAAATAATTATAACTCATCATGATTTTGATCATATGGGTGCTTTAGCTGAATTTAAAAGAGAGTACCCACATATTAAAATTCTTGCATCAATTGATGATGAAAAATATATTAGTGGAAAAGAAAAATCCTTAAGATTACAACAAGCAGAGTATATATATAATAAACTTCCTGAAAAAGAGAAGAAAAGTGCAAAAGAGTTTCAGGATTTTATTGGAGGAATAGAAAATGTTCCTGTTGATATATGTTTAAAGGATAAAGATTATTTTCCATTTTGTGGTGGTGTAGAAATAATTGCTACTCCAGGACATATGCCAGGGCATATTTCAATTTATATAAAGGAAGACAAAGTATTAATTGCTGGAGATGCATTAGTAGTAGAAGATGATAAATTAACTATAGCAAATCCACAGTACACTTTAGATATTGTTAGTGCTAAAAGTTCTATAAAAAAGTTATTAAATTATGAAATAAATAAAATTGTATGCTACCATGGTGGTGTATATACTAAAGATATCAAAAAATCATTAGAAAGTATTATTTTAGAGTAATTTTCGTTGTTTATGTTGAAGAAAATTAATTTTAAATATTTACATCAATATGTGAGGAATAATTTGTGTGAAATAAGGGATTTCACATGGAAACGTGTTTTTATAAGTAATCTATGAGTATAAGAAAGGATAAAGGATATGATTAAACGATTAGAAAAAATTGAAATTGAAGAAGTTATGGATATTTGGTTAAAAACTAATATTAAGACTCATAGTTTCATACCAAAGGAATATTGGATCAAAAATTATAATATTGTTAAAGAAGAATACTTTCCTATTTCTAAAACTTTTATTTGCAAAGAAGAGAATATAATTAAAGGTTTTATAAGTATTATAGATAGCTCATTTATCGGTGCATTATTTGTTCTGGAAGAGTATCAAGGTCAAGGAATAGGAAAGAAATTACTAAATCATTGTAAATCTTTATATTCAAATTTAGAATTAGAAGTTTATATCAAAAATATATCTTCAGTTAATTTTTATAAATACTGTGGTTTTACTATAAAAGAGGAAAAGAAACATGAGGATTCTGGTTTTATGGAATATATAATGACATGGGAAAAAAATGATTTTTAAGTCATATTGTATTTAAGAAAGTTGTATTATATAATTTTTCAAAAGGGGAGCTTGTAATATAGGCTGAGAGGAAATTTATATTTCGATCCATAACTTGATTCGGATAATGCCGACGTAAGGAAATATTTAATTTACACTTTTACACTATTTTTTGTGAGTATAATGGTATATGCTTTGTTTGGTGTATCCCATTTTTAAGTCTCAAGAAGTTTATTTTTAATGAGTGTGGGGGAGCGCTCAAAGCTTTTATGGGAAAATTTCAAATCTATTAAAAAAACTTCCCATTCATTATATTACAAATCCAGTTTCAATAAATGATTGTGCAAATATAATTCTTGCTGTTTGCGCAAATCCTATTATGGGCGAACATCCTTTAGAAGTTTCAGAAATTACTGCTGCATCAAAATCTCTTGGAGTTAATCTTGGGAATATAACAGACAATAGAATGAAATCTATGCTAATCTCAGGAAAAACAGCATTTGAAAATAAAATTCCACAAATAATCGACCTTGTAGTCGTAGGTTGTATTAAACTATTGAAAATAATTTAATAATGCTATATTCATAAAGTGTGTTACAATTAAATAATGATAATTTTATAATAAATATAGTTATGTATGCATTGGTGTAATGAAACTAGATTATGAATTGAAATTAAAAATTAAATTTCAAAAGATAAATTCTACAATTTTGTTTAAGAGGAAAAAGAAATTTATGATTAAATGTTTTAAGTATTATTTTATAGTATTAAATTTGTTAGGATTTTTATCTATGTACATAGATAAAGAAAAATCTAAAGCAAATAAGTGGAGAATAAGGGAAAGTACTTTATTATTAATAGCTTTATTAGGTGGCAGTATAGGGTCTTATTTTGGAATGAAAATATTTAGACATAAAACTAAACATTTTAAATTTAAGTATGGTATTCCTATCATACTATTTATCCAACTATCAATATTTATATATATGAGTAGATTATAATATTTTAGCATTATATTGTTTTATAGACATTAGTAAAGTTTTATTTTAAATTAATGTGAATAAAACAGTGTAGATATATAGGTTTTATGAGAAAGATTTCAAAGATAATAAATTATTAATTTACATATGAAAAGTAATGCTATTAAGGAAATACTAATGCAGGAACTTTAATTTTATACTAACAAGTTGAAAATAATTATGAAAAAAGAATCGTTTGTGCGGTTCTTTTTTATTTAGTTACTTATTTTGGTGAAAATATTAATATTAAGAAGGAGTAATCAAGGTTATGCAGAAATATGTAACATTGAGAAAATTATTAATATATTATAATTATGATACTAATATTGTACTTGAGCCATAATTACAGTTCAAAGTAATAAAAGTATATAAGGAGTATATTAAAGAAATTTAAAGATTATAGAGGGAGGTTATATTTTGGATATATCATATATAAATAAAATAAAGATATTAAAGGGAGATATTACAAAAGAAAATGTAGATGCTATTGTTAATGCTGCAAATAGTAACTTGCTTGGCGGTGGTGGTGTAGATGGAGCTATTCATAGAGCTGGTGGTAATAAAATACTTGAGGAATGTAAAGATATTGTAAGTAAAATAGGTTCATTAAAGACAGGAGAAGCAGTAATAACCTCTGGTGGAAATCTTAAAGCTAAATATGTTATCCATACTGTAGGCCCTATATGGCATGGAGGAGATAGTAATGAAGAAAATCTTTTATCTAATGTTTACAAAAACAGTTTAAAATTAGCCGCTGAAAAAAATATCAAAACTATTGCTTTCCCTAATATAAGTACAGGAGTGTATAGGTATCCTAAAGATGAGGCAGCAAAGGTTGCTTATAATTCAGTAAAAGAAAGTTTAATCAAATATGAAAATATAGAAGAAGTAAGATTTGTATGTTTTGATAAATACAATTATAAATTATATCAGGATTTATTATTTAATGATATGAAGTAATCTTGCTGTTATAGTGGTAATAATAGTAAGTGAAAAATAATAAAATTTAAAGCGAGAAATAAAGCTATAAATTTGAATAGACAACAGTATTTCCATATTTTAAATGAATTGGAGGAAAATATTATGTTAGAAACAAATGAATATCTTTGCAATATGTATAGACAACTATCACAAGAATCATCTCATAGTGATATGTTTCAGATTTCAAAAGATATTGGAACAGGTGAAATAAGAAGAATGAAATCAAAACAAGGTCTTATTTTTTCAAATTGGAATATGATATTTGACTCGGATATGAATGTATATGGTAAAAATTATGATCAATATATTGATTTTAGCTTTTGTATAAAAAATGGAGTTTCATGGGAATCACCAGATGTAGGAAAGAAATTTGAAATAGATAAAGGGCAGTTTTTTATTTGCCATAATGATTGTTTTGAGGAACATATTTGTTATGAGAAGGGGGTAGATTTTGAATTTATCAATATTAAAATACCTAAAAAATATTTTAATGGCATAGTAAAAGAAAATTTTGAAAAAGATGAAAGTAAATTCATAAAATTTCTTATGGAAAATTTTTTAAAAAGTGAAATAAGTCCATCGATGAAGAGGGTGTTAATGGAATTGTCCACTTTTAAATATAAGGGTGCAATAGCTTCTATGTTTATTGAAGGAAAATTTATGGAACTCATGGCTATATGTTTTAATATGATTTTTGAAAAAAGGTATAATCAAGGAACAAAAATAATATTAAATAAAACAAATATGGAGGCTATTAAAGAGGCAAAATTTATAATTGATTCCCAAATTCCTCATTCTCTAAGTTGTGAAGAACTGTCAAACCTTGTCCATATTAGTCTATCTAAATTGTGTAAAGGATTCAAAAACATGTATGGAATGCCTGTTCATTCATATATTATTGATCAACAATTAGAAATAGCAGCATCTATGCTTCAACAAGGTATGTATAATGTGGGGGAAGTAGCATCTCTTATAGGATATTCAAATATGAGTCATTTTTCTTCATCTTTTCGAAAAAAATATGGCATCAATCCAAAAGAATTTCAGAAAAGTTATCTGGATAATTTGGAGTAAAAATAAACATTTCTTTGGTAGTTTTTTATAGTGAGTAAAGATTAAACTATAAATAGGTTAGTTTTTTTACTTTTTAGTTAGTCACAGCTAACTAAAAACAATGAACAAACTAAAGTATATAATGCATTTAAAGGAGGTAAATTAAATGTTTGACAAGGTGATGGAATATGCTGGACCACATAAAAAAGGAATGTTTTGGTCCACAATACTTATATTAGTCAGTGTTATGATGGGAGTTGTACCTTTTATTTTAGCATATGAAATTATTTCACCATTGATTGAAGGACAGTCTATTATTATATCCTATGTGGCGTGGCGAGTTGTAGGTGTGCTAGTATGTTTAGTTTTACAAGCAGTTTTGTATGCAAAAGGATTGTCAGTTTCTCATAGAGCCGCATATAGTACACTTATGCGTCTTAGGATTTCTCTTCAAGAAAAATTAGAAAAATTACCAATGGGGGTTATTCAAGAGAAAGGGACAGGAACATTGAAAAAGCTCTTTGTAGATGATGTAGACAGCTTGGAACTTTTGATTGCGCATACATTACCTGAAGGTATTGCTAATTTAATGATTCCAGTGGTTGTCTATATTATGATGTTTATAACTGATTGGAAATTGGCATTTTTATCTTTAGCATCTGTACCAATTAGTTTCGTAGCTATGATGATTATGTATTCTATAGGAATGAAGGAAATGGGAAGATACTATCAGTCTGGACAAGTGATGAACAACACTATTATTGAGTATATAAATGGAATGGAAGTTATTAAGGTATTTAATAGAGAAGGAGAATCTTATGCTAAGTTTAAAGGAGATGTTTTAAACTACAGAGATTTAACTTTAAAATGGTTTAAGGCATGTTGGCCATGGATGGCTTTGTATAGTAGTTTATTGCCTTGTACAATTATATTAACACTGCCTTTAGGTTCATTTTTTGTTCTTAAGGGGTATTCAACCCTTTCAAATTTAATTTTGGTTTTATGTTTATCAATTAGTATTGGAATTCCTCTTTTAAAAGCTTTAAGCTTTATGCCTGCACTACCTCAGCTAAATTATAAAATTACTGCATTGGAGCAAGTTTTAAGTTCAGAGGCTCTAAAAGAAACTAATACATCTTTTAATGGCAGAGATTATACTGTAGATTTTAACAAGGTTTCTTTTGCATATAAAGATAAAGAAGTTATTCATAAGGTTAGTCTTACAGCAAAAGAAGGTGAGATGACAGCATTAGTAGGAGAGTCTGGTTCTGGTAAGAGTACACTTGCCAAACTTTTAGTTCATTATTATGACATTAATAATGGAAGTATTTCTATTGGCGGTCAAAATATTTGTGAAATGAGCTTAGAGTCTTTGAATGATAAAATAGCCTATGTTGCTCAGGATCAGTATTTGTTTAATATTAGTATTATGAAAAATATACGCCTAGGCAAGCAAGATGCCACAGAGGAAGAAGTTATGGAGGCTGCAAAGAAGGCTCAATGTATGGAATTTATAGAGCGCTTGCCAAAAGGTTTTCATACTTTAGCTGGAGATAGTGGGAATCAACTTTCAGGAGGCCAAAAGCAACGTATTACCCTTGCTAGGGCAATATTAAAGAATGCTCCTATTATTATTTTAGATGAAGCAACTGCTTTTGCAGATCCTGAAAATGAAGAAAAAATAGAACAAGCTATTACAGAACTTGTAAAAAACAAAACACTATTAGTTATTGCACATAGGTTGTCATCTATTATGGATGCTCATCAAATTTGCATTATGGATAATGGCTCTATAGCTTCTAAGGGAACTCATAGTGAACTTTTAGAAAGTAGTCCAATTTATAAAAAGCTTTGGAATGCAGGGCAAGAAAGTACTCAATGGCAACTAAAGGAAAAAAAGGGGGGTATTTAAGATGATAATTAAATTAATTCAAAGGATTCTAAAACTCTCTGGAAAGTATAAGGGAAGGATTAAATTTGCATTTGTTCTTGCTGTAGTTGAATCTATTTTATCTAAACTACCAATATATTATGCTTTTGTTATTTTATCAAAGTTTTATAATAATTCTATTACAACAAAGGATTGTCTTCATGTGGGAATTGCTTTGGTTGTAACTATAATCCTTCAAATGTTTATTCATAATTTTATAGATAAATTGCAAAGTGCAGCTGGCTATATGATGTTTGCAGATAAGAGAATTAAGCTTGGTGATCATCTTCGCAAACTACCTATGGGTTACTATACAGAGGGTAATATAGGTAAGATCAGTTCTGTATTAAGTACAGATATGATATTTATTGAAGAGGTGGCTATGAGTACTGTAGCTAACATGATGAGCTATATTTTATCCTCTATTATTCTTGTGATATTTATGTTTTTTCTCCATTGGAGGCTTGGACTTATATCTGCATTAACAAGTATTGTAGCAACTATTGTGGCTTGGAAAATGAACCAACTATCATTAAAAGAATCAACTATGCGTCAAGAACAAAGTGAACACTTAACGGATGCAGTGTTATCTTTTACTGAGGGGATTGGAGTTATAAAGAGTTATAATCTTCTTGGAGAAAAATCATCAGAGCTTTCTGATAATTTTCGTGAGTCTAAAGAAAAATCCATTGGATTTGAAGAGAAAATGACTCCGTGGATTATGAATTTAAACATGATTTATGCTATAGGTATAACATTGATTTTTGGTACTGCTATACAATTGCAACAGCAAAACATATTGTCATTGTCTTATCTTTTAGGAGTTCTTTTATTTGTTTTTGATATATTTGGGCCTCTTAAGGCTTTGTATGGTGAGGCGTCTAGGCTTACCGTTATGAACAGTTGTCTTGATCGAATTGAGGAAGTATTGACAGAACCTGAGTTAGAAGATACAGGGAGCAATGCACTTCCACAAGAAATTACTACGGGAGTTGAGATTAGCTTTGATCATGTTGATTTTGCATATCAGGAAAAGAAGGTTTTAAAAGATATAAATTTCCAAATGAAAAAGAATACAATGACTGCCCTTGTAGGGCCATCTGGCGGAGGAAAAACTACTATTGCAAATATATTAGCACGTTTTTGGGATATAGAACATGGAAAGATTTCTATAAGAGGAGAGAATATTCGCCATATACCCCTTGCAACTCTTATGGATCAAATTAGTATGGTTTTCCAGCGAGTATATCTTTTTAAGGATACTATATATAACAATATTTTAATGGGAAAGCCAGATGCTACTGAGGAAGAAATATATGATGCCTCCCGAAAAGCACGATGTTATGATTTTATTATGGAATTGCCAGATGGATTTCAAACCATGGTTGGTGAAGGTGGAGCTACACTTTCAGGTGGAGAAAAACAGCGTATTTCTATTGCACGATGCATACTTAAAGATGCTCCTATCGTAATACTTGATGAGGCCACTGCAAGCGTTGATAGTGATAATGAAAGTTATATTCAAGAAGCTATGTCAGAACTTGTTAAAGGAAAGACGCTTTTGGTTATTGCACATCGTCTTAATACAATAAAGGCTGCAGATCAGATTCTGGTTATTTCTAAAGGTGAAATTGTAGAACAAGGTGTTCATAAGGAACTCTTACAGAAAAAAGATGGAATTTATCATAAATTTTGCAAAACCATGGAAAAGAAAAATAACTGGAGTTTGTAGCTAAATAGTTTTTATTATTTATAAGTTGATAAAGCAAATTATTTATGGAAACTTAGTTTTAGTTAGATATTATAAATTTTTATAGTGTATATACTTTAACTTGTCAATTAATAATTGGCAAGTTTTTTGTATATAAAGAAAACCATCTGCTATCTAGATGTGTTCATAAAAGCTTAAGCATTAAAAAAATACCTCACTTTGATAAAATAGGTATGGTTTCGCTAGCCAATCTAAAATCAAAGGAGGTATTGCCCAAGATGGACAATAATAGTTTAGCACATATTAAGTGGAGGTGTAAAGATCATATACATATGTTTGCATCAATATCGCCTAAGGTGGTAGGTATTTATTTTTCTTAGTATTATAGCTTTTATTTAAAAAATATAGATCCTTATAAAATCCTTATAATTACAGTTTATAGTAAATAGTGAACAGAAGGAGAGGATGATAAATATGGAAAAATATATTTTACAAACAAGGGATCTTTGCAAAGTTTTTAAAGATCAACAGGCAGTAAATAATATTTCAATAAAGGTTAAAGAAAATTCTGTGTATGGATTATTAGGACCTAATGGTGCAGGCAAATCTACTATATTAAAAATGTTAACAGGAATGATACGTCCGACATCCGGAGAAATTATATTTGATAATCATCATTGGACTAGAAAAGATTTAGTGAGTATTGGTGCTCTTATTGAAGCTCCACCTCTTTATGAGAACTTAACTGCAAGGGAAAATCTAAAAGTACGTACCACTCTTTTAGGATTAAAAGATTCACGAATTGATGAGGTATTAAGAATTGTTGATTTGACTAATACAGGTAAAAAAACTGCAGGAAAATTTTCTATGGGTATGAAGCAACGTTTGGGTATTGCAATTGCACTACTTAATAATCCTAAACTACTAATATTGGATGAGCCTACTAATGGTCTTGATCCTATTGGAATTCAAGAATTACGTGAATTAATTAGATATTTTCCTAAACAAGGAATAACAGTTATTTTATCTAGTCATATTTTAGCAGAAGTTCAACTTATTGCAGACCATATTGGAATTATAAGTAATGGTATTTTAGGATATGAAGCAAAAATTAATCCTTCAGAGAATTTAGAGACTCTTTTCACTGAAGTTGTAAAAAAGAATAAGAGAAGGGAGATATAAAAATGTTAAATTATATAAAAGCTGAAAAGTTTAAATGTAAAAGAACTTTTGGTAAGAAGAATACTTATATAGCTCCAATTACCGTTCTGCTACTTGCATTTTTATCTCCATTGTTTTATCAAGCCTGTGCATTTAATTGGTGGTATCTATTAATTTTACCAGGATTTATTGCTCTTAGCTGCTACTTTGTACATCAAAAGGAGGAAAAAAAATTAAATTATAGAGCTGTATTTTCACTACCTATTGATTTAAAAAAAGTATGGATTGCAAAGAACCTTATGATTTCTATAAATCTATTTATTTCCTGTATGGTTTTATCAATTGGTATAATTTTAGTAGGTATATTTATCACTGGAACTAAAAATATTCCATTTATAAAGGCTTTTGTGGCCAGTTTTATTATAGCTTTAACATCTTTGTGGCAGGTTCCTTTATGTTTATTTTTATCAAAAAAACTTGGAGCTTTTGGAGTTATATTAGTAAATGTTGGAGCTGGATTAATTTCTAGTATAAGTATGGTATCTAAGTCTTTATGGTGGTTGTGTCCTTATACATGGACAACTAGATTAATGTGTCCAATACTAGGAATATTACCTAATGGACTATTTGCAAAACCAGGCGATCCATTATTAAATCCTAATGTTATCCCTGTTGGAATTGTTATATCTATTTTATTATTTCTTTTACTTATGCTTATTACAACCAATTGGTTTAAGCATCAGGAGGTAGTTTAAGTATGATAAACTTATTTAGATGTATAAAATCAGATTTTTACAAATTAAAACGTACTCCTATTTTATATTTACATGTTTTTATTCCACTTATAGGCGCATTTGTATTTTTACTTTATTATTCTTTTGGTAGTAAAGGAAATATAGAAAATATTAGTACTTACTTAGAGGCACTATCTATAGTATTTCCATTGTTAATTGGTTTAATGAGTGGAATGGTTATAGAACAAGAGGAGAGAGCAGGAAATTTTCAAATGCTCTTAAGTAGTACAAAATGTAAGAGTGTTACTTATATAAGTAAATTAATTTTATTACTTTTATTAGGTTTTTTTTCTGTAATAATTGCTATAGGAGTTTTTGCTATTGGTTTTAAAAATATGGATTTCATGTTTTATTTAAAAGAAGTAATTATTTTATTTTCAGCAAACATTCTTTTATATATTTTTCATGTATTAATAACCTTTAAATTTGGTAGAGGCGCTTCTATAGGTTTAGGAATATGTGGAACTCTACTTTCAGCATTAATGATTACAGGTTTAGGTGATAGTTGTTGGCAATGGATGCCTTGGGCTTTTGGAGTTAGATTTTGTGATTATGTTATATTAAAGATAATAGATCCTTTACGTTATAATATTCTATCTAAAGAAGTAAGTATAGGAATTTTAATTATGATACTTGAAATTTGCATTGCTCTAATAAGTAGTGTTTTATGGTTTAAATATTGGGAAGGCAGAGAATCTTATGAATAAATTAAAAAATACAGCATATATCATTCAAAATAAACTGTATTTTTTTATCATAGAGATTATAATTGAAAATGAAATATTGTAAAGGTAGGAGGAGATTATGTCAAAGATACTTGTTATTGATGATGAAGAAGATATTCTAATTCTTATTAAAAATATTCTTTCTAAGGATAATCATTTAGTAACTACTATGAAAAAAGCAAAAGATATTCCAGTAAATGATTTTATAGGATTTGATTTGATTTTACTAGATGTAATGATGCCTGATATTGATGGATTTACTTTGTGTAAGGAAATTAGAGATATTGTAGATTGCCCAATTCTTTTTTTAACAGCAAAAACTATGGAACAGGATATTATGTTTGGACTAGGAATTGGTGGAGATGATTATATAACAAAACCTTTTGGTATAGGAGAATTAAGAGCTAGGGTTAATGCTCACCTTCGCAGAGAACATCGTGAAAAGCGGCATATTTTTGTGGCTTCAGATGTAACATTTAATATATCAAGTAAGGAAATTAAAATAGATGATATAAAAGTACCATTTACAAAGGGAGAATATGCTATATGTGAATATCTTGCAAGAAATTCGGGTCAGGTATTTTCTAAAGAACAAATATATGAAGAGGTCTATGGATATGATGGTGAAAGTGATAGCTCTGCTATTACAGAGCATATTAAAAATATTAGGGCTAAGTTAAAAGTATTTAATAAATCCCCAATAGAAACAGTTTGGGGGATCGGCTATAAATGGATATAAATAAGAAACAGGTTACATTAAAAAGAGTTTTTTTTAGATATCTATTGGCACTAGCTTTTGCATTTTGTGTGGCAATAATAATTGGAATAACTATAACAAGCTTAGGTATGAAAATGAATTTTTTTAATAGTGCTAATTATAGTGAAGATTTGGCTAGACGAGCAAAGCCCATACTTCAATCTACAGAAAAGATTACAGAAGATATGATACCTAATGGGTGTAAATTTGCTGTATTTGATAAAGAATTTAAGGTAACTAAGACAGACCTTACAGGGGAAGATTTAAAAGAGGCAACATTGTATGCTAAAGGAATTGATAGAAAAAGTGGAGATAAAAAGACTTATTATTTTATTGAAAGAAAAGATGGATTTTGTATATTACAATACTATATTAAAATGACATATTCTTTAGAATGGATGAATGAATATTTACCTAATCCACAATTATTACTAATTATAATCCTGATTTTAGGATGCTTAATTGGAGCTTTTATTATTTCTATAGTATTTGCAAGAAATCTAAAAAATAATTTAATTCCTTTAATAGAAGCCACTGAAAAGATAAAAGAGCAAGATTTAGAGTTCGATATTGGTAATTCCCCTATAAAAGAATTTGATGATGTGTTAAGCTCTATTTCTGATATGAAAGATGAACTAAAGGAATCTTTAAAAGAACAGTGGAATTTAGAAAATGCTAAAAAAGAGCAGATAGCTTCTTTAGCTCATGATATAAAAACTCCTTTAACTATTATTAAAGGAAATACAGAACTTTTAAAAGAATCTTCTGTAAGTGATGAACAGAAAGATTATATTAAATTCATTGAAAAAAATTCAAATCAGATTGAAAGGTATATAAAATTACTTATTGACATGTCAAATGGGAAAATAGATATTTTACAAAATTTAGAGAAAAGTAATGCGCAAAAATTCGCTTATGATATTTATAATCAATTAATTGCTCTTGCAGGTCCTAAAAAGTTACAAGTCAAATTTGAAGAAAAAGATCTTCCAGAAAATATAATTATAAATAAAGAAGCTATGCATAGAGCTATAATAAATGTAATTTCAAATGCAGTAGAGTATTCACCTTTTAACAGTAATCTATATTTTAGTGTTGAGGGCAAAGATAATTATTTAGAGTTTTCAGTTATTGATAGTGGGAAAGGATTTTCTAGCAGGGATTTAAAAGTTGCTAAGAAACAGTTTTATATGAGCGATTCAAGTAGAACATCTAAAATACATTGGGGAATGGGTCTTTATATTGCAGATTCTATTGTAAAACAACATAATGGAACTTTAATTATTAAAAATTCCCAGCAAATAGGAGGAGCACAAGTAATAATTAAAATTCCATTATGAAATAATTTCTAGGTTAAGGTAAAAGTTTAAATAATACTTTTTACAAAAGAATATAAAATAAATATTTTTTATTTAAATCACTAAAGTTAATTGAATTTTTCAGTAAACTTTAGTGATTTTGAGTTTAAAAAAAATAAAATTTAAGAAATTTAAGAAAAATAAAAAAAATATTTTGTTTAAATATTCTCTATTATGCATAATTAAATGAATAAATAAAAAAAGTAAACGATACAAATATGCATAAATAAAAATATATATACCTAAAACTATAAAGAAAGGTTATGAATAGTATAAAAAAAATAAAGAACTGCATATTTATGCATAAAATATACATAGAATAAGCGATTTTATCAATGTATAATATACAGAATATTTTTAAAATCACGTAAAAACGGGACGAAATCTAAGAAAAACATATAAAAAATGAAGAAAAATGTAAAAATACAGTTGATTTTTCAAATTTATGACTGGAAATATCAGTTTGAATTAATTATGCATTAAATGTATAATGAATACGAAATGTTAAATAAATAACTAGTACATCGGTACACAAGAGGAGGAAAAAAAATGAGTTCTTTTATTAATGTAACTTCTGAGATAGGAAAGCTTAATAAAGTTATGCTTCATAGACCAGGAGCAGAAATTGAAAATTTAGTTCCTGAATATCTTGAGAGGTTATTATTTGATGATATACCTTTTTTAAAAGTAGCAAGGGAAGAGCATGATAGATTTGCAGAAATTCTAAGAGAAAATGGAACTGAAGTTCTATACTTAGAAGAACTTGCAGCAGAAACTTTAGAAGATGTTAAAATAAAGAAAGAATTTTTAGAAGAGTTCTTAACAGAAAGTAAAATAACATCTGAAGTAGTAAAAGAAGCTTTAATTGAATATCTTCTTAATATGCCAACAAAAGAAATGGTTGATACATTAATGGCTGGTGTTAGAAAGAAAGACATCGAAGTTAAAGAAGCTACATCATTAGTAGATTTAATGCAAGATGATTATCCATTCTATCTTGACCCAATGCCAAACCTTTACTTTACAAGAGATCCAGCTGCTTCAATTGGAAGTGGAATGACAATAAATACAATGAGAACAGAAGCAAGAAGAAGAGAAACTTTATTCTTAACATACATCCATAAATATCACAAGAATTTTGCTAATGGTGAAACTAGCTTATGGTATAACAGAACTTTACCTTATGCAATAGAAGGTGGAGACGAACTTGTACTTTCAGATAAAGTTGTAGCTATCGGATGCAGTGCTAGAACATCAGCTGAAGGTATACAAATAGTAGCTAAAAGCTTATTTGCTAAAAACGAAAGTTTTGAAAAAATACTTGTATTCGATATACCAAATTGTAGAGCATTTATGCACCTTGATACAGTATTTACAATGGTTGATTATGATAAGTTTACAATTCATCCAGAAATCCAAGGACCACTTAGTGTTTATGAAGTTACTAAGGGTGCAAATGGAACATTAAAATTTAAACATCATACAGATCCATTAGAAAAAATATTAGCTTCAGCTCTTGGACTTCCATCTGTTGAATTAATTCAATGCGGTGGCGGAGACTTTATAATAGCAGGAAGAGAACAATGGAATGATGGTTCAAATACTCTTGCAATAGCTCCAGGAACTGTTGTAACTTATGAAAGAAACTATGTATCAAATGAAATACTAGCTAAGAAGGGAATTAACGTTCTTACTATGCCAAGTGCAGAGCTTTCAAGAGGAAGAGGCGGCCCAAGATGCATGAGTATGCCACTTCACAGAGATAATTTAAGATAATTAAATTATTTAAAGCAAAGGCTTTAGTATGATTTTGTATAATAATCTATGTAAATTTGTATAATATATATATGCATACTGGATACATATCTAGTATGCATATATCAGAATATAAACTTTGAGAAAAGAGGTTTGCAAATGGGAACACAAGATAAAAAGTTAGGTCTTGGACTTTTGATTACTCTTGGAATAGGATCCATGATAGGTGGTGGGATTTTTAATAGTCCTACAGACTTAATAACAAAAGCCAATCCACAAGCAGCTCTAATCGCTTGGATAATAGGTGGATTTGGAATTATATGTTTAGCGTTAGTATTTCAATTCCTTGCCAACAAGAAACCTAATTTAAAGGGTGGAATTTATTCCTATGCACAAGATGGATTTGGAGATTTTATGGGATTTAATTCAGCTTGGGGATATTGGCTTTCTGCTTGGCTTGGAAATATTGCTTTTATAATTTTAATGTTTAAAACTATAAACAGCTTATTAGGATCAGGAAATGAATTAAAGCCAATAGTGTCTTTTATAGCAGCATCCTTATTATTATGGGTTGTACATTTTATCCAAACAAAAGGAACAAAAAATGCCGGAATTATAAATGCAGTTGTTACTATAGGTAAATTGTTACCATTAGCATTAGTTATTATATTAGGTATATTTATATTTAAACCAGATTTATTTACAGTTTCAAATTGGAGTACAGTTCTTGCAAGTTCTGGGGAATCAACATCTCTATTAAAGCAAATCAATGGAGCTATGGGAACTATAATTTGGTGCTTCATAGGTGTAGAAGCTTCTGTAGTACTTTCAGAAAAAGCAGAATCACAAGCTATAGTCGGTAAAGCAACAGTAATTAGTCTTTTAGTTACATTACTTATTTATGTTTCAATTTCATTACTTGCAATGGGAATTATACCAGCAAAAGAACTTATAGCATCAGGAACTCCTCTTGCAGAAGTTTTATCAAAAACAGTATTTGGAGGAGCAGGTGCTGTAATAGTTAAAGTAGGACTTATAGTATCATTATTCGGAGCATTAATAAGTTGGGTAATGCTTGCAGCAGAAATACCATATGTAGCAGCTAAAGATGGGGTTATGCCAAAATGGTTTGCTAAGGAAAATGCAGCAAATGTTCCAATAAATTCATTAACATTCACAAATATTATCAGCCAAATATTTTTATGCTCATTACTTTCAGATAAATTACAATCAGCTTATGGCTTAGTGTTCGCCATAGCAACTACTTGTATGTTAATTCCATATGCTCTATCATCATTTTATGCTATAAAAGTATGTAATGAAGAAAAGATAAATGGAAAAAATAAAGTAATAGCTACTTTATCTGCTATATATACACTATATGGTATATATGCAGGTGGAATTAAGTACTTTGCCCTTGCATTTATAATGTATGCTTTTGGTATATTAGTTTTCCATAAAGCTAAAAAAGAAAAGGGAGAAGCATATACATCAACAGAAAAAATTGGTTCATTTATAGTAGTTGGTGTGGGAGTACTTATGGTAATTTTACTTGCAATGGGAAAAATATCATTATAATATTAAATACAGCTTATGTAATATATTTTATATAAAATGAAATACAAAAATAAAAAAGGATAGCCTTAGTGGTTATCCTTTTTTACATATAGATTATGTAATTAGACATAAGTATAAAATGACATAGACTGCCTAGAAGTACAAATATATGAAAAATATCATGAAAAGTAAAATACTTACTAAAAATTTTAGGTCTCTTTGTGCCATAAATTATTGCACCTATAGAATAGGCAATTCCACCAGTTATTAACCAAAATAAACCACCAGTAGAAAGTGTTTTAGATAATGGAAATATTGCAACAATTATAAGCCAACCCATAATTAAATAGAAACTAGTAGATATCCATCTTGGAGCAGAAAACCAAAAATTTTTAACTAATATTCCTATAATAGCTAGAATCCAAATAATAGTTAACATGACTAATCCGAAGATTCCTTTTAAGGCTAATAAACAAATAGGAGTATAACTACCTGCAATTAAAATATAAATCATTGAATGATCTATTCGCCTTAATATTCTAATAGATTTTTCAGAAGTTGTAACAAGATGATATATAGAACTAGCACTATATAATAATATTAAACTAGCACCAAAAATTGAAAAGACTGTAACATGCAAAGGACTATTTTGAAATATTGAAAAGTTAATCAATACTACAAGGCCTACTATAGACATAATAGCTCCAAACAAATGAGTTAAACCACTTACTGGATCCCTAAACTTTTTAAACATAAAAAACATCCTCTCTTTTATATATTGATATAATATCACATAGTTTTTAAAACTATGTGATGTACTATAACTATTTTAATACTAAATAAAAAATTTTTCAAGATGTAAATGGAAAACTTAGAATATTTTTTTATTATGATATAAAAAATATTCCAAGTTTTCTAATGGATTTTTATTTGAATAATAAAAAGGAATGTATCAAAATAAATTTAATTTTAAAACCGTAAATATAAATAATACATTCATGGGTAGTTTATTTCTATGTTGAGACATTTTTTATATTGTTTTAATATGTTTAAACCATTCTTTACTTCATGATATTATGTATTCTTAAAAGTGGTAATATAGATTATTATAGATGGATTAAAAGTTATTTAACAAGACGCACAGTTTTAGATTAGATGTTATATTAATAGTTAAAATTAAAATAGTGATATAAACTATAGATATAGGTTTTAATAACTATATATCAAAATAAAGTATATGGATTTGTAGTAGTTAATACTATATAATTGTAATGAGGTGATTTTATGGAATATAATGAAGAAAAATTAAAAGATATTCTTTCAAATATTACGGAATTTAATGATATAAAACTTTCAGATATTCCGGATATAGATTTATATATGGATCAAGTGACTACGTTATTTGATATGAAGCTAAAATCATTAAAGAGAGATGAAGATGACAAAATAATGACTAAAACTATGGTTAATAATTATGCTAAAACAAAATTTTTCCCAACTGTAAAAGGGAAAAAATATAATAAAGAGCAAATAATATTATTAGAAATAATTTATAACCTAAAACAAAGTTTATCTCTTTTAGATATTGAGACAATACTTACACCAACTATGGAAAGTATACATAAAGAGGAAAAGACTTTTCCTCCAATGGAAGACTTGTATGGAACATTTTTGGATATTAAAGAAATACAGTTAAAAAATTTTTGCGAAGATTTTAATAAATTAAATAATGTAATAAAGGAAAAATCTAAAGAATTACAGGGAGAAGATGATAAATTAAAAGAATTAATTTTATTAATTTTTACTTTAATTAGTAAAGCTAATATGGAAAAGAGAATGGCGGAGAAATTAATAGATAATTTTTTTAAAGGCAATGATAAATCAGTAAAATAGAAATGAATTGTAAAGAGACTAATAATATAAAGTCTCTTTATTTAAATTATAAGTGGGGAAAGAGGGAATAGTTGTGACTAAAAAGATTCTTATAATAGAAGATGAATTAGCTATAGCTGATTTAATGAGCTATTCATTAAAGAAAGAAGGATATATAGTAAAGTCAGTGGATAATGGAACTGATGGTATAGAATATACAAAAAGATTTAAACCTAATCTTATAATATTAGATTTAATGCTTCCAGATGTAAGTGGTTTTGATGTATGTAGAAATATAACACAAAGCTTTAATATACCTATAATTATGATTACAGCTAAATGTGACATAACAGATAAAGTATTAGGGCTTGAGTTAGGAGCAGATGATTATATAACAAAACCTTTTGACATGAGAGAGGTACTTGTAAGAATAAGATCTATATTTAGAAGAATAGATATCATAGAAAAAAGTGTTATAGAAAAGGATATGTCTTATATAAGTATTGGTAAGGATATAAAAATATATAAGGACGAAAGAGTGGTTATGAAGGAAAATAAAGAAATGGAATTTAAACCAAAGGAATTTGATTTATTAATGTTTTTGGCTGAAAATAAAGGAAAAGTTTTTTCAAGAGCACAACTTTTGGACAAGGTATGGGGGTTTGAGTATATAGGAGATACACGAACTGTAGATATACATATACAAAGAATAAGAAAAAAACTAGAAGAAAGTTCAGTTATAGAAACTGTATTTGGAGTGGGATATAAATTAAATAATTGAAATAGGGTGTAAATAACTAAATGAGCTAATTGCATAATTCACTTTTAATTTGTTTAAGAACAATATGTTGTATGCATATTAGCAATCTTTTAATTATGCAATTTGCTCAAATAGTATTTCATTTACGATTCTTATAATAATAAATAACATTAGTTACTATATATACAGTTAGAGGTGAAAATATTGAAAATTTCTGTAAGGTACAAAATGTTAATAAGTTTTTCTTTTGTGTTTTTTATAGGAATTATAGTCCTTATATATTCTACAGAAAAGATAATAAATAATAATAATGAAGATATAATAGAAAAAGAGATGAAACAGGTAAGGAAAGATATAGATATATATTTAAAACAATATTTTATACTTAATAATATTCAACCTAATAAATCTGTATTTAAGGTTGAAGGTAAAAATATTACAGAGGAATTAAGCTATAAAATAGGAGATGAAATAGCTTTATATTCTAAAAGTGGAGAAATGTTATGGGATTCTTATAGTGATAGGGATAATAAAGATAATCAAAAGGATTTAAATTTAGCTCTAAAAGGAAAAACTTCTTACAGTATAAATAAAAGAAATAATAAAATGTCTGTAAGCTTAAGTTATCCAGTAAATTTAGATAATAATAATATAGGTATATTAAGATATACTCGTGATTATACAGGACTTTATAAGGGAAGTAATCATGTTATAAACACTATAAAAATAATAGCAATTACTTTGTTCTTATTTATATTAGTACTATCATCTATATTAGCTAAGCATATAACTCATCCTATAATAAAGCTTCAAGAGGCCTCTAAAAAAATAGAGGAAGGAAATTTTGAAGTTGAAATTCTTGAAAATTCTCAAGATGAAATTGGAGAGCTTTCAAAAAGTTTTAAAAGTATGGTAGAAACTATAAAAGATCAAATTGTAACTATAAAAACAGATAGGGATGCATTAAAAGAATTAGAAATGAGCAGAAAAATATTTTTTGATAATGTGACTCATGAATTAAAAACCCCCATAACTACAATATTGGGATATTCTGAGATTATAGAAGAAAATGGATTTACTGATGAGGAATTTTTTAAAAAAGGTATAAGCCATATAATAAATGAAAGTGAAAGATTAAATAGAATGGTAGTGGATCTTTTAAATCTTTCTAAAAATACATATAAAGAGTTTTCCTATGAATTCACCAATATGGATCTATCTGATATATTAAGATCTACTTGTGAGGAGATGCTTATAAAAGCTAAAAGATATAATATGGTTATAGAAAGTAAAATAGAATATGGCATGAAGATTAAGGGAGATAAAGATAAATTAAAACAGGTTTTTATAAATATTATTGATAATGCAATAAAATATGGATATGTAAATTCAATAATAAAAGTGAGAGCTTATATAAAGAAGAGTAATGCAATTATAGAAGTAGAAGATAAGGGAGAAGGAATTGATTATAAGGATATAGAAAATATATTTCAACCCTTTTTTAGAGTAAATAAAAAGTACTCTAGGGAAAAAGGAGGAAATGGATTAGGACTTGCTATAGTAAAGGCTATAGTTGAAAAGCATGATGGTGAAATTTTTGTAAAAAGTAAAATAAAAGAGTGGACAAAAATTATAATGGAATTTCCACTATTATAATTTTTACAATTTAGATACAACTTTAACAGAAATGGATACAATTGTGATTTAAAATAAAAAATATAGTTCTTTATTTCAGAGAGAGGTTTTATTTCTACTAAAGTTTAGAAAATAGTTATTTGGGGATAGAGCCCCTCTTTATTTATATTTAAAAAAATAGTAGTAAAAAATAGGTAGTGGATAAAATAGAAATATTTTAGGAGGGAAATGTGAATAGATGTAAACTTAAAAGTATAATTTTTATTATAATAATTGTACTAATAAGTTCTTATTTTATAAGATATGAAAAAGCAGATTACACTAAGGTTTTTACTTTAGATGAAGAAAGTTTTGAAAATAATATATTAAAGAAAAATAGAAATGATACTATTTATTTAGATAAAGTTAAAAAAATTCATTTTGAAGGAATAGGTGAATACTGTGATTTTATAGATGGAAATAATGTAATGTATACTACTAGAAATGGTGATGATAGCTTTGTTGATTCTAGAGATACTAAAGTTAATTATTTTCAAATAAACGTTTTAAATATTAAAGAAAATAATTTTAAAAAATTAAATCCTGTACATAATAAAAGTCAAAAATTTATAATGGCATCACCGGATAAAAAAAATTTATTTTATAGTGAAGGAAAAGATATACTAGAAAAAGATAAGTATGAAGATAAGAATAATAAAGAAGATAAAAATTATATTTATAATATAAAAAGTGGTAGAAGTATAAATGTTGAGTATAAAACATTTTTAAAATGGATGCCAGATAGCAGTGGATATATAGGAATAAAAGAAAACTTGTTTCTTTATGATGTAAATACTAATAAGAAGATAAATATATTAAATGAAAAACAGATAAAAAAATTAGGAAATATTCATGATATATGTATTACAAAGGATTGTAAGAATATATTTTTACAATGTTATAAAGAGGAAGAAGATTTTTATAGTTACATTTACCATGTGAATTTAGATAATCCTAAAAAGATTTCCTTTGTAGTTAAAGGAAATATAAGAAAAATAGATGCCTTAGATAGAGAAAATTTAATTTTTACAGGTAAATTTAATAATGAAAGAGCTTTGTATATATACAATATACCAAATGGGCAAATAAATAAACTTATTGATGATGAAGTAATAATGTTTAAGCTATCAAATGATATAAAAAAGATAGCTTATGTAAAGATAGACAAAGATGGTAATACAAATCTATATGCTGCAAATATAGATAAAAACACTATAGGGGAAAGTTTAATGCTATATAAAGATATTTATATAAAAAATAATAATTTAAATTGGAGTGAAAATAGTAAAGAATTAATAGCGTCCTTTTATGAAGATAATGAGGATAGTCATAAATTAATGTACATTTTTTATTTTAAATAAAGGGGAGATTCTTATTGGTAAATAAAAGAAAAAATAAAAAGAAGAAGTTTTCTTTAAAAAAGTTTATATTCTTTTTAATATACCAAGTTATATTTATTAGTGTAACAGGAGTACTTTTAGTATTTCATGGACCTTTTCAAAATGTAAAAAATATTTTGGTAGGTACAGCGATGTTTACTTATAAGCACCAATATATAGCTACAATGTTTTTATCAAAGGATGAAATAAGTAAAATAGTAAGTAAACCTAAGATGAATGATAAGCAAAGTGTTGGAGCTATAAATATAGATGGAATAGATGACAAGAGTATAACTAGATATAATGTTCATCAAAATAGATTTGATGGATATATATTGGAAATTAGAGATCCTAAAAGAGTGAAAGTTGCTTGTACAAGCAAGCGTGGAGTTCAAGGACAAAGAGTAAGTGAAATGGCAGAAGAAAAGGGTACTATTGCTGCAATAAATGGTGGAGGATTTTTTGATAAAAATAATACTGGTAAAGAATGGGTAGGTACGGGAGCATATCCAGAAGGCATAGTAATATCTGATGGAAAGACCATATCAAAAAACGTTAAGGATAATGAAGAAGTTGATGTTATGGCTTTTAATGATGAAGGAGAGTTAATTGTAGGAAAAAGAAGCTATAATGAATTAAAGCAAATGAACATAAAAGAAGCACTGTCTTTTAATAGAACTTTAATAGTTGATGGGAAACCACAGGTAGAAGATGATGGTGAGCAGGGACTTCAACCAAGAACTGCTATAGGACAAAAGAAAGATGGAACAGTAGTGTTCATAGCTATTGATGGAAGAAAAGTATTTAAAGAAGGAGCAAGTTTAAAGGATATACAGGATATTCTTTTAGATAGAGGAGTATGTAATGCAGGAAACTTAGATGGAGGAGCATCCACTACTATGTATTATAAAGGGGAAATAATAAACAATCCTTGTAATAGTACTGGTGAAAGAACTGTTGCTACATGCTTTTATGTGGAACCTTAAAATTTAGGGAGAGTGTAAAAATGAAACTAATAAAAAGATTGATTATATGGAGTATAATACCTTTAACTTTTGAGATTACTGGACTTCTTTATGTAGATAAATATTATTTAGCTAATAAAGGACAATGTAAAATAGAAAAAGTAGAAGAAAAACAAGAAAAGATAGCAGATAAAAATATAAAAATACCAATTCCAGAGGAAGTTGAAGATGTTAAAATTTCTTATGATGGAAAATATGTTTCTTATAAAGAAAGTAATAATATCAATATAATAAACACTCTTAATGGTGAAGAGAAAAAAGTTCAGATATCAACTAAGGGCAAAATATGTTATTATACTTGGCTAAAAGATAGACATAGAATGTACATATGGGAAAAATTTGGTGATGATTCAAATTACTTAAAAGTATCTTATTATGATAAAGATAAGGATCATAGAGAAACTGTAGCAGATAACCATTACAATGAAGTACAAATTCCACTTGCAAATTCAGAATATAATGTTCAAGATCATGTAATATCAACTTTAAATGGAGTAGAATATGTAAAAGTGAAAACCAATAATAATAGAAGTAACATATATAGACTTAATGTAATGTCACAAATAGAAAAATGTAAATCATATTCTAAAATAGGAAAAATAGATGCATTAAATAGGGATGATAATTTTATATATGAGGATTTGCGTTATGGAAAAGTTAGAGTTAGCGAAAGAGAAAATTCTTTACATATACCAGAAACTGATAATTTATGTGTTTTAGGTGTAGATGGAGAAGATAATGTGTATGTAGGAAATATAATAGATGAAAAAGTTAATAAGATTTTTTACGGTAGTTTAAAGGAAGATGAAAGTTCATGGAAACAAGTTAGCTTAAATGAATCAATAGACAGAGAGGATATATATGTATCCAAAAATAGTAAAATATATATCAATAATAAAACTAATGGCATAGTAAAGGAAGTACTTTCAGAAAAAGAAATAAAGTATCAGGGAAGAATAGTACAATACTATAATAAGGGTATAGGAATAATTAATAATGGAGAATTTAGCAAAGTGAAATTTTAGATAAAGAAAAGTCAGTGAATATTATTCATTGACTTTTGCTCATTGAAGTTGTATACTATATTTTGATTAGAAAGGAGGTTTCATAATATGGTGAGAATTTCAAAAGATCCTGAAGTTCGTAAGCAAGAAATATTAGAGGCAGCAATGAAGTTGTTTTATATGAAAGGTTACGAAGCAACTTCTATGGCAGATATAGCAAAGGAGATAAATGTAGTTCAGGGTTTATGTTACCGTTACTTTAAATCTAAACAAGAACTTTTTGATATTGCCATGGAGCAGTATGCTAAGGAATGTTCAGAAAAATTTTTAACAGTAATTTGTGATGACAAAAAAAGTTTAATAGAACGTATGGATGCTATGACTAAACTTATGTTAAGTCAAGAAAATAATAGTAAATATCATAATTTTTATCATAAGGCTGGTAATGAGATGTTACATGAACAACTTATGATAAAAATTGCAAAGCATTTAATTCCTTATGTGAAAAAAGAGCTAACAAAGCTAGCTGAAAAAGGAGAAATTCAAATTGATAATGTAGAAATTATCACTAATTTTATAATGTATGGACAAATTGGTGTTTTAGGTTGCGAAAATATTCCTATTGATAAAAGAATTAAAGAAATTAATAAATTAATAAATTTACTATTAGGTATAAAACAATAAAAATATAATAATGATTTACTATAGTATATAGAAATTTAATAAAATATCCCTAATAAAGTATTACTGTAATGAAATATTTTGTTAGGGTAAAAAAATACTATTTGAATGAATCAAATTCAATGAACTTTATTCATTATAAGATAATAATTATAGAAAGAAGAGGATTTAAATGAATAAAAAATTAGAGAAGGATTTTACTACAGGTAATACAACAAAAAAATTAATTGGAATTACAATTCCATTGCTTATAGCTTTTTTATTTAACATGGCATATAACATAGTTGATAGTGTTTGGATCGGAAATTTACTGGGAGAAAAGGCCATGGCTGCTCTTACCGTATCCATGCCACCTATCCTTTTGGCTACTTCTGTTGCAATGGGAGCCACTAATGGAATAGCAATTTTATTATCCAAAAATATTGGAGCTAAAGAAAAGAATAGTATAAATAAAGTGATTTCTACGTCCTTTGTAGGTGCAATAATTTTTAGTATAATGGTAACTATTATTTGTGAATTTGGTGCCAATATTATTTTAAATCTTTTAAATACGCCAGATAACATATATTCTATGGCAAAGGATTATTTCGTTATATATATGTTAGGATATGTTTTTGTATTTATGTATTTATATTTTACTGCTATATTGCGTAGTTTTGGCAATACAATTATGCAAATGATTTCTATTATCCTTTGTACTTTACTTAATTTAGTGCTAGATCCTATTTTTATAAATAAATTGGGAATAAGAGGAGCTGCATTTGCAACTTTATTTTCACAAGGAATTATGATGGGGATTATGGTTATATATATTATTAAGAAAAAAATAATTATAATTGATTTTAAATTATTTGATAAAAATATTATAAAGCAAATAGTAAAAAATGCAGTTCCATCTATTATTCAACAAAGCATTCCTGCAATTAGTACAAGTTTTATAACTTCTTTAGTCAGCGGATTTGGTATATTACCAATAGCTGCTTTTGGTATTTCAGGAAAATTGGAAACAATTTTATTTTATCCAGCTATGGCTCTTAATATGACAATTACCACTTGTACTGGTCAATGTTTTGGTGCTAAAGATACTAAAAAAGCAAAAGAATATCTTCATAGTGGCATGTTATTAGGCAGTGGAGTTTTAATAATATTAACATTTATAGTAGTAGTTTTTTCAAAAAATTTAGCATCTATATTTGGAGCGGGTGAAAGTGTTGGAAAATTAGTTAAAGTTTATTTTTCAATTATATCAATTGGGTATGTTTGTAACATCATTACGAACTGTTTACTTGGAGCAATAAATGGTTTTGGAAAGCCAAAAGCAGCTATGAGTCTAATGATTTTTTATTATATTATTATTCGTATGCCATTAGCAAAACTATTATCTGCAACTATGTTAGGAGTGAATGGAATTTGGATTGCTATTTTAGTAAGTCATATTTTAGCATCTATAGCAGGATTTTGGTATTTTGCATCATTATTAAAAAAAAAGTTACAGAAATATAAATGATATTATAGGAATGTAGTAAAATGATCATTTAAGAAATTGTATTAGTTAGATATATATGAGTATAATTTATAAATATTTAAATTAAAGATAATTATAATTTTACAAGTAGTTATTCACTTTAAAATAGAGATTAATACTTATAAATTGTAATTGATACTCATTTAGTAAAATAGATTGGTTTATTAAGGAGATTATTATAGGAGAAATATAATAGCTAAATTAGATGCAAAAGAAAATATACTTTTCACAGAAATAGATTTAGATTATGAAAATAAAATAAGAACTGCCACTTTAAAAACTTTAGTGTTAAAATTTAAATAATAGATCAAAAATAAAAGCTGTAAATATTTTTATAAAATCATAAAATGTACAGCCATTTGGTATATAATTAATGTGGGAGGTGATAGTCATTGAATTTAAAAGAATTAATAGAAATAGTCCTTATTAAGTGTCCAAGCCTTATAAGAATGGAAGGAAAGAAGATTTATAAAAAAGGGGTAGTATTTGATATAAAAAGTAAAAAAATAGATAATTCTTATAATATATATGGGAAAGTTAAAGATGAAAATAACAGCAATGATTATTATACTCACATAAGAATAAATATGGCAAAGGGTATATTAGAAAAAACTAAATGTAGTTGCGATGATTTTATTAATAACGCTTCCTATAAGAAAGAATTTTTGTGCCCGCATATTATAGCTACTATGTATAAGTTTTACGATTTGGCAGTTAAAAATCTTAAGTATAAAATCAATAAACAAAACAAAGGTAAATATATAATAGGAAATACTATATTAAATGAAATAATAAAGTATAATAATTTAAAAGAAAAGCTAAATATTAGCATAAAATTAAATCATATAAATAATAGTGATTTAGAGTATTATGAGGCTCATTTCAAAATTGGTAAAGGCAATATTATGTATTCAATAAATTCCTTAGAGGATTTTATTCAAGGAAGAATTCAAGAAAGTAAGGTTTTTATTAATAATGGATTAGTATATAATCCTAAAATTCATTATTTTTCTATGGAAGATGAAAAAATTATTAAGTTTATAGAGGAATACATATCAATAAATAAAGAAATATTGAATAAACAGATAAATTTACATTTTAAAATAGGGGATGGTGGAAAGTTAAGAATATTACCTAGCGCATTAGAAAGATTTTTAGATATTATTCATCACAAAACTACTAAATTTAAGTATGAATATATAGATTATAATAGCAAGATTATACATAAAGATTTACCACTTTCCTTTACTCTAAAAGAAATAGATGGGAAGTTTAGTTTAACCACTAAAAAGCAATTCCCAATTCCACTTACTCAAAAGGGTGAAGTATATTTCTATAATAACAATTTATATATTCCTTCTAAAATACAAAGGGAATTATATAAACCTTTCTATAAATATTTTAAAAAACAAGGAAACATATTATTTAATAAAGATGAAAAACCTATTAGAGAATTAATAATAATATTAAACAGAATTTCCCAGGTAATAACTTTTGATGAAAAAGTTAAAAACTTTGTATCAAATCTTATAGTGCCAAAATTTTATTTTTACAAAGAATCAGAACAAATTTTATGTAGGGTTAAGTTATATTATGGACAAGAATATTTTGAACTTATTAGGGATGCAAAAAATAAAAGCTTATCAAATTTTATAAAGATAAATTTGCCACCAACTATAAGAGAAAATTTATATATTAATAATATAGTATGCGAGAATTTTAAAGAAGAAGATTTAAATGACAAGATCATTATTAGAGATCTAGAAAAAGAAGAAAAAATTGTTATGGAACTAGGAAAATTTAAGTTTATAAAAGGAGAAAATAGTTTTTTATTTATTGGAGAGGAAAATGATTTATATAATTTTTTAAGCAAAGGGTTAAAAAAGTTTAAAAATATAGGAGAAGTAACTTTTCAAGATAGTTTTAATAGTTTAGTTTTATATGATTTAAATTCTATAGAAGCTCATATTACTGAAACCTCTGAAGAATGGTTAAACTTATCATATAATATTGGAAATATTCCTAAGAAGGAATTTAAAAATATATTTAAAGCTTTTAAACATAATAAAAGTTTTTATAAAATAAAGGATAATAGTTTTATTGATTTAGAGGATGATGAAGTTAAGAATTTTTTAAATTTATTAGACGATTTAAGTTTTAATGGAGATATAAGTGGAGATTCTATTAAAATTCATAAAAATAGAGCTTATTATATTCAAAATAAAGGAGAAGCTTTTATTAAAGAAAAAGATTTGCTTAAAAATATATCAAATAAAATTATAAATATAAATGATAACTATTATGAAGTTCCTAAAAATCTTAATGCTACCCTTAGAGAATATCAAATAGCAGGATACCAATGGATGAAAACTCTAAGTAATATGAGATTTGGAGGGATTTTAGCAGATGAAATGGGGCTTGGTAAAACCATACAGACAATAAGCTTTTTATTATCAGAAAATGGAAGTAAAAGCCTTATAGTTACACCAACTTCTTTAATATATAATTGGCAAGATGAATTCCAAAGGTTTGCTAAAGATTTAAAGGTTGGAATTATTCATGGAAGCAAGGAAGATAGAATAAAGATTTTAAATAATAGGAATGAATATGATGTTTTAATAACTACCTATGGAACTTTAAGAAATGATTTTGATTTATATAAAGATATTATATTTGATTTTTGTATAATAGATGAAGGACAGAATATTAAAAATCCATTAGCTCAAAATACAGACAGTGTTAAGAAAATTAATTCTAAAGTTAGATTTGCATTAACGGGAACTCCAATTGAAAATAATTTAATGGAGCTTTGGTCTATATTTGATTTTATTATGCCAGGATATTTGTATAATGAAGAAAGATTTCAGGACAAATTTATAAATGCAGGAGAAGAAAATATTGATAAACTAAAAACTTTAATTCGCCCATTTATTTTAAGAAGAGAAAAAAAGGATGTATTAAAAGATTTACCTAATAAAATAGAGAAGAAATTTTTAGTTGAAATGACTATGAGCCAAAATATTATATATAAAGCATATATGAAAAGTATAAAGGATAAATTAAAAAACAGTAAGGAGGATAAAATAGCAATCTTTTCTTACCTTACAAAACTAAGACAGCTATGTTTAGATCCTTCCCTCATAATTGATGATTATAAAGGAGGAAGCGGCAAATTTAAAATAGCTATGGAATTAATTAGAGAAGGAGTAAATGAGGGGAAGAAAATTTTATTGTTCTCACAATTTACTTCCGTACTAAAGAATATTTCAAAATTATTAGAAAAAGAAGATATAGAATACTTTTATTTAGATGGGGCAACTAATGCCAGTGAAAGAATTAAGCTAGTTAATGAATTTAATAAAAACTCTAATATTAAGCTTTTCTTAATATCACTGAAAGCAGGAGGTACAGGATTAAATTTGACATCAGCAAACTTAGTTATTCATTTTGATCCTTGGTGGAACCCAGCAATAGAAGATCAAGCAACTGATAGAGCACATAGAATAGGACAGAAAAATTTAGTAGAGGTAATAAAGCTAGTATGTAAAGAAACTATCGAAGAGAAAATTATAATGTTACAAGAGGACAAAAAGGAACTTATAAATAATATTATGAATAATGATTTGAAGAGTGGTAATTTAATAAATACATTATCAAAAGAAGAAATATTAGATTTATTTGCTTAACCATTTAGATAATAATAACTTTAATACATTATTTCCTTATTAAGGTATTAGGAGGATTTTTAAATAATTTCATATTTAATTCTTAAGTAAATATTATTAGTTGAGTAAATTTCATAATTAAAAGATTTCTAATATACATATAACATATTTTGTTTAAACAAATAGATAAACAGAATTCTTGGCTTCAGAGTGAGTTTTTACTCTCACTAAAGATTAGAAAATGGTTATCTAGAGATGTAACGGATCTTTACTCCCACTTTGAAGAAAATGGGAGTAGTAGAGAAAGTAGTCATCAGATAAATACAATATATTGATATAATTATATTTCAAAATGAATTATGTAATTTTCTAAGTTCTTAAATTGTTTAAGTGTTTTTATTGTAAATTTAAAGTTCAATGAAAATAAAATTGGAGGAAAATATGGAGAATAAACTTATAAAGGAAGAATTTTTAAAAAAATATCCTTCTATAGAAGAGGATATTATTGAAAATAAAATAGACTGGAATAACTTAAGAGACATATATTTAGATTTTAATAAATACAAAGATACTTATGAAAGCCAATGTGATTTTATATCCAATATATTGAGGACTCACAATAAAATACATTCTGTTAAATCTAGAGTTAAAAATCCTGAGAGGTTAATAGAAAAAATTATTCGAAAAACTCCAAATAGAAAAGAAAGATATGGAGAAGATTTTCAGTTTACTGTTGAAAACTATAAGGAAGAAATAAATGATTTAATAGGTATTAGAGTTATACATATATTCAAACAGGATTGGGAAGATATACACCAGTTTATTTTAAATACTTGGAAAGTTATAGAAATAACTGCAAATGTAAGGGATGGAGACGATACAAGAAGATTTGAGGAACTGAATATTCAAATTCAATCTAGAAAATCCGGTTATAGATCTGTACATTATCTTATAGAATTTTTTCCTACCAACCAAAGAGTTATAGCAGAAATTCAAGTAAGAACTATATTTGAAGAAGGTTATGGAGAGATTGATCATCAATTAAGATATTGCCATAAAGAAATTCCTGAGGTTTTGGCATTAAATCTTCTTTTATTTAATCGTATTTCAGGAAGTGCAGATGAAATGGCATCTTTTATTAATTTACTTAATAAAAATTTGGGAGAAAGAGAAGGAAAATATGAAGAAGTAATAGCTTCTAAAGATGAGGAAATAAGAAAATTAAAGGAAAAAATAAAAAACATCCAAGAAAGCGATAAATAATTTAAAAGGTATTCTCAAAATAGTTTTAATTTTAAAACCGTAAATATAAATAATACATTCATAAGCAATTCATACAGATCAAGTAGTTCTAAATTTGACTACATTAAAAATTTTTTACCTAGTAAAGGCGCCATCCTTGGCTTCACTACTAGCTCCTCACGTCCTGTGAGGAATTACAAAAATTTTTAATTACGCCAAATTAAGAACTACTAAATCTTATTCACATGCTTATTACATGTATTTTTTATATTTACTATATTAAAATTAAAGCTATTCTTATTTTTAAAGAACCTCTTTTATGTAAGTATAATAAATTTTCTGTAGGAAAAGAATAAATTGAGGTGATTTATTATGAATACAGAATTAAAAGAGAATACAAAAAGAATGGATAAATTTTTAAAAGGAGTACATATGGGAGGTAGTACTTTTAAAGATTATCTTGAAAAAGCCCAGAATGTTGAGCTTAAAAATGAACTTAAAAATATTATAGAATCTTTTAAAAGACATGAAGAAGCTATTACTAATAGAATAGAACAAATGGGAGGAGATGCTCCAGATACTTTAGGATTTTTAGGAACTATAGCAGAGTTTTTTGAAAAGATAAAATTAATACCTGCAAATAATGATTTGGAAGTTTGTGATCATGCTATAAAGGCTATGGAAATAGGAATAAAGCAAGGAGAAAGGTTTAAAGAAGAGAATAAGGAGTTAGATTATAGTTTGATGAAAGAAGTAAATGCTATAGTAAATGATTATTATAAGCATTTAAACACTCTTAATGAAATAATAAGAAATTACAATAGATAAAGAAAAAATCAGAAAATGCATGGATTTAATCTGTGGTATTCTGGTTTTTTATATGAAATTTATATGTTCTTAATATTTCTTAATTAAAATAATAAATTAGTTTTTAAGACACAAAACATATAATAGTTTAATGAGTTTTATAATAATAAAATTAAAAGTAATTGAAAATAGTAAATGTTAAATATATTATATAAAGTTTTATAATAGCACAATTTATACTGATAAAAAGTATATAATAATTTTATTAGTATAATTGATAGTTAATAAAAAATTGGATGGATGGAGGGTTATATTGATTTTTGAAAGAAAATACCATATAATCTATATGAAATGAAATTTAGAATCATAATCAATTAAAGTAAATATCGTAGCATTGTTTAGATTGAATAGGGGGTGGAACTTTGAAAACTAAAAAAACCGTTGGAGATATGTATGATGAATATATTAAGGAAGAATTTAAATGTAAAACTTCAGATGAGCTCTTAGGCAAAAAGTATGTTATTGGAAAACAATTTGGCGTAGGGGATTATTCAAGAATGAAAATAGAAGATGGCTTAGAGATTTCAAAGTTTAATATGTGTTCAGCAAATATGTATTTTGATAATAAAGGATATAAAGATGATATTTTAGAAATAGGATATTGTTATAGTGGAACTACGAAAATTTTAACTTTGCCTAGTAACAAAGAGTATATGTTTAAAGAAGGGCAAATTTTTTTTTATAAAACATTAAATAATGTAGAATATTTTGAGTTTAAATATGATAAATGTAAAACCATATCAATTTGTATGCATTTTAACACCATTAAAAATGCAGTAAATCCAATATGGGAAGATAAAGCTATAATGGATTGGGAAACACAAATGAATAACATATTTAAAGAAGATATATTAATAATTGAAAAAGCTAGTTATGATATAAAGAAAATAGCAGAAGAAATAAATAAGATTCCCATTGATAATATGATGGGATATATGAAACTTAAGCTAAAGACAATAGAATTTTTAACTAGTTTTTTTGAAGGAAATTCTAATGGGAAATTAATACAAAATCAGGGGGATGAGGAGAAGGAGAGTATAATCAGAGCTAAGAAAATTATAAGCAAAAACCTACAGAACCCTCCATGTCTTAAAGAATTAGCTAGTGATTTAAACATGAGTTTATATAAATTACAGAGAGCTTTTAAAAATATTACTGGAGATACAGTTTATGAATATATAAAAAAATTAAGAATTGAAAAAGCAAAATATTTATTAAAAAGTACAGATATGTCAATTTTAGAAATTGCAAATGAAATAGGTTATGAAAATCCAAGTAAGTTTTCAAAGGCTTTTAAAAGTTATAATAATATTAATCCATTAAAATATAGAAAATTAAATAAATCAGTATGAACAGAGTTATTGGTTTAGAAGGAAGTTTTTATTTGAAATAAAGTTTAGGAGATGAGTATCTAAGGACATAGATGTTTTTTACTCCAATTTTTAAGGATATAGTAGCATTATAGCGGCTACATTCTTAGATAAAGAATAAGATTAATTTTTAATTTTTTAAAATGCTCTAAATTTAATAAGAATCTTATATTTAGATTTTTATTTTTGGAGCATTTTTTATATTTTTTGGAGTGGAAAATGAAAATGATTTTCAATTATAATAAAGACAAGGTTATTTATGATTGTATAAAATTTAAAGAAAGATTGTATTAAACAATCATAAAAGAATAGCTTTAAAAATTATACAATTACAGAAAGGAGAGTAATTATGAAAGAAAAATCAAATTTAAGTTTTCTTTTAGAGGTATCAGGTAAAGAAAAAATTAAATTGTATATAGCAGCTTTATTTAGCATAATAAGTTCACTTATGGCTATAGTGCCATATATACTTATGTACAATATAGTTTTGGAGCTTTTTAATGATACAGTGAACTATGAAAAAATTAAATCTATGTCTATAATTGTAGGTATTATTGTAGTTTTAAGAATGGTTATATTTTTATTGTCAGGGGTATTTTCTCATATAGCAGCCTATACCATACTTTATGAACTTAGAATGAAGACAATAAACCATATGTCTAAACTAAATATGGGTTTTTTTACAGGCAATACTATAGGTAATGTGAAAAAAACAATAAATGAGGATATTGAAAAACTAGAAAACTTCATAGCTCATCAAATTCCAGATCTATCTGCAGCTGTGGTAACACCTATTATAATTATAATTTATCTTTTATATTTGAACTGGAAATTGGCCTTAGCTTTATTTATTCCTATTATTTTAGGATTTGTAAGTCAAATAGGGATGTTTAAAGGTATGGAAAAAATGATGACCCATTATCATGATTTAGTTCAAAGGCTTAATTCTACTATTATTCAATATATAAACGGAATGAATGTTATGAAAGCTTTTAATCTAACAGCAAAATCATTTAAAAGTTATAAAGACATAACAAAAGAATATGCAGATTATTGGATTGATTTAAGTATGAAAACTGCTCCTCTTTATGCAGTATTCTTAGTACTTATAGATTCAGGACTTTTATTTATGATTCCTATTGGAGGAGTTATGTTTTTAAAGGGAAGTATAAATGCACCTACCTATATATTATTTTTAATTTTAAGTGCAAATTTCCTTAATTCTTTTAAACAATTATTAGAATTTGGATCAACTTTTTCAATGTTATTAGAAGGAGCAGGAAAAGTGAGAAATATTCTTGCAAAAGAGCCTCAAGTAGAAGGGTTAAAAAGCTTAAAGAAAGATATTAATGGGAAAATAGAGTTTAATAATGTTACTTTTAAATATGACAAAGAGGAAGTTATAAAAGATCTATCTTTAATTATAGAACCTAAGAGTACAGTTGCTCTTGTAGGGCCTTCAGGTTCAGGAAAAACTACATTGGGTCAATTGATAGGAAGGTTTTGGGATGTTGAAAAAGGTAATATTACTATTGATGATATAAATATAAAAGATATAAAAATGGAAGAACTTATGAACAGGGTATCCTTTGTATTTCAAGATGTATTCATGCTTCAAGATACTATATTAGAAAATATTAAAATGGGTTCTAATAAGAGTATGGATGAAGTTATTGAGGCTAGTAAAAAGGCACAAATTCATGATTTTATAATGAGTTTACCTGATGGGTACGAAACCTCTCTTGGAGAAAATGGAATTAAGCTTAGTGGAGGAGAAAAACAAAGAATTTCTATTGCAAGAGCTATATTAAAGGACAGCCCTATTGTAATATTAGATGAAGTTACTTCTTATTCAGATATAGAAAATGAAAGCAAAATACAAAAAGCCCTTAGGAATCTTCTGAAAGGGAAAACAGCTATAATCATAGCCCATAGATTATATACAATAAAAAATGCAGATAAAATTGTAGTTTTAGAAGAAGGAAAAATTATAGAACAAGGAACTCACAATTATCTTATGAATAAAAAAGGATTATATAGGCATCTTTGGGATATGTATGATTATGAACTTACAGAAACAGCAGAAGTAGCAGGAGGTATGTAGTATGATAGGGGATATAAAGGTATTACTAGGTGAGCACAGTAAAAAGCTTAGAAAACCTATAATTTTGTTAACTATAGATAGTTTATTTAATATGTTTTTTTATTCAATGTTATATTTTGTGTTGTTAGATTTAATTAATTCTCAGTTAAGTTTTCCTAAAATTAAAAATTATACTATAGCCATGATAATAGCTTTTATATTTAGAACTATAGTTAATGCAATAGGATACACAGGAATACAGGCTAAAGGTGCAAGAGGCATTGAAAATATGCGTATATCCTTAGGAGATCATATTAAAAATATAAATTTAGGGTTTTTTAATAAAAATAGTATAGGAAATTTGTCCAATATAATGACAAATGATTTGCAAGACTTTGAAAAAATTATAACTCATAATACTAGTGATTTGATAAAAACTATAGTTCTTAGTATTTATTTACTCATAATAACATTTTTTATTGATGTTAAATTAGCTATAATTCAACTTGCCTTTGTATTTGTAGCTATGCCTATTATTTTAACAGGAGGAAAAAAAGTTGCTAGAATAGGTAAGGAAAAGAAAGTAATTATGAATGAAGTAATATCAAGAATGGTTGAATATCTAAGTGGTATACAGGTGTTTAAATCTCATAATTTAGCAGGTAAGAAATTTGAAAGATTAGAAAAGTCCTTTAGAGATTTAAAGAGAGAAAGTATAAGAACAGAAATATCTATTGTACCTTTTGTACTTATATTTCAGATAATAGTTGATATAAGTTTTCCTATATTATTGCTTATAGCTACAACTAAATTTGGAATAGGAAGTATTGATAAGAAAGCTTTTCTAACATTTATTATAATAAATATAGCACTTACAAATATACTAAGAGTTTTTGGTGCTCAATATGGACAATTAAGGTATTTGAAACTTGCCTCACAAAAATTAATAGATACCTATAAAAAACCAGAAATGAGTTATAATTATGAAGAAGCAAACTTTAAAAACTATGATATTCAATTTGAAAATGTAAGTTTTGAATATGAAAAAGGAGAAAATACTATAAACAATTTAAGTTTTAAAGCAAAGGAAGGAACTATGACAGCTTTAGTTGGACCTTCAGGTTCAGGAAAAACTACGGTTACAAATCTTATAGCTAGATTTTGGGATATAAATAATGGATCAATAAAAATTGGTGGGCAAGATATAAAATATATAAAGCCAGATTCATTATTAAAACACATAAGTATGGTATTCCAAGATGTATATCTTTTGAATGACACCATATATAATAATATAAAATTAGGAAATGAAAAAGCTACTAAAGAAGACATAATAAATGCAGCTAAAATTGCAAATTGTCATGAATTTATAGAGAAACTAGAAGATAAATATGATACTATGGTAGGGGAAGGCGGCTCAACATTATCAGGAGGAGAAAAGCAAAGAATATCTATAGCAAGAGCAATACTTAAAGATGCTCCTATAGTATTACTTGATGAAGCTACAGCTTCCCTTGATGCGGATAATGAGTTAGAAATTAGAAAAGCTATAAAGAAACTTACTTTAAATAAAACTGTTATAGTTATAGCTCACAGACTAAATACTATAAAGGATGCAGATCAAATTATAGTTTTAAATGAGGGACATATAGAAGAAAAGGGAAGTCATAGGGAACTTATAAATAATAAAAAGAGATATTATAATATGTATAATGAAATGGAAAGAGCTAAAAATTGGGCAATATAATGTTAAAGATATAAATAATTATATACAAATTTAAATAATAAAAGAAGACTGTCTCAAAATAAGATTTAATTTTAATAGAGTAAATATAAAAAATACATGTAATAAACATATTAATGAGCTTTAGTAGTTCTTAATTTGACGGGATTAAAAATTTTTGTAATTCCTCACAGGACGTGAGGAGCTAGTAGTGAAGGTATGGATGGCACCTCTATTAGGTAAAAAAATTTTAATGAAGTCAAATTTAGAACTACTTAGCAAAATGAATTGATTTATGAATGGATTATTTATGAACTTAAAATTAAAGTTATCTTGAGACAGTTCTTTTATTATTTAAATTAATTTTATAATAAATAAGGGATTTACTCCTTGAGAAATTCAGAATTAATTGGTAAGCTATAAATAATTACTTTTAATTAAACATATTTATATGTAATAAACTCTATAAAGATTAAACAGTATATTAATTATAGATATTATATATAAAAATAAGAAAAATAGATTTATATATAAGAAACATTAAAAGGAGATTAGAAAAATGAAAGTTACTATAAAAGATGTGGCTAAAAAAGCAAATGTTTCACCCTCTACAGTTTCACGAGTTTTATCAAATAGTCCTAGAATAAGTGATGAAACAAAGGAAAAGGTGTATAAAGTTATAGAAGAACTTAAATATAAACCTAATGCAATAGCTAGAGGTTTAGTGAGCAGCAAAACTAGAATATTAGGAGTTATACTTCCAGAGGAAGCAGAAAATTTGCTATCTAATCCTTTTTTTATACAGGCTATGAAAGGCATAAGTTCTTATGCAGAAAAAAGAGAATATTATATAACCTATTCTTTTAGTAATAATAAAGAAAGCGAAAAAAAACATATAAGAGATTTAACTGACAGTGGACTAATAGAAGGTATGCTTATTTTAAGAACAAAGGAAAACGACGAAAATATAAAATATTTGAAAGAAATAGATTTCCCATTTGTTATTATGGGACGATTAAAATATACAGAAGGAATCCTTTGGGTAGATAATGATAATTTCAAGGCTATGTATAATATAGTTGATAAATTAATATATAAAGGACATACAAAAATAGCATTAATAGGAGCTAAAAATGAATTAAATGTATGCAAGAATAGAGAAAAAGGATATAAAGTATCACTAGAAATGAATGGATTTAACGTTGATGAAAATTTAATTAGCTATGGAGAAAATTTTAAAGAAGAAGAAGGGTATATACAAATGAAAAAAATATTAGAAAAAGTGAATCCAACAGCAGTAGTGGCAATGGATGATTTGTTAGCAATAGGTGCTATGAATGCATTAAAGGAAAAAGACTTAAATGATATTTCTGTAGTTGGTTTTAATAATATACCTTTATGTAAATTCCAAGAACCTAAGTTAGCTTCTGTAGATATAAATGGAGTAAAACTTGGATATTATGCTACAAAGTTGTTAATAGACAAGATAGAAGAAGTAGAAGATATTAGGGATCATTACATTATAGAAACAACCTTCATAGAAAGAGAATCTTTTTAATAGTTGATGATTTTTTTTACAAGTATAGGGAATATATAGTTTAATTTATATTTGCACAAACGTTTGCACAAGAATATATTAAAAATAATGAGTATTTTATAGAATTTAGCATAATAAGTTAATGAAATTAGTGAATTTGAAAAAATATTGCATTGTAAACTTTTACTTAGGTTGATATAATAAAAATCAATAAAATTAGTAATGGTAATAAATAAAAATTTATGGGATAATGAATTTCGTAAGTGTTTATATGATTGAATGGTAGAGGTGATAAGGTGGATAAAAAATATGTAGTAGGTGTTGATTTAGGTGGAACAAAAATATATACAGCACTTGTAGATTTAGATGGGAATATAATAAAAGAAAAAAAAGTTAAAACAGAAGCAAGTAAGGGAGAAATTGACGTACTATATAAAATAATAAGTACTATTGACAACGTTATAGAAGATATAAATTCAGAAGAGATTAAAGCTATAGGAATAGGATCTCCAGGACCTTTGGATTCTAAAGAAGGGGTTATAATTTCATCTTCAAATCTACCCTTTAAAAATTTTAGTTTAGTTGAGCCTATAAAAAATAAATATAATGTGCCAACATATCTAGATAATGATGCCAATGTAGCTACATTAGCAGAATTTATGTTTGGTGAAGGAAAAGGCACAGAAAATATGATATATGTAACAGCAAGTACAGGTATTGGTGCAGGAGCTATAATAAATGGCAGAATATATAGAGGGAATACAGGTAATGCTTTAGAAATAGGACATACAACTATTATGAAGGATGGACCAATGTGTGGTTGTGGTAATAGCGGCTGTGCAGAAAGCTTAGGTTCTGGTACTGCTATTATGAAAAAAGCAAAAGAAGTTTGTAAAAATAATGTACAAACATCCTTAAAAAAATATGATGACTTAACTGCTAAGGAAGTTTTTAAAGAAGCAGAAGAAGGTGATGAACTTTCAAAAGAAGTGCTAGAATTTTGTCTATCATATCTAGGTATAACTGTAGCTAATATAATAAATACATTTGATCCACAAATGGTTGTTATAGGTGGAGGAGTTATAAATGGTGGACCAGCTGTTTTCCATACAATAAATAGAGAAGTTAAAAATAGGTGCTGGGAAGCTATTACAGACAATTGTAAAATAGAAAAAGCTAAACTTGGAGGAAAAGCAGGAGTTTTAGGTGCTGCAGCTTTAGCTATAACTGAAAGTAAAAACTAAAAATTTTAGTATATATTTAATAGGTTGTGTTTTATCTGATGACTACCAGCTCTAATATCCCCATCGCACTCTGTGAAAGCGATTAGCACCAAATCGAAGATTTGGACTCTCTGCTTTTCTTGAAAGTGGGAGTAAATAGCTGATACGTCCATAGATAACCATTTTTTAAGATTTAGAGGAAGTTTTTACTCCCTTTAAAACCAAGAAGTAGAGTTGTAAATCTATAAGTGTTAGTTCTAAAAAACTAATACTTATAGTAGAATTAATTATATAGATTTTATTGTGGTATTATTTTTTTACTATTTTGTGCAAACGATTGCTCAGAAAATAATGTAAGACTTTAAGTATAGTTTTAATAACTTAAAGAATCGTAATAGATGCGATAGATTTAATTTTATGTGATGACTACCTGCTCTAATACTCCAATCTTATTCAAAGTGGGAGTAAAGAGCAGCTACGTCCCTGGATAACAATTTCTAATATTAAATGAAATTCATATAAGATAAAAAATAATAAATAAAAATTGAACTTATAAAAATTAAAGTACAAAACTGCAAAACTATATTATAAATGGAGGACTATTAATGAATAAGAAATGGTGGAAAGAAGCTGTAGCATATCAAATATATCCAAGAAGTTTTAAAGATTCAAATAATGATGGTATAGGAGATATAAACGGAATAATTTCTAAATTAGATTATTTAAAAGATTTAGGTATAGATATAATTTGGGTTTGTCCTATGTATAAGTCACCAAATGATGATAACGGTTACGATATAAGTGATTATAAAGATATAATGGATGAATTCGGAACTATGGAGGACTTTGATAATTTATTAGAAAAAGTTCATGAAAAGGGAATGAAACTTATAATAGATTTGGTTATAAATCATACTAGTGATGAACATAAATGGTTTATTGAATCAAAATCTTCTAAAGACAATCCAAAGCGTGACTTTTATATATGGCAAGATGGTAAAAATGGAGAGGAACCTAACAATTGGGAAAGTATATTTAAGGGTTCTGCTTGGAAATATGATAAGAATACAGATCAATATTTTCTTCACTTATTTAGCAAAAAGCAACCAGATTTAAATTGGAAAAATGAGAATGTTAGAAAAGAATTATATAGTATGATTAATTGGTGGCTAGATAAAGGAATTGATGGATTTAGGGTAGATGCTATAAGTCATATAAAAAAAGAAGATGGATTAAAGGATATGCCCAATTCAACAAATCTAGAATATGTTCCTTCTTTTGATAAGCATATGAATGTGGATGGAATTCAAAAATATCTTAAAGAATTAAAGGAAAATACCTTTGATAAATATGACATAATAACTATTGGAGAAGCTAATGGAGTAAATATAAATCAAGCTCCTCAATGGGTAGGAGAAAAAGATGGTAAATTTAATATGATATTTCAATTTGAACATCTAGATCTTTGGGATGTGGAGCATAAAGAACAATCTGCAATAAAAAAGTTAAAAGAGATATTGAGTAAATGGCAAGAAGGACTAGAACAAATTGGATGGAATGCTTTGTTTATAGAAAATCATGATATTCAAAGGGTAGTTTCAACTTTAGGTGATGATAAAAACTATTGGAATGAAAGCTCAAAGGCACTAGCTCTTATGTATTTTATGCAAAAGGGTACTCCTTTTATATATCAAGGGCAAGAAATAGGAATGACCAATGTTAAGTTTGAAGATATTGAAGATTATAATGACATAAAAACTATAAATATTTATAAAGAAAAAATAAAAAAAGGTATGTCAAATGAAGAAGCCCTTGAATATGTATGGAAAACTTCTAGAGATAATTCAAGAACACCAATGCAGTGGGATGTTACAGAAAATGCTGGATTTTCAAAAGAAAAACCATGGCTTAAGGTTAATCCAAATTATTTAAATATAAACGTTAACAAGCAAGAGAATTATCCAAACTCTATTTTAAATTTTTATAAAAAAATGATAAAAATAAAGAAAGAAGATGAAGCACTTATATATGGAAAATATGATTTAATTTTAGAAAATCATGAACAAATATATGCTTATACAAGAACTCTAGATTATGAAAAATTTATAGTTATAGTTAATTTAACAAATAAAGAAGCTAAATATAGCTATGATAAGGAAAAACTAAATTATAAAGGATTAACACTTTCAAATTATTTAGTAGAAGAACATGAAGATATAACAGAATTAGTATTAAAACCTTTTGAAGCTAGGCTTTATAAAATTTAAATTAATATAGCATTATAAATATTGGGGGGATAAAAATGAAAAAAAATAAGCTGATATCTTTCGATTTCTGGCAAAAGTTTGGTAAAACTTTATTAGTTGTTGTAGCAGTTATGCCAGCAGCAGGACTTATGATTTGTATTGGAAAACTTATAGGAATGCAATCTTCCATGGCATTAATGCAATCTGTGGCAAGAGTAATAGAAGATATAGGATGGGCAATAATAGGAAATCTTCATATTTTATTTGCAGTAGCAATTGGTGGTTCTTGGGCCAAAGAGCGTGCAGGAGGAGCCTTTGCAGGTCTACTTACTTTTATTCTTACAAATAGGGTAACAGGAGCTATTTTTGGAGTTAAAGCTGACATGTTTTCTGATGAGGCAGCAAAAGTTACTTCAATGTTTGGAAGGGAATTAGTAGTTAAAGATTATTTTACAAGCATACTTGGGGCACCAGCCTTAAATATGGGTGTATTTATAGGTATAATTTCAGGATTCTTAGGTGCTTATTTATATAATAAATATTATAATTTTAATAAATTACCAAAATCTTTAGCTTTCTTTAATGGAAAAAGATTTGTACCTTTTGTAGTTATATTAGGATCTATAGTAACAGCAATAATTTTATCTATAATTTGGCCTTCTATTCAAGGTGCATTAAATGCTTTTGGAAAATGGATAGCAACATCAAAAGATTCAGCACCAATAGTAGCACCTTTTATATTTGGTTCATTGGAACGTTTATTACTACCTTTTGGTCTTCATCATATGTTAACAGTACCATTGAATTATACTTCTCTAGGAGGAACTTATAAAATTTTAACAGGTTCAACTGCAGGCACTATAGTTGCAGGTCAAGATCCATTATGGCTTGCATGGGTTAATGATTTAATTAACCTAAAAGCAGCTGGCAATACAACGGAATATAATAATTTATTAACAGCTATTGTACCATCACGTTTTAAGGTAGGTCAGGTAATAACATCTTCAGCTTCATTATTAGGTGTAGCTTTTGCAATGTATAAAAATGTAGATAAAGATAAAAGAGATAAATATAAAACTGTTTTCTTATCAGCAGCATTAGCGGTATTCTTAACAGGGGTTACAGAACCTATAGAATTTATGTTTATGTTTATATCACCAATTTTATATGTAGTTTATGCAGTAATTACAGGAACAGCTTTTGCTTTAGCAGATTTAATAAATTTAAGGGTTCATTGCTTTGGATTTGTTGAATTTATAGCTCGTACTCCTATGATGATAAAGGCTGGAATTACAAGGGATATGTTGAATTTTGCAATTGTATCAGTAGCATATTTTGCATTAACTTATTTAATATTTAACTTTTTAATAAAGAAATTAAATATACCTACTCCAGGTAGAGCAGGAAACTATATTGAAATGGAAGGTGAAGAAGATAAAAAAGAAGAAAAAATATCAGAAAAAGATATAGATAGAAATTCTTTACCAGTAAAAATAATAGGTTTACTAGGAGAAAAGGAAAATATAGTGGATGTGGATGCTTGTATGACTCGTCTTCGTGTAACAGTAAAGGATAAAAACTTAGTTGCAGAAGAAAAAGAATGGAAAAAGCTTGGTGCAATAGGTCTTATAGTAAAAGATAAAGGTGTTCAGGCTATATATGGACCAAAAGCAGATGTATTAAAGTCAGATATTCAAGATATTTTAGGAGATTAATTTATGAAAGTCCTTACTTTAAATTGTCATTCCTGGCAAGAGGAAAAACAAATAGAAAAAATGAAATATTTAGCCCAAATAATATATGAAAATAATTATGATGTGATTGCCCTTCAAGAGGTTAGTCAAAGTATTAATAATAAAATACTATTTGATAATATAAAAGAAGATAATTTTGCTTTTGTATTAATAAAAGAACTTGAAAAGTTAGGAGCAAATAAATTTAACCTTATTTGGGATTTTGCACATATAGGTTACGATAAGTATGAAGAAGGATTAGCTATATTAACTAAACATCCTATAAAAGAAAAAAAATCCTTTTATATTTCAAGAAGTGAAGATAAAAATTTCTGGAAAACTAGAAAGATAGTAAAATGTAAAATAAATTATAATAATAATGAAATTTGTTTTTATTCTTGTCATTTAGGTTGGTGGAATGATGAAGAGGAAGATTTTAAACTTCAAGTGAATAAATTAGTTCAGCATATAAAAGAAGATGAAACATGCATAGTAATGGGAGATTTTAATAATGATGCTTTTTTAAGACATGAAGGATATGATTATATTATAGATAAAAATCTCAAAGATATATATGATTTATCAAACTCAAAAGATAATGGAGTAACCGTTATTGGAAATATTGATGGCTGGGAAAATAACAAAAAAGACATGAGGTTAGATCTTATATTGTCTAATAAAAATTTAAATGTAAAATACTGCAATGTTATATTTAATGGAATAAATAAAGAAATAATTTCAGATCATTTTGGAGTTGAAGCAGAAATAGAAATTTAAAAAATGTATGATTCGTGTCAAAATAACTTTAATTTTAAAACTGTAAATATAAATAATAAATTCATAAGGGGGTATGTAGGTAGATTTGTTTTTACACAAATTTATCTACATACCCTTTTAATTAGTAAATTATTAATCTTGAGATAGAAATTTAAAAATGGATTTTGTTTACCAAATTCTTTTTTATTTTCAATTTCTTTAAGATATGGAAAATCATCTAAAGAACTTGGTCTCCTAAAGTCTACTATAGCTAAACATCCTATTAAATCACCAAAAAAATCTTTTCTTACTCTAAATATTTTAATGTTTTCATTCTTAAATCTCTAATAATATACATAGATTATTCTCATTTACTGAACTACTTTTGAACAAAAATTTTCCCAGCTAATCGAAGTTTATTATATACAAGGGTATATATAACTAAATTGAGGAAATTATGTAATCAAAAAATTTTTAATACACATACAACATATTGTGTTTAGGTAAATGTATAAATACAATACATTGATCTATTTATTTAAAAATGAATTATGCAATTTTCTGAAATTATGAATTTTAGTTAATGATGAAAATATTAACTAAATAATAGAATACAACGCTATTATAATGAATATCATATTATCTTTCTATAATAAATTTAGACAACAGAGAAGTTTTTTCAAAAAGTTATAACTTTAATATTGTAACTATTTATAAATAGCAGAATACCATATTAATAGTTAAATTATATAAAAATTAAATACTTTTAGCTATAAGTTTATATATTTATGTAAGCGAGGTGATTAAGTGATAGAATCATTATTATTAGTATTAGCTGTATCTTTAGATGCTTTTGTAGCTAGTATTGCTTATGGAACAAATAAAATAAAAATTCCTTTTGCTTCTGCAACAATAATAAATATAATCTGTTCAAGTGTTCTGGGGATATCGCTTTTCTTAGGCTCTGTAATAAAAAAATTTGTTCCTATTAAGGTTACTTCAATAATAAGTTTTATTATATTGTGTTTATTTGGTATATACTATCTGTTTGATAGTATTGTAAAAAATTATGTTAAAAATAATAGAAATTCCAATAAAAAATTGAAAATAAAGTTTTCAGATTTAAATTTTATAATAGATATATGTATTGATGAAACTAAAGCGGATATAGACCATTCAAAGAATCTTAATCCTAAAGAGGCTTTGTATCTTGCTACAGCTCTTTCTTTAGATTCTTTAGCTATAGGTTTAGGAAGTAGTTTAGGCAACGTAAATTATGTACAAATAGTAGTATTATCATTAATAGCTCATTTCATTTTTATATATATTGGATTATTTGCAGGAAAAAAATTTGTTGAAAAATCAAAACTTAATTTATCTTGGTTATCAGGGATAATATTAATAGTTCTAGCTATTATGAGAGTAATATAATTATTTAAATGAAATTAACATATGATTAAAGAGAGAATATTAATTATATAATATTGAAGGGGGAAAGATGGCGTATAAAAATTAAACTTATTTTGATATGCCATCTTTGAAATTTATTCGATGGCTACCCGCTTTAATACTCCAACTTCTTCAGAGTGGATAAATACTTGAATAATGATCTTTCTAAGCTTTAGATGGAGTGAAAATTCCCTCTAAAGCTTAGAATTATGTTTTTATAAGGAAAGTAAGGAATATATAGAAGATTATTATTGGAGCATTTTATAAAAATTTGTAAGTTTTTTAAAATTAAAATTCAAGAGAGTTTAATATAGGAATTATATTTATTACAGGTATTTCATAAGGATGTACTTTTTTTATGGTAGTTATTGTATCTTTTAATATTTTTTTAGTACAGCAAAACTCTATTTTACATTCTTCTGCTTCGCATATTTCACCTATTTCTCCATTGAATGGATCTGCTCCATCTAGTGGTCTCCAAGAACCTTTGATTTTGGAAACAGCCATACAATTATCATAATTTCCGCCTATTGTAAGGGCACCTATATGATTTAATTCTGTTCTTAATTCTTTTATATATTCTTCTGGGATAAAGGTTTCTATTTTGAAAAAATCAAATTCCATAGTTTAATATAATCCTTTCTATATATGTATTTATTTTTATTATATCTTAAATATTTAGTATTGATTTCTTAATTTAACATTAAAAGCTTTCTAAATTATGTTTTTATAAATATTATAATATAATTTTGACAATATAGAATCAATGTTTAAAAGATATTATAGTTTCTTAAAAGAACATTAATAACTTTACTCATTACTATCTTATTAGCTTATATACTATTTTAAGATTATTTGCTTAATGTTAATTAATAGATGAATGTATAAAAAGATGCTTATATTGCACGATTTCACCTAAAATTCACACATTATAAATAAAAAGACATAAACTATTATGAAGGAATAAATTATATAAGGAAGGGGAGCCATTATGAAAAATAATCCTATAGAAATAGTTGGGATTACTTCTGAAGAGGAAATAAGTAAATATAATATACAATATCCATATGAAGAATTTTGTAAGTCTTACACCATAAAACTTACAAAGAGTAAGCCTAAAATAGGACAAATTTTAAAGGTTTCTTTAGAACCTAAAATAAGTGAGTGGAAATATATATTTACTCAAGGGCAGTATAAAATTTTTATTGAAGGAGTTATAAATATAAAGGTACTGTTTTTAGAGAATCCATATGATGAGAATATTTATTCTACAGAAATAAGTAGAATTATTTCTGGATTTTTGACAGTAGAAAGTGATTACACAGACAGCTTAAAACCAACTTTATTTATTGAAGAGGCTTTTATAACACCTTTAAATGGAAATAAATTTTCAGTATCTTTATTAATTGCTATGGGAATAATTTTGCAAATAGAAGATGAAAATGTAAAAGAATATACAAAAGTTTTGGATGTAGAAGATGATTTTAAAGAAGAGTTACAATATAATAATTCAGAAGATAACTTTAAAGGAGAGTTGCAATATAATAATGAAGAAGATAACTCTGGAGAAGTATTGCAATATGACAATGAAGAAGATAATTTTAAAGAAGAATTGCAATATGACAATATAGAATATTACAATCCAAATGAAGAGATGGAATATGAACATATAGAGGATGCACAATATGAAGAAGTAAAGGAAACAAATTTACAATATGAAAATGAAGAATATAAAAATACAGAAGCATCAAATTTACAAAATGACGTACAACATGAAGATGTAGAAAATATAAAATTAAAAGAAGAAGTAGAACATGATGATATAAAAGATGCAGATTTTAGTGAAGCTGATATGGAAAAATTAAGGGAAAATTCTATAAATATAGATGTGGAATATGACATGAATTTGAGTAAAAATGATTTTTAATAAGTAAAAATAAAGGGGTAACATTTCTTTATACCTATTAATATAGTATAGTATAGGCTGTTTAGTCCATATAAATTAAATCAATCAAAGGGGGAAAAGATTATGAGTAAATCTCCAGAAGAAAAAATGGAAAACAAAGAAGTTGTAAATATAAATTCTTTTACTATATCAGAATTTTGTAATGCAGACGAGGGAAGTAGTTTCATTCGTTTTAAACCTTGTGAAATTTGTAAAAGGACAATACTAGATCCTATAAATGTAGCTGATACATCCAGATTACTACAGGTAAATGTAGCTTTAAGAAATGTTTGTATTGGAAAAGAATTAACAGTAGGCTGTATATTAATAGATAGAAGTGGAGAAGTATTAGCTTTTAAATCTCAAACCTTTACTGTAAATGGTAATGGTGGCGGATGTGGATGTTCAGATGGCACAGGTGGATCATCACCATGTGTAAATACTAGTAGAAGATTTAGCTTTATTCTTCCAACAATAGATCTATGTTCATCTATGGATTTGAAGGTAAAAATAATTGCTAACTATACTCGTCCATGTAATTAATATTTTAAAATAAATCTCTCAACTTAATATATAATAAGTTATTATTATGTATTTAGTTATAAAAAGCACATCTTTTCAAAAGCACACCTATAAATAGGTGTGCTTCTGTATAAAGTTAAAAATATTTCAAAAGATTCCATAGAAAATATATTTTTATAATTAATATTTGCCTTAATTTTTTATTTATTAAATTCTACAATTACTTTGAAAAGATCTCCATCAATATTAATGTTTAAGTTTCCGTCTTGAAGTTCTACAATACTTTTTGCAATGGCAAGACCTAATCCAGAGCCTTCTGTATTTCTTGCTTTATCTCCTCTTTTAAATCTTTCAAAAATTTCATCAGAAGTAAAGTCCATTTCGTAGTGAGATATATTTTTCATAGTAATTATTATTTTAGTATTTGTTTCTATTAAATCTATATATACTCTAGTATTAGGCTGGGAATACTTAATTATATTGTTTATAAGATTTTCAAATACTCTCCAAGTTTTCTTTCCATCTAAATTTGCATAAATTTTTTTATCATCGTATTTAAATTTAAGATTTAAAGAGGAATCTTTAATTTTTTCTTCAAATTCTGCTATAGATTGTTTTAGTAAAGCTGTTACATCTATTTTTTCAATATTTAACTCTACTGAACCACTGGACATCTTTGATGCCTCAAATAAATCTTCTATAAGAGCTTTAAGTCTTTTAGACTTTCTATCTAAAACAGAAATATAACCGCTAATTTCGTCTTTACTTAAATCCTCTTTTTTAAGTAAATCTATATAATTTATTATAGAAGTAAGAGGGGTTTTTAAATCATGGGATACATTGGTTATAAGCTCAGTTTTTAATCTTTCACTTTTAACCTGTTCCTCTAAAGATTTTTTATAACCTTCTTTCATATTATTTATATTATGAGCTACTTTACCTAGAATGCCTCTGTCATTTTCCTTTATAACATAATCTAAATTTCCAGAGGTTATTTCTTCTGTGGCTTTTAGTATTTCATTTAAATAATTAGCTTTTTTGAATAAATATCTTATAAGCAAAATTATATAAAGTATGGTTATAATAACAGCAATTGATATATTATGCAATCCGAGTAACAAAAATAAGAGTATAAATGCACCCACTAGTGCAGATAATATCATAATTAGAATTATTTTTAACTTAAGGTTTTTGTTTAAATTACTATTTCTAAAAGCATTTAATAATTTATTAATAAAACTTCCCTTATATTGAATTAAAAATTTATTTTTATCTTTTTTTAGTTCTATAGCGTATTTTACATTAAATATAAAATAAAAAATATAAATGCTTATTAAAGTAAGAATAATAAAGTGATTAATTCCTAAGGGTATATAAAAAAAACTAGCATTTATTAAATAACTTCCCATTACAACAGTGTATAAAATAAATATAAATAATTTTAAATCTAAAGGGATATTATTATACATTTTATTTATTTTATCTAAAATAGGGTAATCTAAATGATTTCTTTTTTTAAATATAATTAATATAAAGACTCCTACAATTAAAGAAGATATACCTATAATTATTTCTTTTATAAGCCTACCTCTAATGGAATTATAATAGTTATAATTTTTTAATATATAACCATTAGAATTAAGATTTTTTGTAATTATAATATATCCTTCCCAGTTGAAAGAATTAAATAAATCTTCGGCTCCTAAAAAATTTTTAATTTTACCAGACTTAGATGGAAAACTTATAGAATAAATAGAGTTATTTTTTATATAATTATCTAGATTAGTTTTAGGTTTTAAATTAGTATAAACTTCTTTGGTACCTTTATTTGTAATATAGTATTTTATCTCTCTTATAGATTCTAAAGCTTTTTCTATATTTTTATAGTCATTATAAGACCATAATGCAATTTCTTTTTTTAACTCAGCCTCAGTTTTAGTATTTTCTTTCTCTACTTCTTTAAGCTTTTCATTTCTTTGTTGAGTTAATTTAGCGAGTTTGTTTTTATCACCAGATTGCTCCGCCTCTGATAAAAAATTATTATATTCATCTCTGATAGTAATTTGAGAATTTAGTATATTATCTTCATAAGATAATTTTAAGGATCTTATTTGTTCTTTAGTAACTTTACTTTCTGCAACTTTCTGGTCAAAATTTTCATATGTTACATGAAAGTTATATAAATTGTTGCAATAAGATTGTATTTCTTCATCAAACTCTATGCTGCTAAAATAAGGATCTTTCACAAGACACTGTCTGTTTTTTATTAAATCATAGCCAGTTAAAACTGAAAGAGATATCATATATATTCCTATAAGGAAACATATTATATAAATAAAATTATTCTTGGATTTTGTAACCAATCCCCCACACCACCTTCAAGTACCTAGGTTCTCTAGGATTAATTTCAATTTTTTCTCTTATTCTTCTTATATGTACAGCTACAGTGTTTTCACCATTATAATAGGGTTCTTTCCAAGCTTTTTCGTATATTTGTTCAATAGAAAAAACTCTTCCTTTGTTTTCTATTAAAAGTTCTAGTATTTTATATTCAATAGGAGTAAGCCTTACTTCTTTTTCATCTACAGATACTATTTTTCTTTTCTTATCTAATATAAGAGATCCTGCCACAACCTTATCCTCAGTTTCTTTGTAGTTTCCTAAGTTTACATATCTTCTAAGTTGAGATTTGACTCTAGCTACTAGTTCTAACATATTAAAGGGTTTTGTAATATAATCATCTGCTCCTATATTAAGACCTAATATTTTATCTGTATCTTCTGATTTAGCTGAAAGCATTATTATAGGAATATTTTTATTTTCCCTAATTTTAAAGGTAGCTTTAATACCATCCATTTTAGGCATCATAATATCCATTATAATAAGATGTACCTCTTGTTCTTCTAAGAGCATTAAGGCATCTATTCCGTCTTTAGCTTTAAAAACAGTTATACCTTCATTTTTTAAATAAATTTCTATAGCATCTCTTATTTCATCTTCATCGTCCACTATTAAAACTTTATATTCAATCATACTTGTCCCATCCTTTCTTTACCAAATAAATTATACCATTTTTATTACCTCCTAAATAGGTTGTGAAACCTAACTTTATTATTTCTAAAAACAATCAATTAAAATTAATAATTGTTTTATATAATTAGTATAAGAGAAGTATTATTCTTAACTTTCTTATTTAAAAAGGTTAGTGTAATTAATATTTAGTACGAAAATCACATTTCCTTTAATTAAAAATTTTTAGGAATTTTTGATGATTAAGTAAGTTTAAAAGAATCATCCTATCTTGTATGATTTGATTATATAGTAATTTTTTAACAAAAGAGGTATTATATTTCTTACAAATTTCTTAACAAAAAAGAGATAAGAATTTTTAAAAACTAGCAAATATGCATATTGTAGAGGTGATTTTTAGATGATATAATTAAGAACAACATGAAATTAAAAGGTTTACAGAAGGGGGACTAAAAATGAATAAAAAATCTTATAAGGTGCTATTGGCAGCAACGTCGACAAACTTTATTGCAGGTTTAATTTACATATGGAGTGTTATAAGTAAGTCATTAATTAATGATCTTAACTGGACAAGTAAACAGGCGTCTCTTCCTTATACAATGATAACAGTATCCTTTGTGATAGCTATGGTTGTATTTGGAAAAGTTCAAGACATGAAAGGGCCAAAACTTACAGTAACCCTGGGTGGAATATTAATGGGAATAGGGCTTATCCTTTCAGGAATATTTACAGAACCTAATATAATGGTTATAACTATGGGAATAATAGCAGGAGCAGGTATAGGCACTATAAATGCTTCTACTACACCACCGGTTGTAAAATGGTTTCCACATGAAAAAAAGGGAATGGTTACAGGAATAGTGGTAGCTGGAATTGGTTTATCATCAGCATTTTACTCGCCTTTAGCAAACTATTTAATAAAAACTATTGGCTTATCAAAAACCTTTATATACATAGGAGTAGGTGCTTTAATTTTGTCAGTAATTTTAGCACAATTTCTAGAAAATCCACCAAAGGATTTTGTACATAAAAATATTAATTTAAAGGATAAAAAATATATACAATCATCAAATGATTGTACATGGCAAGAGATGATAAAAACTGCAGACTTTTATAAACTTTGGCTGATGTTAGCATTTTCATCTTCAGCAGGGCTTATGATAATAGGTCATATATCCAATATTGCGAAAATTCAGGTGAATTGGCAAGGAGGATTTATATTAGTTATTTTGCTAGCTATATTTAATACCTTGGGTAGAGTTCTAGGAGGTACTTTGTCAGATAAAATGGATAGAATAAATCTTATGAAATTAATATTTATTTTGCAAGGAATAAATATGTTTGTATTCACTAAATATTCTAATGTAGGACTCTTATCAGTAGGCGTGGCTATAGCAGGTTTATGTTATGGTGCAGGATTTGCAATATTTCCTGCTGCAGCTACAGATAGATATGGGGTAAAGAATTTTGGAATTAACTATGGATTAATTTATACAGGGTGGGGAATTGGTGGAATTATAGGTCCTATGACAGCAGCAGCTATTTTTGATACTACAGGAAATTATAATTCTGCATATATAGTAGCATCAGTATTAATGATTATAGCAGCTATTATCGGATTAACATTTAAAACTAAAAGGGTTGAAATAAAGGACATAGCTTTTAGTAATAAAAATAGTTAAATAAATTTAAAAAACTATTATTTCATCGTAAAAGTTTTATATCTAAAAAGGAGAAAAAGTAATTCATTATAAACGAGTCTTCGGCATATTAATACCATAGATAAATATGATAGGTAAAAATTGATTATTTTTTTATTAATTATGGCATACTAATTAAAAATATGTTGAAGACTTGTGTGCTTAAATAAAGTTTAAGTATAAAATTTATTTAATACAGAGTTCATATAATGTTAGATAGTTTCTTTATATGACTTTTTCTTTATAATTGCTACTATAAAAATTATTATAGGAAGTATTACTTCTATTAGGAGTCCATAATAAGACCATAAATTTTTTACAATATACATACTGTTCATTATACTATTAAACATTATATAAGAAAAATTCAATAATAAAAAAACTACAGGGGTTAAGATATGTCTATAGTCCTTTAAATTAAAAATTTTTTGAACTCCTTTAGAAGCCCCTAATAAACAGTAACTTACTTCTAAAAAGCGTATTATTGTAAAGACTGTTAAAACTATTATTTCCAGCCTTTGATATTCACCTCTTAAATGCATTCTTTTCATAGTTTCATAACCTGGATAATAAAAAATTGAGTATGCTTCAGGCCCTAATACCATTATATTGGTAGTAGTTATGATTGTAATACAAATTGCTACTAAAAGTATTGGTTTAATAAATATATTTTTAACATTAGTATTATATTTTACAGTATCAAAAAATGCTAGAAATATAAATAATTCCATAAAAGGATATATACTTAGTATGATGCCCTCCTTAAATATTTTGCTAAAATCATTATATAAAATTGGTTGTAACCTAGAAAACTCCATTTCAGGAAGCAATAGTAGCCAAGCTAAAATTAAAAATATTATTATAAATCTCATATTGAATTTAGCATAATTATAAATAACTTCGATGCCTTCATTTACTATCCACAACATCAAAATTCCTATAAATAATATAGGAACATATTTAGGTGTGTCCCAAAGAGCTGATAATTTTATAAAATCCATAAGATTGTTTAAGGTATATGAACTGGTAAAAATAATATGAAGAACAAATATAACTTGTAATGTTTTCCCCAATATTTTTCCAAAGGTTATGTCTAATATATCAAATATATTTTTACCAGGGTATAAATCCATAAGTCTCCCATACATAGCGAATATGGGAATACTCAGAATTATACCTATAATCGAAGCTATCCAAGCATCTTGTTTTACTTCTGATCCTATGTTGAATAATAAATATGATCCTAGAGGGTAACTAAAAATGAGTAATTGCATTTGTTTTTGAGATATTGCTTCTCTTTTCATAAAATTCCTCCTAAAATGTCTTTAACCCATTCAAAAAAGCTTTCAAAGTATATCATGGGACTAGGAATACTGATATTCAAAGCTACTAAGGAACTAATGATAACACTTATGGACATTATAATAATATAAATTGGAATCTCTTTTTTAAAACTATTGTTGAGTAAATATAATATGTCATAGGTCATAAATAAACCATAAAATATAAATACTAAAAGTATCATATTAATCAGCCACTTTCACGTTTTTATTAATTGCTCCACTATATTTTATATTTATATTTGGAAATATATTAATGTTTATAGATTGGAAGGTATTATTCCAATTATCTGAAACTTTTTTCCACTCATCAGGCTTCTTTTTACTTAATATTTGACCAGTTCCTATTGCATCAGTTTTATATTTGTTTTGAAGACTTTGAATTAATTCATCTGCTTGATCTTTTATATATTTTTCTGACTGCTTTTTTAGCTGCTTTCTTTGGGGTTTGGAAACAAAATTAATTTCAGTTTCAGATAATTCCGATAAGGATGTATCTATATTTAAATATATATCCATAGATATTTTTCCATCACTTGTTTTTATATTTATTTTTCTATGGACATCTATTAATTCTAGGCTTATATTTATATTATTTGATAATGATATGGGGATTAAAAACTTTGCATTTTCTTCTTTTAAAAGCTGTAACATCATACTTTCATTTTCTGTTAATTTACCTACCATATGATCACCTCTAAATACAGCCACATTGGAAACTTCTATATCTGATTTATTTTTAGCATTAGATAACTTCACCATAGGGACTGTAGCAGATATACCTTTGGTAGTTATATTATCTAAAAGTTTAAAGGCTTCTGTTGAAGTGTATTTTCCTATTTTAGTATGATTTGAAACAGTATCAGATAATCTATAAGAAAGTATTTCATCATTTTCTTTTCCTTTAATAAATATTTCTGAAGCAGTATTCATTTGGGAGATTAAAATCCACATATCATTCCTTACTTCCATATCTCTGTTCATTAGGTCAATAACAGATCCTATACCATCATTTGCAATGTCTTGACTTACTACAACTACCTTCATATGAGATACCTGAATTTGTTTTCCAGTTTCTTTGATAGCGTCTCTAAGTGCAGTGTGTAAAGTTTTACCTCTACTTTGAATTATATCTGGGTTTATTTTTTCACCATTTGTAGAAGTTTTTAAGGTCTCTATTGTAAGTATGTATTCATTAGTAAAATTATCTTTATCAATACATATACCAGCAGCAAAAGTTATATCATGCATTTCTGTATAATCCCAACATCCACAAAATGTCATAGGTAAACATACTAATATAAATAAAATTATTGTTTTATTTATAAAACTCTTCATTGTAGATTCCTTCTTTTAGTGTTATTTTCATTTCTTATAGAATCCTTTGAGATAAATCTTGTTCTGTATTTTAAGAGCCACCAGGGGGCTCTTATGCCAGAATCTGTTATATTATACTTATTTAAATCTGTAATTTTTAGCATATAGGGTACCCCAAAAGTTTTAATTGAAATTAAATAAATAGTTAATCCTATGTTCCCTAAAATAATTCCATATAAACCTAACCATGACCCTAAAATTAAAAATAGAAACCTTATAATAATAATTGAACTTTTCATATTATATAGTATTAACTCACATATACCTGTTATAGCAGTTATAATTACCATGGCAGCACCTATAAACTTAGCAGTTACAGCAGCTTCGCCTAATATTAAAGCACCTACAATACTTACTGCTGCACCTATATGTTTAGGTAACCTTATTCCCGCTTCTATTAATATTTCAAATACAATAATCATTATTAAAGCTTCCACTGCAATAGGAAAAGGAACATCCTCTCTAGATAAATATATACTTAAAGCTAATTTGCTTGGTATCATTTCTTTATGAAAGGCTACTATTGCTATATAAAGCCCAGGAGTATATGTTGTAAGTATAAAAGCAACTAGTCTAATTAATCTATTTATGGAGGCGTATACAAAATTTTGATAATAATCCTCATTTACTTGAAAATATTCAATAAATAGAAAAGGTAGGGTGATAGCTGTTGGAGAACCATCACATAATATAGCTATTCTTCCCTGAAGTAATTTGGAAGCCACTATATCTGGTCTTTCCGTATTTCCTATTGTTTTAAAACAAGATAAGGGTCTATCGGTTATATATTCTTTTATTATTTCTGTAGAAAAAACTCCTTCTATATCTATTTTATTAAGTCTATTTTCTAGTTCATTTAATATTTTTTTATTTACTATACCATCTACATAAGTTATGCAAACTTTAGTTCGGGTTCTAACTCCAATTTTTTTAATTTTAAATTTCAAGTTTGGAGAATTGATTTTTCTTCGTATTAAAGACATATTTGTATTTAAAGATTCATTGAAACCTTCCCTTGGACCATTTATTATTGTTTCTGATGTAGGCTCAGATATGGATCTTGTTTCCCATTCCTTAGTATTAAGTACTAATACTTTATCAAATCCATCTATAAATAAAACACAATCACCGTATAATAATGAATTTACTGTAGTGTCTACGCTAGTGGTTTCTTTTGTATCATCTATTACTATTACTTGTTCATTTATATAGTTAATAAGCTCACTTGATTTTGAAGTAAGCTTACAATTGATAAGTTTGCATATTATGTTTTCATTTATTATTCTATTATTTACCATACCATCAACAAAAACTAAACAAAAATTTAAGGAGGAATGTTTATTTTTTATTTTTCTGTAAATAATAGTATCATCATCTGTTAGTATAGTGTTTTTAAATAATTCTATATTTTCTTTTAGTGAATTTTTAAAAGTGTATTGTTCAAGTCTATCTTTTAATACTTCACTATTTTTATTGCTTAGTTTATTATTCATAAGCTCACTTCCTTTTATCATATTATTCCTTAAACTTAGAATCTTATTCACTAAAAATTACAATAAGAAGCAATGTTTACTAATTGCCAATATAAAAAAGTAATTTATGATTTTTTTATAAAATATATAATATATATAGATATTATAAGTATTAATATATAAGGTAGGTGAAAAGTCTGATTAATTGAATCAGATTGTATTTGAATGGATTAATGCCTATGCCTATTTATTTGAATGAAAAGTTGTTATCAGATGTTTATCCTATAGTTATAGATGGATTTATAGAAAGTAAATCTATAAGGTTTGTGCGAGATAAGAGTGACTTTATAAGGCTTCAGACTGGGCGTAAAAATCAAAGATCAGAAGATAAAAAGATATCTAATAATGATAAAGATCGTAATAAAGTTGAAGATGTTTCTCAAAATATAGTAAATGATTTTTCAGGATATTTAGATGATAGAGCTGTTAATAGAAATGAATTGACAATAAAAAGAATCTATACTAAGTTTTATTTGTTTTATGATTTAAGAAATGCTCTCATAAATAAAAATATGTTAAGGTTTGTTACAGATGAAGATATCATTAATAACAATTTAATTCCAGGAGAATATATTGAATTTGATTCGAATATTATATCAGAATCTACTTGTAATGAAGTAACAAACTTATTAGATATTATAAAATGCTATGATTCTAAGGAGCTAAATAAACTATTACAAAATACGAATATGGAAAAATCTATTACTAATTATACTATAATAGAAAGGCAATTAGAAATTTTAAAAAAATTTTTAGAAATAAATGATTCTGCAAATGTGGTAACAAAATTGAACAAATGTAAAGCAGTATTAAATGTAGATAGAAAATGTTTTTGTAGTAATAACATATATGATAATTCAAATTTCCCTTGTAGAATATTAGGCAAGGTTTTAAGATGTGAACATAATAAAGGAAGTATATGTTTATTAGATAAAACAGGTATGGATAATTATTATATGGATTTTCTAAATTCTTTAGAACCATATTTAGATATACTTAGAAATAATAATATAGTTACACCTAAAAGTATTATAACAGAAATAGAAGCACCAGCTATGCATGTAATGCCTATAGGAATGTATATATAAATTAGCTAAATAGAATTGTTAAATAATTTAATATCCAAATAAACAAGAATATTTGTTTATAATTTATAAACAGAGTTCTTGGTTTCAGAGGGAGTTTTTATTCCCTCTGAGGATTACTAACAGACTTCTAAGGAGTTTTACTCCTTAGAAGTCGTTATCCTTTAGGAGAAATCTTTATCTAAGGACATAGATGCTTTTTACTCTCACTTTGAAGAAAAACAGAGAGTCCAAATCTTCGGTTTGGTGCGAATCGCTTTCACAGAGTGGGATGGAAGTATTAGCGGGTAGTCATAGAATAAAGATAAAAACCTCTAATAATATAAAATGTAATCTATGGAATAGATTCTTTTATAGCATATTCTATAGGGTATATTTTAAAAATTTAGGGGGGTTTTAATATTATGTGAAAGGGGAGGATAATATTAAAAATATTATCCATTATGAAAAAGCTTTATTACTAAGGCAAGAATTCCAGAGGTTATTAAAGGCCCTACAGGAACACCACCTAAAAAAGAAGCAGCTAGTACTGAGCCTAAAATCATAGCAGGCATAATATCACCGTGTTTATTAACAGTAAGATATTGCAGTCCAAGACCGCTTAAATATGTGGTGAAAAGAGATAATAATAATGCAATTATTCCAAGATAGGAAGTAAAGGTATTTTTAATGTCAACAAATGTGACTTCCCCATTAGCAATAGGAATTAAAATAGCAGCAATAATCAAAATTAGTCCATAATATACTCCTTTTTCTTCTATCATCGGGAATATGGACTTTTCTATGTTTAAAAGTTTAATAAGTAAGAGCATACAACTTGCAAGGGCAACAGAATTAGCTTTACCTATGATAGCTACAACTAATATAGATAATAAAATAATGTTAGATTCCATAAAATATCACCTCAAAGATAGATTAGATAGATTTTGTTATAAATTATAATATTTTATGCTTAATAATTTGGTAGGGTGTAAATATTATTAAATATAAATTAGAAAATTGAATAAGCAGTGAAGACTTAGAGATAGGTTAGATTTAAAATATATAATTAAAAGGGGATATCTCAAAATAATATTCATTTTAAGACATCCCCATATTAATAACTTATGGTTACGCCCAAAAGGTTACGCCCATAAGAGATTAATTATTTTTATTTATAAATCTATTAGAGAATATATTTTTCATATTTGAAAAAATTGCATAATTCATTTTAAAATATAAATATATTTTATTGATATACTTGTTTAAAAACAATATGTTGTATGCATATTAAAAATCTTTTAATTATGCAATTTGATTATTTAAAAATCAATTTAGGATTTTTTATAAAATATAATACATATAGATATAAGTATTAATATATCTTGTACTATTTTATGGAATTAACCAATAAATTCATAGATCATTTTTGCTACTCCATTATTATAATTAGTATCTGTTACTAGTTTACATATTGATTTAATATTTTCATCTGCATTTCCCATAGCAATACTATATTTTACTTTTTCAAACATAGATACATCATTATAGTTATCTCCAAAAGCCATAGTTTCATCTAGAGAGATGTTTAAATTAGAAGCTAATCTTTCTAGTGAAGCACCTTTTGAAGTATGTTTATTTACTATTTCAAAGTTATGGTTCCCGGAAGAGAATACTGAAAACTTATTTAAGTCTTTAAAGTAATTCATACCAGCTTTTCTTTTTTCGTCATTAAAAGAAAATGCAAGTATATTGTAAAAATCATCATTTCTATCCAATATATCTTTATAATTATCCACGAAAATAAAACCTGCTTGGATAAATTGTTTTTCGTAGGATTCATAGATTTCTTTTGTATTTATAGATTTTGGATTGCTGCTAATTAATTTATCTGCTTCCATTTTTAATATATCTTTTCCATTAAAAGGAGTATAAATAGCTTTATTTGTAGATACTTCATAATAAAAGTTTTTATCCGTTAGCCAATATAATATTTCTTTTACATCTTTTTTATTTATACCTATAGAATATAGCTTTTTTTTATCCTTGAAATGAATAGAAGCACCATTATTTCCAATTATATGTGTAGATATATTTGCTTTTTCACATATAGAGCATACGTCAAAATGAGGGCGTCCTGTGGAAATTGTGACTTCTATTCCTTTATTCTGAGCATATCTAATGGCATCTATATTCTCATTACTTATTAAACTTTTATTATTTAATAGAGTACCATCTAAATCTAATGCTATTAACTTCATAATTATCCACCTTAACCTTTCTCATTTACAGCCATAATATCTATGTTATTTTCTTCAAATATTTTAGTTAAATCTTTATTGGGTAATTTATCTGTAACTATTAAATCAATATCACATAAATCACATACTTTAGAAAAACTATTGTTACCAAATTTACTATGGTCTACTAACACTATAGTTTCATTAGATTGTTCAATCATTTTTTTCATAACAGAAGCATCTTCTGCATGAGCCACAGTTATCCCTTTTTCTGATATACCAAGTGCTCCTATGCATGCTTTATCAGCAAAATAATTGGAAAGCATATCTATGGTACTAGATCCATATAAAAATTTGTATTCATTATCTAATATTCCCCCTAATAAATGAATGTCTATATTAGCTTTTTTAGATAATGTATGTGCTAAATTTATTGAATTAGTTATAACGGATAAATTTTCTACTTCAAGCATTTCTGCAAAAATTTGTACTGTAGTTGAGGAATCCATTATTAATTTATCCGTATTTTTGATTAAAGATGCTGCAAGTTTTGCTATAAGTTTTTTTTCAGTTGGATAAGTAAGAAGTCGGTCTTCATAGTTTTTTACTTTACCTCTTGTATTAGGTAATATGGCACCACCATGGGTTCGAAGAATTGCTCCTTCTTTTTCAAGATTTACAAGGTCTCGTCTTGCAGTATCCCTTGATACATTACACATTTTACATATTTCATCTACTTTTATTCGTTTATTTATTTTTAAATATTCTAATATTTTATTCATTCTTTCTTCTTGATACAAAATTTTATACCTCCAGATCAGAAATATTATAAGTTAATTATAAGTTGTTTTAAGTTGTTTTTCAAGTGATTTTAAGCTTTTTTAAGTAATTGTAATTTTAATTAAGTGTTTTTAAGCTGAATAAGGATGTTATATAATAAATTATGCTTTAAATATATATTTTAAAATTTTAATAAAGTATAAGTAGCCTTATCTAATAGTGTTATAAACTGTTAGATAAGGCTTAATTTTTGTATTTATAAGTTTTAATTAAAATATTTTTACATTGGTACTACAAGTTGAGTCACAATAGAGGAAAATTGATAACCATCCCAGTCAAGAATAGATTCTACTGAACCTAGAGTATCAGCATTATAAAGACCTATAATTCTTTGATGTGTAAGCAAGTTAAATCCACTGGCTCCGTTTAAACTTAAAGGAGATAAATTACCAAGGAATAAAACTTCACCTGTTATAGGTTCTTTTAGATTACCATTTGTATCATAAATTTGTGATAAGTATTCTTTATCTCGTATAGATGTAAGATCAATTACTCCTTCTAAATTACCTTTTTTAGATTTCACTCTTACTTTATAATAATCTTCATATACTGCGGTATATTCATTATCTTCACTAAATTTCTCATAATCAAAAATAAGCATTGCAATATTATCTTTAAAGGAATAAATATAGTTAAAATAGTATCCGCCACTGCCACCAGAATTTATGGATAGAAATACTTTAGGAATATTGTCCTCTCCAAATTTACCTATAAATAGATTTGGTTCATAGCCTGCATTATCTTTTGGTTTAATACTTATATCTACATTAGTTTTTTTATTTTTCACATTAAGAGTTATATCTTCAATAAAGCCATTTTCACCATAAGGTTTTTTACCAGTAACAGTTATAATTTCATCTAGACCATCGCCATTTACATCTGCGCATTTAGTATCTAAAATATATATTTTATCTTTTGTATCATTAAGCTCCTCTGGAATTCTAAAAAACATATGATCACCTTAATTATTTATTCCATATTAGTATATTAAGAAATATAAAAAAGATGAATTTAATAGACAACCTTCAAGGAGGAAGTAAATAGTATAAATAGTAGATAGAGCTATAATTTTTATTAATAAGAGGATGGTGTTGATATTGTACAAGCTATTACAAGAATATAAACAGGGTGATAAGGAAGCTTTGACCAAGATTATAGCATATTTTATTCCAATTATATTAAAAGAAGCTTCAAAATGGAAAATATCATGTTATGAATATGAGGATTTAGTACAACATGGTTATCTTTCTGTTATAAGAGCTGTTAATATGTTTAAAGGAGAGGAAAGTAAATTTATTCCTTATTGTATAAAAACTATTAAAACAAATTATAAAGCTTTATTAAAAGGTGAAATAAAGCATCATAGAGAGATACCCTGTGAAAATATATTAGATAAGAGTAATGAATATTTTTTTACTATAGAGGATGAAATAATAGCCTACGAGAATATAAAAGAACTTTATAAAGCATTAGACAAGCTTACACTAGAGGAAAGAGAAGTGATAGATTACTTTTATATTAAAAGTAATACTCTTAAAGAAATAGCTAATTCTACAAATAAAAGCTATAACTCGGTAAGATATATTAAAAATAAAGCTATAAAAAAACTGCAAAACATGCTTGAATGGCATAGTTAATATTAAAGGGTATAGATAGAGTAGAGAGGGTAGAGGATTTAGATGGAAATTTAATAATAGATGGTAAAAAGTATAGGAAATATAAGAATTAGAGTAGGCTACTACAATTCAAATATATTATTTTGATTTCCTAAAAACTTTATTTTTACTCTATACTCTTTAATCTAATAAAAAGGTGGTGGATTCCATGTATGAACAATTAATAAAAATTGTAAGTGATGTGGGATTCCCTATAGCAGTCAGTTTATACCTTTTATTAAGAATAGAAAAGAAACTTGATGAAATAACTAAAACTTTAACTTCTCTGGATAAAACTATAACTTCTGCTATGAAACAAGAAAAAAATAAGCACTCTACTAAAAAGTAAATATATTAATTTTTGACTTGTTGATTATTAGAAGTAAATAAGTGAGGGGATATTTCAAGATTAAATTTATTTTGAAATATCCCCTTATTTTAAAATGTTGTTAGAAAAATTAATTTCCAGTAATATTTTATGATAAATTCTATAAAGTACACAAATCTGTTTACATTTTAATACTTTTTATTATTTGAGAAAGTTGCATAATTCATTTTACAATGTAATTATATAAACATATTGCATTAATATATAGTCCTTGAAAAAGCTTTTTTTATACATATAAGCTTTAGCTTTATTTTCTAAAAACACAATATGTTGTATTTGGATTTTAAATTTATTAATTATGCAATTGCTTATTGAAAAATTACTTTATTGTTAATGAATAGTTGCCATTATCGCCAGAGTATTTATATACATATAAATAATATTTACCAGGTTTTGCGTTATATTTTCCTTTTATAGTATTACCTGAAACTGATCCATAAGCAATATAATTATTTAAATCTGATTCTTTATAAAGGTTCCAAGCTAATCCTAAATTATTTAAATTATTTAGTTTTATGTCTAAATCTTTAGTTTCTTTTATATCAAATGAATAGATATCTCTAACATCTTTACCATTTAAGTTGCCTAATACAGTAGTATTAAGCATAATATTATTTGCAGTTTCAAAAGAATCATTGCTTTCCTTTTCATGAATTTCACTATTCATTGGCGCATTATCAATATGGCCTTTTATATTTAATTTATAGTTGATTTTATTTGAAGAATTTTTATAAGCCAATATATAGTATCTGCCAGGCTTATCTACTTTGAAGTTTCCTATAATTTTATTACCTTCTCTTTTTGTAGGATATCCAATATAATTATTAGTGTTATCGCTACTGTAAGCAAGCCAATTAAATTCATCAGAATTATTATCGGTATTTTCCATAGTTACTTCTATATTGCCAGCAGTTAAAGCATCAAAATAGTATGTGTCACGAGGATCGTTAGTATCTAAAGTAGCTATTACTGATTGATTTTTACAAACTCTATTAGCTTTGTCAAAAGAATTATTATCTTCCTTTTCATATATAACTGATTCATCTTTATCTTTATCAGTATTGGCATCATCTTTTGGAGAGGATGATATATCTCCTTCTATATTAAATCTATAATCTGATTTATCTCCACTAACCTTATAAATTACTAAATAGTATTTACCAGGTTTATCTATTTTTACAGTGCTATAAAACAAATTTTCTAGTTTTTTATTTGGATAGGCTATATAGTTTGATTTATCTTCTTCGCTAAACAAAAGCCAAGTAAATTCACTTTTATCTTTATTAATTTTTTCTACATTTATAGTTATGTCTGAAGGCTTAGTAACGTTGAAATAAAAAATATCTCTATCCTCTGATGAACTAATAGATCCACTTACTAAATCTTTAGAATAAACTGGGTTAGCATTTACATAATCATCATTACTTTCTTTTTCTGATACTGAATTTCCTGTAAGTACTTTCTTTATGTTTATAGATGCACTTTTTTCTGATTTAATGCCTTTGTCGTCTGTTACTGTAAGTTTCACTGTGTAAGTACCAGGAGTTTTATAAACATGAGTAGGATTTTTTTCCGTGCTAGTTTCACCATCCCCAAAATTCCAAGCATAGGAAACTATTTTTCCATCATCAGTTGAGCCTTCGCTAGAAAATTTAATTTTTTCCTTTGTATTTGCTTCCTTAGGAAAATCCAATTTAATTGTTGGTGCTTCGTTAAAGTTTTTGTTATGAGTTAATAATCCATGAAAAACTACATTATATTCTACCTGATTATGTGAGTTTACTTTAGGATTTGAGAAATAAGCAGTAACTGTTTTATATCCGCCCCAGCCTAATTTGTTTAGTTTTTCTAAAGATTCATTAACTTTATTATTCATATTATTCCAATTATCAATTTCACTTTTGTTAGAATCTAATGTGTAGTTTGCTTTTAGAGTATAAGTATCAAAGTATTGAGAAGTTTCTTTGGTTATTTGAGAATTTGTTAAATTCATAGTACCTTCAATATCTGATTTTATTTCATTTAAGCTTCTGTTATTATATTTTTTCATGTAATCATCAGATACTAGTGGTATTGTATAATTATCGTAATTATCCACTAATTTTTGCATGTGATCTTGATAATTTTTGTTAATATTAGGATCTTTACTTGCGATTTCTATTAAATTTTCATAACCTTTAACATCGTTATTTTTCATAGTAGATACTAAATCGCTGAATAGTTTTTTGTTGTTATTATATATATAATCTGAGAAAGCATATCCATATTTATAGAAATCCCATCCATCATCATATTTTGAATGTAATATTTTATCTGCGCTAAATCTTTCTTTAGGATTTTGAGAAAGTCCTCCAACCATTGATTTTCTTGGTAATACGGAAGTTCTAGTTGAACCTGCAAAGAATTCCGCAGAACCTTCTTCAAACCATGTTATTCTTCCATTATTTCCTTTGTAAAAATCACCTTGACCAAATAATCCTGGTATCAAATAACGTCCTTGTAAATAGTGAGTAAATTCATGACGGAAGAGTTCTTCTAAGCTGTAAATACTTTCTTCAGGAGTTCTTTCATAAGTAAAGAAAGTACCAATATTTTCAATATATATTCCACCATTATCTACACTGAATCCATATAAGGTTCTATTTAGTTTATATTCTTTTGGACTATTGTATATTACCATAGTTAGAACATCATCTGCATTACCTGTTTCTAATGGGTTATCGTTACCTGTTATTCTATGAAATTGAGATTTTACTTCTTTAGATGCCCAATAAAGTCTTTGTACTTTTGATTCATCTACTTTATCTCCAGTTTTTATAATCATTTTTCCATTATCAAAAGTATAAGTTTTAGGTAAATAATGTTTTTTACCATCTTCAATTAATTTATTAATATCTATGCTATTGCCATTTGAATCTTTACTGTTGAAATCATCTTGTATCCTTTCTACTGCGGTATAGAATTGTTCACTATAAGCAGGAAGTAATTTAAGACAATTATCTATTACAGAATGTGGAATAGATGGATTACTGTGATACATAGATAATTTACTAGTATAATAAATACCGTTATTTATAATCCAACCATTGTTTTCTGTAACATCAGATATATTTGCAAATTTAGATATTGCATTTATAAAAGAATCTATTTTACCAGTCCAAGGAGTGTTTTTGCCGTCTTGAATATGATTATCATATGAATATTGAGAGATATCATAATTTATCTCTTTCATAAAATTATATACAGCATCACCTTTTAATTTATCTTTAGGATATGTATTCATTTCTCTGTAGTATTGTTCTAGTATAGGTACTGTTTTATTAACTACTTCTGCGTTACAAGAAGCATTTCCTATAAGTTTACCTAAAGCACTTATTACTGTATCTTGACCTTTTTCACCTAATTTGAAATTTTTATTATTTTCTATAGCAAGCATTGCAGGGATACATTTATCTTGAAAAGATCTATCATTTAAATATTTTAAAGAATCATTATAAAACCCTAAATAAAATCCAGATCTTAAAATCTCAACTAATGTATCAATTCCTTTATCGTCAGTACTAGTATAAGTAGAAGCCTTTTCATATAGTCCATCTATAAGAGCTTGTACACGTTCTCTATTTGAATAAAAAGCGTAACTATCATCGTTATACTGGAAAAGATCTGAAATATCGCTCCACTTTATTTTAGATGTTAAATCTAAAATTTCTTTATTGCTTAGCTTATTTAAGTCACTAAAGGAATACTTTGATGAATTAGTATTTTTAGTATTTAAACCTAAAGGCTGAGAATTAGTAGAAGGCATTCTTTCCGATTTATTGCTACTATCTACTGATGTATTGATTTCATTAGATTTAATTTTAGTGTTATTAATAGGGGCTGCAGATACTTTAGCTAGATAGCTTGTACATATCATACAGCTAAGGGCTACTGAACATAGCGCTTTAATAAATTTTTTCTTCATTTTTACACCTCACATTATAATTGTTATATTTGACTTGATGTTTAATTGAAATTTTAATTAAATTCATAATAAACATTAAATGAATATATTATATATTATACATATTTTTGTAATAAATTCAAATTAATTTATTTAAATACAAAATAGTGGATAAGTAAAAATAACTTGAAAGAATTATAAAAACTTCTTTACAATAATAATTTTTTATTATATAATTACAGTTAAAATTTAGTAAATTAAAATTGAATACTTATCAAGAGAGGCGGAGGGACTGGCCCTATGAAGCCCGGCAACCTATATGAAAGTACATATAAGGTGCTAAATCCTGCAGCATAAGCTGAGAGATGAGGATATATCTAGGAATTTTAAGCCTAAAGGAAGTATCCTTTAGGTTTTTATTTTTTTAAGGTCTCTCAGAAATTAAATATTTGTAATAGATAAAAAAATACAGAAAATTATTAAGGGGGCTTTAAAATGCATATAAAAGAATTATTTAATGAAAAAAAATTAGTTTTCTCTTTTGAAATTTTTCCACCAAAAGTTACATCATCTATAACAACAATATACGAAACTTTAGAGGAGTTAAAAGATTTAACACCGGATTTTATAAGTGTAACTTACGGAGCTGGAGGAAGCTTAAAGGATAATAAAACCTGTGAGTTATCATCTCTTGTAAAAAATAAATATGGTATAGAAGCATTGGCACATCTAACTTGTATAAATTCCACAAAGGAAGATATAGATTTAATAATAAAGGAATTGAAAGAAAATAATATTGAAAATGTACTAGCTTTAAGAGGAGATATACCAAAGGATAAGGATATTATTGGGGAATATAATTATGCTTTTAAACTTATAGAAAAAATAAAGGAAAATAATAATTTTGGAATATCAGGAGCCTGTTATCCAGAAGGACATATTGAATGTAAAAGCTTAGACCAGGATATAAGAGAATTAAAAAGAAAGGTAGACGCAGGGGCAGAACATTTAATATCTCAATTATTTTTTGATAACAATATATTCTATGAATTTTTAAATAAAACACAGCAAAAGAGCATAAATGTTCCTATACAAGCAGGAATAATGCCTGTAGTTAACAAAAAACAAATAGAGAGAATAGTTAAAATATCTGGTGCTACATTACCTAAAAAGTTTATGAAAATATTAGATAAATATGAATATGATAAGAAAGCTATGGAAGATGCAGGCATAGCCTATGCAGTAGAACAGATAGTTGATTTAGTTTCTAGTGGAGTAAAGGGAATACATCTATATACAATGAACAATCCTTATATAGCTAGAAAAATAACAGAAAGTACAAAATCAATATTTAATTCTATAAATAAAGATGTAGCAGTTTAAAAACTAATACTTATATTAGTTCATGGTGTTTGTAAATAAGATATTGTTTGTAGATAAAGAGGAAAGTTTAAGTTAAAATAGGAAAAGGTTTAATGTGTATTTAAAATAAAAATTTATATTAGAAATGAAATAATATACGCATAAATAGGGGGGTTAATAGATAGGGTGAATAAGATAGATAATAATAATTTAAATATAGATAAAAATCAGGTCTTAAGATACTTAGGATATAGAGGTCAAGAATTTTCAAGTGAAATAGACAATCTTATAGAGGAATGTATAAAAGAAATAAAAACCTTAGTTAATCTAAGAGCTACTTATAAATATTCTAATCTTCATAAAAATAATCAGGTTAATTTAATGGATATTAATTTAAAACTAAAAGGAAGGGATATACTACATCATTTAGAAAAATCTAATAAATGTTGTGTAATGGCTGCAACTTTAGGAAACAAAGTTGATAGAAAAATATTATATTATGAAAAGGTTAATATGACTAAAGCAATAATTTTAGATGCTTGTGCTACAACTGCTATAGAAGAATATTGTGATTTAATAGAAAATGAAGTGAAAAAAGAAGCAGAAAAAGATAAACTAAATATAAATTGGAGATATAGTCCAGGTTATGGCGACTTGGATATATCTATACAAAAGGATTTATTAAGATCCCTAGATGCTGAAAGAACTATTGGATTAACAGTTTCATCTCATAATATATTAATACCTAGAAAATCTGTAACTGCCATTATAGGTATAATTCCCAAAGAAGCTGTAGTAAATAAAAAATCTTGTAGTAACTGCAATAAATTTAGTAGTTGTAAATTTAGAAAGATAGGTGATATATGTGAATATTAAAGATTATATAAAAGAAAATATATTAATATTTGATGGTGCTATGGGAACAATGCTCCAAAAATTAGGGTTGAATATTTCAGATTTACCAGAAGAATTAAATATATTAGAACCCGAGAAAATAATAAACATACATAAAAAATATATAGAAGCAGGAGCAAAGGTTATAACAACTAATACCTTTGGAGCAAATGAAATAAAGCTTAAACAAAGTAAGTTTTCTTTAGAAAGTATTATAGATAAAGCCATAGATAATGTAAAAAAAGCAAGGGAAAATAAAGAAATACTTATAGCATTGGATATAGGTCCAATAGGACAGCTTTTAGAGCCTATGGGAACATTAAAGTTTGAAGAATCCTATGAAATTTTCAAAAGACAAATTGTACAAGGACAAAAAAGTGGGGCAGATATAATTTTAATAGAAACAATGACGGATCTTTATGAAGCTAAAGCAGCTATTTTGGCAGCAAAAGAAAATACCAATCTTCCTGTATTTTGTACTATGACCTTTGAAAAAAATAAGAGAACTTTTACAGGATGTACTCCATTATCTATGGTTCTTACTTTAGAAGGACTAGGGGTAGATGCTTTAGGTGTAAACTGTTCCCTAGGGCCAAATGAATTAGGAGATGTTGTTGATGAAATAATAAAATATTCAAGTATACCTATAATGGTTCAGCCTAATGCAGGTCTTCCAACTATTAAAGATGGGAGAACTATTTATAATATTAAGCCTAAAGAATTTGCAGATTTTCAAAGTAGTATTGTAGAAAAAGGAGTAAGAATAGTAGGGGGTTGTTGTGGAACTACGGATGAATTTATAAGAGAAATTGTATATAGTCTAAAGGATGTAAAGGTAAAAAAGCTAAAAGAAAACAATATTTGTGGAGTATGTTCTTCTACAAAATCAGTTTTGATAGATGGAGTTAAGATAATAGGAGAAAGAATTAATCCAACAGGTAAAAAATTATTTAAAGAAGCCCTTAGAAATAATGATACAGATTATATATTAAAAAAAGCTATAAGTCAGGTTGAATCTGGAGCAGATATATTGGATATAAATGTGGGACTTCCTGAAATAAATGAAGAAGAAACAATGAAGAAAGTTATAAAAGAGATTCAATCTATAATTGATACACCCCTTCAAATAGATTCTAATAATACTAAGGTTATAGAAAAAGCATTAAGAGTATATAATGGAAAGGCTATAGTTAATTCTGTAAATGGAGAAGAGAAAATACTAGACAGTGTATTACCATTAATAAAAAAATATGGAGCTTCTGTTGTTGGATTAACTTTAGATGATAAAGGTATACCTAAAAAGGCTGAAGAAAGGTTAAAAATAGCTGAGAAAATAGTTAATAAAGCATTAGATTATGGTATAAAAAGAAAAGATATATTTATAGATTGTTTAGTTTTAACTGCATCAGCACAACAAGAAGATGTTAGAGAAACTCTTAAAGCTGTAACTTTAGTTAAAGAAAAACTAAATGTGAAAACAATACTAGGAGTATCTAATATATCCTTTGGATTACCTAATAGAGAACTTATAAATAAAACTTTTTTAGCTATGAGTCTTCAATCAGGATTAGATTTACCTATATTAAATCCTAATAATAAAGAAATGATAAATATTATAAATGCCTATAAGGTTTTAAATAATGAGGACAAGGGATCTGCAAATTATATAGAAAAGTACACTAAGGAAATATCAAATAGTAAAGAAGTAAAAACCCCAAAAAGCAATGTTACCTTAAAGGAAATAGTTATAAAAGGAATAAAAGAAGAAGCATATAGCAAAACAAAGGAACTTATTAAAGATAGAGATGAACTTTCAATAATAAATGAAGAGCTAATTCCTGCATTAGATGAAGTTGGAGAAAAATATGAAGAAGGTATAATATTTTTACCACAGCTAATTCAATCTGCGGAAACCGTTAAAAAGGCTTTTACAGCTATAAAAGAAAAACTTAGAGAAGATAATTCACCAAAAATAAGTAAAGGTAAAATATTAATGGCAACAGTTAAAGGTGACATTCATGATATAGGAAAAAATATAGTTAAGGTTATACTGGAAAACTATGGATTTGATATTATAGATTTAGGTAAGGATGTTGAAGCTGAAAAAATAGTAGAAGAAGTAAAGAAAAACAATATAAAATTAGTAGGACTAAGTGCTTTAATGACAACTACGGTAAATAGTATGAAAGAAACCATAAGGATTTTAAAAGAAAGAGGTATGGATTGTAAAGTATTTGTTGGTGGAGCAGTCCTTAATGAGGAATATGCAGAAATGATAAATGCGGATTATTATGCTAAAGATGCAAAGGAAGCAGTAGATATAGCTAAAGAATTCTTTGGAGGATTTTAAATTAAGTTATAGGATGATTGACATGCTTTAATGTTTCTATATTCTTAAAAATTGGAGTAATATCTATGGACAGCGATTTCATAAGTTTTAGTAAGAGTAAAAACTGCTTTTAAAGACAAAAATTCTGTTTATAGAGAGAAAAGAGTTAAACATATAAAAACACTTACCTTTATATCGGTAAGTGTTTTGTAGTTTTGTGTTAATTAATTTTTATAAATAATAGAATCTGTCAAGAATCTTATCAAATTATTTTTCGTGTGCTCCAAAGTCAGTTATTATAAGAGTGGCCCAATTATTTTCTTCAGTTTGTACCCAATTAAATTCAATATCAAGTTCTTTAAGCCATGCATTTAATCCAACGCTTTGCTTTGAAGGATTTGGTGATTGTCTTCCAAATTTTTCTTTAATATTTTCAAGTAATTGTTTTTGATCTTCTTCATTTAATTCTTTATCCAAAAGTTCTCTTATAATTGCACGACAATCGTAATATGATTTTGTATCTTCACTATAAAGTTCATCAGCTAATTCTTGTCTTTTCTTATTTAAAGTATTTCTAACCTCATTAATTTCATCTATGTTTGATAAATATTTTGAGGCAATTTTAAGTGATTCTATTTCTCTATCCATTTTTTTTATTAATTTTTCTACTTTAGCATATTTCAACATTTATTCTCTTCTCTTTTCTTATTTATTTTATTTCAACTTATTAAGTATAACATACAACTAAATTTAATTACATATTTTATTATATCTATTTAAAGCAATCTTATAATAGAAAACTATTTTTGTTAGTTTTTAACTTATTTAATTTTTGATGGACAATTATTGATGGTATTCATTTTGCTATAAATCCAACAGAAATTGATGAAATAAATTTACACGTTATAAGAAAACTATCTGAAAAATATATTGATTTAAGTACTGAAATAGGATTTTAAATCGAAAGTTTATAAATTCAATAGAAAAAAGTATAGAAATAAAGAATTTAACTCAACTGAAAATAAGATAAAATATAACCTTTAAAGTATTCATAATTCATTGATAATATTTCATTTATTGATTTATATTTACTAAGTGCACTAATTATTTGTGATCCATAATAATATGCCAATCTAGAATTAGTTAAGTGTTTTAAAAAGGTAAAAAAATATATAAATTAAATTTTAAAGAGCTTATTTGTATGGTTTATATGAAAAACAAAATTTATAAATTAAAAAGAAAGATAAAAAAATCTATTTTTATGATAGAAAACTATAAAAAGATTTGTATTAGTATATGAAAGGCCTTTTAACAGATATTTAATACAATGGAATATAATCTTAATGATTATAAATAATAGGCAGGAGGTAAATATGCAGATAAATGAAGACAATTTTATTAACAGACTTAGGTATAAAGATCCAAGAGCTCTGGAATATGCTTTTGATGCTTATTGTGACTATATATATAAAGTAGTATTTTCTGTTTTTGGATCTAAAGAATATTCTACTTATATGGATGAATGCATTAATGATATATTTATGTGTTTATGGGACAACATAGATAAATTTCATGAAGAAAAGGGAAATTTTAAATATTGGTTTAAAGCTGTAGCAAAATACAAGGCTATAAACTATAAGAAAAAAATAATTAAAGATACAAATATAGATTGTATTGAAAATTATATTTTTGAATCAAAAGAACAAGTAGAAAATTTGATTATATCCAAGGAAAATAAAGATGAAATTATAAATATGATAAAAGATCTAAAAGGAACGGATAGGGAGATTTTTATAAGAAGATATTTAATACAGGAAGACATAGTTGAGATAGCAAGCTATTTAGGAGTAAATAGAAATGTAGTTGATAACAGACTCTCAAGAAGTAGGAAAATTTTAAAAGAAAAACTTGAAAAACTAAAAAAGGGGGAGTGTGTAAATGAATAAAGATATATTTGAAGAAAAGGATATATTAGATCTACTTAATTGTATTAATATAGATAAGGATGAAGATGAAGATGAAAATTTAGATTTAAATATGGATGATTTAAGAAAGAAAAGATTAAAAAAGAATTTATTAAAACAAGTTAAAGGTAAAAGAGCTAAAAAGAACTTTAAACATAAGGCTGTAGCCGCATCTTTAATAATAGTTGCAGCCCTTATTAGTGTAAATATACCTGCCTTTGCAAAAAATATTTCAGAATTTAAGTCAGTGATTCAAGCTTTAATAGGATATGGAGTACCAAAAGAAGGGGAGTATGAAAAATATTCTAATAGTATAAACAAAAGTGTTACAGATAAAGGGATAACTTTAACTATAAACGAAGTGGTGTGCGATGATACAGAATTAATGATAGCCTATACTATAAAAACTCAAGATAATATAAAAAAAATAGTTAAAGAAGTAAAAGAGGCTACTGGTATATACTTTTCTCTTAGTCAATACATTAAAATAGGTGGTAAGGAGCCTAGTGGTGGCTCTAGTTCAAATGGTAAATATTTAGATAGTAATACTTATATAAATTCAGATAGTATAGACATAGGTGACATGAAACTTAAAAATAAATTTAATGTGAATTTAAATGTAAATAACATATATGGTGTAAAAGGAAATTGGAATTTTAAATTTAGCCTTTCAAAAGATGAAATATCCAAACATATTAATGTATTTAAACCCAATACAAAAGTTAGTTTTAATGATGTACTTGTTAATGTAGAAAAAATAAGTTTTACACCTATAAATACTACTATAACTGTTACTGGTAATTACAAAGATAAAAGTCAGGAAGCTTCCCAAAAAAGACAAGAAGCTTTTAAGAAAGAAATGGCAGGAGGGCAGAATTTATATGAATATGATGAATGGTTTGTTTTTGATGATAAAGGTAATGAGATTACACTAAAAGGTTCTACCAGCGATGGAGGCCAAAATGCATCTTCAAAGGACTTTACTTATAATCTCAATTTGGTTGCTTTAAAATCTATTCCGAAGTATTTAACTGTTATACCATATAAAATTAATTTTGATAAGGAAGAATATAAAAAATATAAATCTGATGATGGATCAATATTTATACCACCAGTATATAAAAATATAGATGGTGTATATCCTATAGAACTTTCTCAAGGAAGTATAGGTAAACTTATAATTAAAGAGATAAAAACTGAAAAAGATAAAACTGTTGTTAAATATAAGGTAGAAGGAAAGGCGCCATTTTTACAATCTAAACAGTTATTCATAATGGGTGATAAAGATAATGGAGTACAAAGAAAGGATGCTTTAGATAAGGTAAGAAAAGATAAAGATAATCCTAATGATTATATTATGGAGTTTGATCCTTTAGATAAGAATAAAAAATATAAAATAGGAACTAATGATTTAGGACATTATGAAATAAGAAATGATTTAAAATTTAGAATAGACCTCACTAAATAAATGGTAAAAGATTTGTAAAAGTTATTATTTAAAAAAGCAAAAAGAGTATTTCATTTAAAAGTGAGATGCTCTTTTACTTATTTAACCAAAGTATTTGCAGCTTTTTATACATAAAAATAAAAAATAAAAAGATAATAATAATATATTCATATAAATGTATTTCATAACTAAATTTGATAGCTATGTTTTTTTATGTTACTATTAAAGGTACAACTTCTTATATGAAAAAGTTGTTAATATATAAATGAATATGTTTTAAAGCACAGAGAGGAAGGTAAGTAAAGTATTTATGAAAAATACTATAATTGAATTTAAAAATATTAAAAAAAATTACAAAAATGTTGTTGTAATAGAAGAATTTAATTTAGAAATAGAGAAGGGGAATCTAGTTGTATTAATAGGGTCAAGTGGTTCAGGAAAGACCACATTGTTAAAGATGATAAATAGATTAATAGAAGCAACATCAGGAGAAATAATAGTTAATGGGAAAAATATAAAAGAAGTAGATCCAATAAAGTTAAGACGAAGTATAGGATATGTAATTCAGCAAACTGGGCTTTTCCCGCATCTTACAGTTAAAGAAAATATAGAGATAATACCAAAACTTATGGGAAAAACCAAGGAAGAAGTTGATAAAAAAACAAATGAGTTGTTAAATATGGTTGGATTAAATCCAGAAGAATATATGCATAGATACCCAGTTGAATTAAGTGGAGGACAGCAACAAAGAATTGGAGTCGCAAGAGCTTTTGCAGCAGATGCTGAAATAATTTTAATGGATGAACCTTTTAGTGCATTAGACCCCATAACAAGATCAGAACTTCAAGAAGAATTATTTAATATCCAAAAAGAGTATAGAAAAACTATAGTTTTTGTTACGCATGATATGGATGAGGCTTTAAATTTAGCAGATAAAATTTGTATATTAAAAGATGGAAAATTACTTCAATATGATACTCCAGAAGATATATTAAAAAATCCAGCAGGAGAATATGTTGAAGAATTTGTAGGAAAAAATAAAATATGGACTAAGCCAGAAATGATAAGAGCAGAGGATGTTATGATAACAAGTCCTATAACAGTTACTCCTAAGAGAAATCTGCTTCAAGCAAGAGAAAAAATGAGAGATAATAAAGTAGATAGCTTATTAGTAATAGATAAACAAAGAAAATTGCTAGGGTATATAACTTTAGAATATATTCGAAAGATAAAAGAAAAAAATACATTAGTGGAAGAAGTAATGAATAAAGAACCGAAATGTGTTTTGGGAGATACTAATTTACCAGAACTTTTAGACAAATTTAATAGTTTAAAAATGGGGTATTTGCCTGTAAGTGATAGTGAAGGGAAACTTTTAGGATTAATAACAAGAAGTAGTTTAATATCAGTTTTAAGTAGTCAGTATATAGATTTGGAGGAGATAATAGATGAATAATTTTATACAACAATTAATACTAAAAAGATCAGAAATATTATCTCTTCTAATAGAACATATAGAGCTTACTTTGATAGCAGTTTTGATAGCAGTAGTTATTGGAGTTCCTCTTGGTATACTTATTACTAAAAATAAAAAATTAGCTAATGTAGTAATAGGTTTTGCAAACTTAACTCAAGCTATACCAAGTTTAGCTATTTTAGGTTTTTTAATACCTTTAATAGGTATAGGATCAGGTCCTGCTATAACTATGGTTGTTTTATATTCTATGTTACCAATATTAAAAAATACTTATATAGGAATTACAAATATAAATCCAGATATGCTAGAAGCAGCTAAAGGTTTAGGTATGACAAATACACAAACTCTTAAAATTATAAAAATACCTTTAGCAATGCCAATAATAATGGCAGGTATAAGAATAGCATCAGTAACAGCTGTTGGACTTATGACTATAGCAGCCTTTATAGGAGCAGGTGGACTTGGATACTTAGTATTCTCAGGAATACAAACTGTAGATAATAATCTTATACTATTTGGTGCTATTCCGGCGGCTATATTAGCTTTAATAATAGATTGGATAACAGGAAAAATAGAAGATGCAACTATGCCAAATGGTATAAAAAAAGCAGATGGTACAATGAAAGTAAAAAGAGGTTATTCAAATAAAAATAAAAAAAGGAATATTATAATAGCATCAATAGTAGGAGTTTGTATAGTGTTAGCATTAATAGTTCCAAAGATAATAGGAATAAGCAATAAAAAAGTAGTTATTGGTTCTAAAAACTATACAGAACAAGTTATTTTAGGTAACATGTTAGAAGAATTAATTAATAACAAAACAGATATAAATGTTGAAACAAAATTAAATTTAGGAGGAAGCCAAGTAAGTTTTAATGCACTAAAAACTGGTGGAATAGATATGTATATTGAGTATACAGGTACTGCATATGGAAATATACTAAAAATAGAAGGACCTAATAGGAATACAGATAAAGATTATGTTTATAATAAAGTTAAAAAAGAGTTTAAAGAAAGATTTGGAATTGAAGTGTTAAACCCTATGGGTTATAACAATACTTATGCAATGGCAACTACAAAAGAGATTGCACAAAAATATAATTTAAAAACAACATCAGATTTGGCAAAGGTATCAAATAAAATGATAGCAGGACCAACAATAGAATTTGCAAATAGAGAAGATGGACTTATAGGCCTTAACAAAGCATATAATATGAATTTTAAATCTGTTAAACCAATAGATGGAGGTCTAAGATATACAGCATTAGTTAATAATGAAACTCAGACTATAGATGCTTTTACAACAGATGGGTTAATAGAACAGTTTGATTTAGTTCTTTTAGATGATGATAAGCATTTTTTCCTAGACTATTATGCAGTTCCAATTGTAAAAGAAGAGACATTAAAAAAGTTCCCAGAACTTAAGAAAGTTTTAGGAGAACTAGATGGAAAAATTACAGATGAAAAGATGAGAAAATTAAATTATGAAGTAGATGTAAATAAAAGGGATCCTAAAGAAGTAGCAAAAGAATTTTTAAAAAAAGAAGGGTTAATAGATTAAAAGTATATACTAAAAATTATGTAAAGAGGTTAATGTGATGTTAAGTCACTAATAATTTGAAAAATAAAAATTAAACATATATAAATAAGAAGTGTAGCTATTAAGAGTAGTTACACTTTTTATTTATATATGTTTATTCTGTATATTTAGAAGAAATTATAGGTAGTATTGTTTCACAAAAACAATTATAAAAAATAATCACATTTTTTTATTTTATCTTATGGAACTAAGAAGTTATAAATAGTTTTAGGAAAATGATTATGATTGTATTGTATCCTATAGAAAAACACTTGACTTTTTATGAAAGACAGAATAATATATATATTATAACTTTAACAGAAGAGGAAAAAATAGAAAATGTAATAAAACATATAAAAATATATTTCGTTAAAGGGGGCTAATAATTTGTTTTATAAAAGTACTAGGGGAGAAGAAAAGAATGTTAAAGCATCAGAGGCAATAATTAGGGGAATAGCTGAGGATGGAGGATTATATGTACCAGAAGAGTTCCCTAAAATAGATAAGAGTTTTAAAGAATTAGAAAATATGGACTATAAAGAATTAGCATTTTATATTATGAAAAAATACTTTGATGATTTTGATGAAAAGGAACTTAAAGAATGTATAGATAAAGCTTATGATAGTAAGTTTGAAAATCCTCTTATAGTACCATTAAACTATAAAGCTGGAACATATTTTCTAGAACTTTATCATGGGAAAACATTAGCTTTTAAGGACATGGCTTTAAGTATATTGCCCCACCTTTTAAAAGTTTCGGCAAAGAAGATGAATATAACTAAAGAAATAGTTATATTAACAGCTACTTCAGGAGATACTGGAAAAGCTGCACTAGAAGGATTTGATAGTGTACAGGGTACAAAGATAGTAGTGTTTTATCCAAAAGATGGAGTAAGTGAAATTCAAAAAAGGCAGATGGTTACACAAGAAGGCAAAAATACTTTTGTTGTTGGTATAGATGGAAACTTTGATGATGCACAAAATGGAGTTAAAGAAATATTTAATGATAAAAAATTCAAAGGAATATTAAAAGAAAAGGGATATATGTTTTCCTCTGCCAATTCTATAAATATAGGAAGATTAGTACCCCAAATAGTATATTATGTATATTCTTATGTAAATCTCATTAAAGACAAAAAAATAGTTGATGGGGAAAATATAAATATAGTTGTTCCTACAGGAAATTTTGGTAATATTTTAGCAGCCTTTTATGCTAAGAATATGGGAATACCAGTGGGGAAATTAATTTGTGCATCTAATGAGAATAAGGTTTTGACAGATTTTATAAATACTGGGGTATATGATCGGAGAAGAAATTTTTCTGTTACCAATTCTCCTTCTATGGATATTTTAATATCTAGCAATTTGGAAAGATTTTTATATGAAATAAGTGGAAGAAATTCACATCTAATAAAAAATCTTATGTTAGAACTTAAGGAAAAGGGTAAATATGAAATAACAGAGGAAATGAAGAAAAGATTAGATATATTATATGGGGATTTTGCAGATGAAGAGGAGACACTTAAAGCTATTGAAAAAGTGTATAAAAATTGTAATTATCTTATAGATACTCATACAGCAGTAGCTTATGGGGTTTATGAAAAATATAAAAATAAGACAGAAGATAATAAAGTTACTATAATAGCATCCACCGCAAGCCCTTTAAAATTTCCTAAAAGTATAAATGAAGTGTTAAATATAGCAGATAAAAGTACTTCGGATTTTAAACTTATTAATTTATTTAAAGATAAATTAAACTTAAAATTACCTAAAGGTTTAGAAGGGTTAGATAAAAAAGAAATATGTCATAGGGTTACTTGTAAAAATGATGAAATGGGGAAAATAATTAAAAATTTTTTAGGGGTATAGGTGATAAAAATGATAGAAGTTAGGGTGCCTGCTACAAGTGCAAATATAGGTCCAGGTTTTGATTGTTTAGGTATAGCATTGAATATGTATAATAAATTATTTGTAGAAGAAATTGAAGAGGGTCTTATTTTTGAAGGCTGTGCTGATAAATTTAAAAATCAGGATAACTTAGTATATGTAGCTATGAAAAAATGTTTTGATAAAGTTGGATATAAACCTACTGGATTAAGGATAAAAATAGAAAGTGATATTCCTGTTTCAAGAGGGCTTGGAAGCAGTGCTGCTTGTGTAGTAGGGGGAATAGTTTCTGCTAATGAATTAGCTGGAAAAGTTTTAAATGAAAAAGAAATTTTAGATTTAGCAGTAGAAGTAGAAGGTCATTCAGATAACGTAAATCCAGCTCTATATGGGGGAATGACTGCTTCCATATGTGATAATAAAGAGATAATTTACAGCAAAGTAAAAGTAAGTGAAGGTATTAAGTTTTGTGCACTTATACCAGAGTTTACTTTATCTACAGAAAAAGCAAGGGAAGTGCTTCCTAAAAGTATAGATTATAAAGATGGAGTTTTTAATGTAGGAAGAACTGCACTTATGATATCTGCACTAAATAATGGGGATTTTGATTTAATAAAATATGCTTGCAAGGATAAATTACATCAGGATTATAGAGCAAAGCTTATAGAAAATTTTTATAAAATAAAAAATCAGTGTGAAAAGCTAAATTCTCTGGGTGTATTTTTAAGCGGTGCAGGTCCAACTATTATGGTTATGCTTAGGAAAGAGGATAAGGATTTTTCAAGAAATATTAAAAGTTTTTTGGACACTTTAAAAAATAAATGGGAAGTTAGGGAGCTTGATATAGATAATCTTGGAACTTTGGTGTATAAACATGAAGTTTAAATTAAATAGGGGGCTTAAGATAAAATGGAAAAAGTAGTTGTAGCTAAATTTGGGGGAAGTTCACTTTCAAATAGTGAACAATTTAGGAAGGTAAAAAGTATAGTTTATGGAAATGAAAAAAGAAAATATATAGTGCCTTCAGCACCAGGTAAAAGATTTAAAGAGGATTATAAAATAACAGATCTTTTATATTTATGTCATACTCATAGAGAAAATGGTATATCTTTTGATGATGTATTTAAACATATAGAGGAAAGATATTTAAATTTAGCACGAGAATTACAAGTTAAAGTAGACATAAAAAATGAACTAAAAGAAATAAAGAAAGAAATACAATCTGGAGCTACAAGAGATTTTGCGGCTAGTAGAGGGGAATATTTAAACGGATTAATTTTAGCAGATTATTTAAATTATGAGTTTATAGATGCAGCAAAAATTATACATTTCAGAAAATATGGAAGCCTAGATTTAAAGAAAACAGAAAATACTATAAAAGAAAAAATCAATAATGTGGAAAAAGTCGTTATTCCAGGATTTTATGGAGCATTGCCTGATGGAACTATAAAGACTTTTTCAAGGGGTGGTTCTGATGTAACAGGAGCCATAGTAGCTAGAGCTGTAGGTGCTTCTCTTTATGAAAATTGGACAGATGTATCAGGATTCTTAGTAGCAGATCCTAATATTATAAATAATCCAAAACCCATAGAAGTAATAAGTTATAAGGAACTTAGAGAGCTTTCTTATATGGGCGCCAAAGTTTTGCATGAAGAAAGTATATTTCCAGTAAGAGATGTGAAGATTCCTATAAAAATAAAGAACACTAATAAACCAGAAGATAAAGGAACCTTAATTGTAGATGAAGATAAAGCTTCAAATTGTACTGGATCTATTACAGGTATAGCAGGTAAAAAAGGATTTACAGTTATAGCTATACAGAAAATGCTTATGAATTCAGAATTAGGATTTTGTAGAAAACTTCTTTCTATATTAGAGTCAAATGGAATATCCTTTGAAAATATTCCTTCAGGTATAGATTCTGTATCATTAGTAATAGAAGAAAGTCAGCTTAAAAATAAATTAGATATTATATTAGATGAAATTAAAAGACAGTGTGAGCCAGATGCTTTGGAAGTTCATGATAACATGGCTTTAATTGCTACAGTAGGAAATGGTATGAATAGAACTAAAGGTATATCTGCAAAAATATTCAAAGGACTTTTAGCCGCTGATGTGAATATAAGAATGATTAATCAAGGTTCTAGTGAAATAAATATTATTGTAGGAGTAGAAAATGATGATTTTGAAAAGGCTATAAAGGGCATATATAGTGCTTTCATAGATTAGTAAATAGTAATTGTTCTGTATTTACTATAAGAAAAAATAGATGATTTAAAAGAATTTTAATTCTAAGGTATAAAGTATATTAAAAAATGAGCAAATTGCACAATTAAAAAGAGAGTAAGTCACTATACAACATATTGTATTAAAACAATATATTTGCATATTTATATTTAAAAATGAATTATGAAATTTTCTCAAATAACTATAAAATTAGAAAGTTGTTTACAAAAAAAGGGGGCAAAATTGTGGAAAAAGTTAAGATTGCACTATTAGGATTAGGAAATGTAGGTAAGGGAGTTTGGAATATATTAAATACAAACAAGGAAGCTATAATTAAAAGAGCTGGTTATGATATAGAAATATCAAAAATATTGGTAAAAGATATAAATAAGCAAAGAGGAATAGAAGTACCTAAAGAATTATTGACTACAAATGTGGAAGAAATATTTAATGATGAAAGTATAAAAATTGTTGTAGAGGTTATAGGTGGTTTGCATCCGGCTAAAGAATATATATTAAAGGCTATAAAAAATAAAAAACATGTTATAACTGCAAATAAAATGCTTATTGCAACTAATGGTAAAGAAATTTTTAAAGAGGCAGGAAAACAAGGAGTAATTGTGAATTTTGAAGCTAGCGTAGCTGGGGGAATTCCTGTAATTAATAGTATAAATGAAAGTTTAACTGCAAATAAAATAGAAGAAATTGTAGGTATAATTAATGGAACTACAAATTATATACTAACTAAAATGACTCTAGAAGGTATGAACTTTGAAGGGGCACTTAAAGAAGCACAGGAAAAGGGCTATGCAGAGGCAGACCCAACTTCTGATGTGGAAGGATATGATGCAGTTTATAAATTAGCTATTTTAACTACTTTAGCCTTTGAAACAAATGTAAATATAGATGATATATATGTAGAGGGTATAACTAAGATAAAAGCAAAAGACATAGAATATGCAAAGGAGTTAGGATATGTTATAAAACTTTTAGCCATAGTTAAAGAGGTAAATAAAAAGCTTGAGCTTAGAGTTCATCCTACAATGATTCCATCAATTCATCCTTTAGCTAATGTTAATGATTCCTTTAATTCAATTTTTATTAAAGGTAATGCAGTAGGAGATCTAATGCTTTATGGAAGAGGTGCAGGAGAACTTCCTACAGGAAGTGCAGTAGTTGGAGATATAATATCTGTCCTAAGAAATGAAGGAGCTCCTCCTATGGATAAAAATTATATTGATAGAGAAGTAGCGTGTAAAAATGATTTTAAGTCCCAATATTATTTAAGAATTTCAGTAAAAGAGGCACCCGGGGTTTTGGCAAAAATCACTGCTATATTAGGAGAAAATAATGTAAGCATTTTATCTTTTATACAAAAGCCTAGAAAAGAAGACTTCGTGTCTATAGTTTTGGTAACTCACGATACTTTGGAGGGAAATATAAATAAATCCATAGAAGAAATCAAGAAATTAGATGTAGTGGATAAGATAAAAAGCGTTATAAGAATTGAAAATTTGAGTTAAACAATAGATGATTTTTAAATAAAATAGATTTAATTTTTTATAAAATTTAAAAGAGAATGTACCTGCTTTAAATATAGAATGTTTATATTTAAAGTAGGTACATTTTTTATAATTTTGTAAGAGAATATTTCTTACTGATACTATTTTAAGAATTTTAGGAAAATTAATAAAATTTTAATATATGCATGAATTCTATGAAAAATATATTTAAATAAAGTTTTTCATAGTAGAAATGGCAAAAAGAGGTTAGGGAAATATAACTTTTAAAATATGTATTATTTTCATTTAAATGTATTATAATCAAAAAATTTCATGTAAAAAAATGAAAAAATATTTTAGCTTTAACGTAAAAATTATAGAATTATAAAAGAAAAAACAATATATTTCCTTGTAATATATTGATAAATAAAGGTAAAATATGACCTAAAAAGTTTTTTTTGACGCAAAAAGAAATTTATGGTATAGTTTTTTTGTGCAAATTTTGATTTGGTTAAGCCGTGATTTAAAAATGTCTTAACTTTTGGCAAAATTTCATGTTCCTTGAAAAATGTATAAGTTTAGCTAATTTGATTAGTGACAAATAGGCTATTGATAAAGATAATTTTTGCAGATTAATAAAGCTATTAATTAAATTTTAAGCAGTAATAAACAAGGTTAGTAAAACTAATTTTTTATAAGTTAGTAATTTTAATTTGGAAGAAAACTATTGGATAATTCATTATTTGTAATTTAAAGATAAATAAATATATTGAATTATTTGCTTTTAAAGATAAATTAAATACTTTTTTATCTCTATACTAAATTTAAATGTATTATTAAATTAATATTTTAATTTCACATTGGATCTATTTGAAATATGCTTCGTATTATTTTAAATTTTAGCTACTGCTTAAGTGTTTTATAGCAATATAGTCTGTAATAAATTTATATCTTGCATAATTATTAGCATATCTAGGTCTATTATGGAATCTGGGTTTATTAACAAGTCTAAAAGGAAGGCAATTATATGCCACATTTCTTATATTCATTACACTTCTGTTTTTATTAGCCTATTTGTCTAAACTTATACATTTTCAGGGAATCGGAATAATGAAATTATATTTTTATTTATTATTATTCTTCTATTAAACTTATAGTTTTTTATAGTGGAAGCACTAGGATATATAACCTAGCAGAAGGAAATTTTTGGAGGGATAATTTATGAAAGTTTTAGTAACTGGAGGATATGGTTTTATCGGTTCACATGTAGTGGAAAGGTTTGAAAAAGAAGGATATGAAGTATTTATCATTGATAATATGTCTTCAGGGAAAGTTGAAAATGTAAATTGTAAACATAAATTTTATAAATTTGATGTTGAAGATAAAAAATGTGAATATGTTTTTAAAAATAACAATTTCGATATAGTAGTTCATTTAGCTGCTCAAATTAACGTAACGACCTCTTTAGAAGATCCATTTTTGGATACTAAAACAAATATTTTAGGTTTGGTTAATATGCTTGAATTATCTACAAAGTATAAGGTTAATAAATTTATTTTTGCTTCTTCAGCAGCAATTTATGGTAATAATCAAAACATACCTCTTACAGAAGAAGAAATAGCCGAGCCATTATCACCTTATGGTATAAGTAAATGTGTAGGAGAAGAATATTGTAAAAAGTGGAATCAGATATATGATCTAGATACTATCTGCTTTAGATTTTCAAATGTATATGGACCTAGGCAAGGACTTATAGGAGAAGGTGGAGTTGTTTCCATTTTTATGGATAACATAACTAAAAATAAGGAAATTACTTTAAATGGAGATGGAGAACAAACAAGAGATTTTATTTATGTATCAGATTTAACAGATGCATTATTTAAAGCAGCTGAAAGCAACATTTCATCTGGAGTATACAATCTTTCTACTAATAGTAGGTCAAGTCTAAATGATTTAATTAGAATATTGAATAGTTTAAAAAAGATAAAAGGTATTATTAGAAAAGAAGACAGAAAAGGAGATATTAAGCATTCAAGTCTAGATAATACTAAGATAAAAAAAGCATTGGGATGGATACCTATGGTTTCAATAGAGCAGGGTATAAAAAATACATTCGATTGGTATTCAATTAATTATAAGACTGAAGAAAATAATATTGAAAAAAAAAAGTTAAAACATAATGATAAAGCAAAAAAGTATCTACCTTATATTGAAAATGTAGCATTATTTATTCTAGTAATAGTTTTGTCTACTTTTAAAAATGGAGAATATCTTGAAAATACTATGGATTTAAAACTTGCCTATATTTTTATAATAGGATTAACACATGGAGGAAAGCAAACAATAATTGCAACTACATTAACTAGCATTTTAGTTACTGTTGAAAATATTTTAAAGGGAAGATCTGTTTTTACGTTACCTCTAGATACTAATTTTGCTTTTAAAATTGGTATGTATATATTAGTTGGGGTTATCCTTAGTTATATTTTTGAAAGATATTTGAAAAAAGAACAATCACAAAACAAGATTACTGAATCTTTAAAAAATGAATATGATTTATTACGAAATGTATATAATGAAATACTTGTGGAAAAATCAGTTTTACAAGAGCAAGTTGTGAATTCAGAAAATAGCTTTGGAAAGATATATGGAATTATTAAGAAATTAGATAGCTTGGAATCACAGTATGTTTATAGTGAGGCAGTTGAAGTAATCGAAAAGATTTTGAAGGTAAAGGATGTATCAATATACTCAATGGATAAAAACAATAAATATTTAAGATTAATTGTTAGAAAGGGGAAGAATGATATTAATATGCCTAGGACAATTACATTAGATTATTTAAAAGAAGCAAAAACTAATATATTTAATGGTGAATTGTTTATAAATAAAAATCTTGATATGGATATTCCAATGTTTATTTGTCCAATAAATGATGATTATGGGAATCCTATTGCTTTAATAATGATTAACTCAGTTAAGTTTGAAAGATTAACACTGCATTTTGTAAATTTGATGCATGTGGTTACAAACTTAATTAAAACAGCTATTTTAAAGGCATATAAATATGAGGAAGCTATGAGAGATAAAAGATATATAGAAAATACACCTATTTTAAAGAGAGAGTTTTTTGAAAATATAAAAAGTATTAAAAAAGATGAAATGGAGAAGAATAAATCAGAGTTTATTATGTTAAAAGTTAAAAATAAAGATAAAGATGTTAATAGTTTATCTCATTTAATATTCAAAACAATTAGGAAAAGTGATTATATAGGAATGACATCACAGGATGATTTAGTTTTGATTTTATCAAATGCTTCTAAATCTGATAGCCATTTAATATTAGAAAGATTAGAAGAAAAAGGTGTACAAGCTGAAGAGTATAATGAGGAATATATGTATGTTTAAGATATACTTAACTAATACTATTTTTTCTTCAATAATTTTTCTTTTTATAAAATTAAAAACAAGGGAAGAGTGCTTCGTTGGATTTATAATAATGATTTGTTTACCTTTTTTCGGAAGTATATTTTATATTATAAATATTTATTATAGAAAAAAATTACTAGTAAATTTAATAATTCAGAATTAGAAAAAGATAATTATAGTAAATCTGATAATTTAAAATCAAAACCATTTTATTTAAGCAAAAATATGGAGGTTATCCCAATGGAGGATGCTCTTGTACTTAATGATGAAAAAATTAAGAAAAGTTTTATTATTAATGTTTTAAAGAGTGATTCATATAAATATTTAGATTTTTTAAAAGAGGCTATTAGAGATGAAGACACAGAGACATCACACTATGCTGCTACAGCAGTTACTGAGGTGAAACGTAAACTTACTTTGGCAATTCAAGAATTTAAAGAAAAATATCAAAAAAATAAAACTGATCTAACTATAATAAAAGCATATGCAGATGCTTTAAAAAAATATAATGATAGTGGCTTGTTAGATAAAAATGCATATCAAAAAAATCTTTCCACATATAAGGAATTGTTAGAAAAAATTATTGAAATGGAAGCAGCAGATGAATATTTATATGAAGAAATTATAAACTGTTATATTATATTAAAGGACTTTGAAAGAGCTATAGAATATTGCAATCAATACTTTGAGAATTTTAAAAAATCTGAAAAACCATATTTATTAATTATGAAAATTTATTTTATTAATAAAAATAGAACTAAATTTAATAAAGTATTGAGAAAGCTTAGAGAGTCTAACATTATATTAAATAGAGATTCTTTAAATCTTATTAAATTTTGGTTAGAAGGAGAAATTTAATGAACAATAATAAGTTATTTATTAAATTTATTGTAAGTTCATTGATCCTAGCTCTTGCTTTATTTGTTTTTAGAATGGAATTTATTTTAGGAAATGTTAAAAATGTAGATGTGTATGAAGATTATAAGAATAAAAATGGTAAAATGTCTGATAAATATATTAATGTCAGTAATGCCAATGATGAAAAGTATCTTTTTATATATAATCCAGGGGAAAATATTAGTGTTAAGATAAAGGAAAATTTAAGTATAGTATTCTCGTCTATTAAAAAGAATGTAGATTATAAAGTAAATACAGATAATGAGTTTTCATTTGATAAATATAAATGTGTAATCATAGACTTTGAATATTTATATAAATTTAAATTTTTTAATGAACTATTTGAATATGTTAAAAATGGAGGAACTGTTATTTTTGCAGTAAGACCTGAAACATATAATGGTCTTGAAGGTATTAGTAGAGAAGTTGGAATTTATGAGCACAGAGAAATTACTAATATTAAAGGGATTAAATTAACAAGTGATTTAATGATTAAAGGTAATGGAGTTTCTAATCCTAATGCAGAAATTTCAGCTATTCAGACTCAGATCGATGAAAATTGTACTGTTCATGCAGTTTCCACCAATAACAGACCTATAATTTGGGAAAAACCTTTAGGAAATGGGAAGATATTATTTACTAATGGAGATCTTTTTCAATATAAGAAATATAGAGGGCTTTTTATAGGATTGTTAAGTAAAATAAAATCTGGATTTATTTATCCTGTTATGAATATGAAATTAAGTTTTATAGATGATTTTCCTTCTCCGATTCCAGGAGGATATAATGAAAAAATATATTCTGAATATGGAAGAAATATAAGTGATTTTTATACAGAAATTTGGTGGCCTACCATGTTAAAAAGCGCTAGAAAATATAATGCTAAGTATTCAACTTATTATATTGAATCTTATAATGATTTAGTAAGGGGCAATTTTAGTGAAGCTAGAAGTAAAGAGAATAGGGATATTCTGTTTAAATTAGGATATGAGGTAATTAAAAATGGCGGAGAAATAGGACTTCATGGATACAATCATGAACCACTTTATTTAAATAAAAAAATTAAAGATGCAGATTTAGGATATAAGAATTGGTTTAGTCAGAATGATATGATACAAGCCCTTAAGGAAGTAGGTAATTATTTTAATTCTGTTTTCCCTGATTACAAATTTAGAAGTTATGTTCCACCTTCCAATATAATTGATAAAATAGGAAAAAGTGCATTGAAAAAAGTATTCCCAGAGATTAAAGTAATTGCATCAATTTTAGAAGGTGATGGTGATGAAGATGAATTGCATTGTGTACAAGAATTTTCAAAAGATGCTGAAGGGATTCTAAGCATTCCAAGATTTTCTTCGGGGTATAGATATACAGAAGAAAAAAAATGGGATATTTATAATGGAATTATGACCTATGGGGTTTTTTCACATTTTGTTCATCCAGATGATATTTTAGATCCAGAAAGAAGCGAGGGGATGAATTGGGAAGAAATGGGCACTGAATATAACAAAATGATGGAAGATGTATACACTAATTTTGATTGGCTGAACAGTATGACAATTTCAAACGGTGGTATAGAACTAAGTAAATATTTAGATACTGATGTAGTTTTTGAATATGATAATAATTCTATTAAAGGATATTGTAAAAATTTCAAGGGAATAATGTATTATATTTTAAGAAGTGATAAAAAAATAATTAAGACAGATAATTGTGATTTTAAACAAATTGATGATGATTTTTATCTAATAAAAGTAGAAGATTGTGAATTTAAATTGGAAATGGATGATGCGAAATGAGAATTTGTATTATAGCAGAGGGCAGTTATCCATATGTTACTGGGGGAGTATCAAGCTGGATACAAAGTCTTGTAAGATTAATGCCTGAGCATGAATTTATAATTTTTGCAATAGGAGCTGAAGAGAGTTTAAAAGGAAAGTTTAAATATAAATTACCTAAAAATATTGTTTATGTTAAAGAAGTATTTTTAGATACATATCTTAAAGATAGTGGTGAAGTAATAATAGAAATGAATCTTACAGAAGATGAAAAAAATATTATCAAAGATTTAATATTAGGTGGAAATTTTAATTGGAATGATCTTTTTACATTTATTGAAGATCATAAAAATTATTCTGTATCAGAATTCTTAATGAGTAAAGATTTTTATGATATTATTCGTGAGATATGTGAAGAAAAATATCCTTACATAATTTTTAATGATTTTTTTTGGACTATACGATCAATGATTTTAACTTTATTTCAAATTCTTAGAAATGATATTCCTAAAGCTGACATTTATCATAGTGTATCTACTGGATATGCAGGAGTCATTGCATCACTTGGAAAGTATAAATATAATGCTCCAATGATTCTCACAGAACATGGAATATATACAAGAGAAAGAGAAGAAGAATTAATAAAGGCTGATTGGGTTAAAGGAGATTTGAAGGATTTTTGGATAAGATTTTTTCATACATTGTCAAGGTGCTCCTATGAGTCTGCAAACAAAGTTATATCCTTATTTGAAAGAAATAAAACTATTCAGGTGAAACTAGGATGTAAAGAAAATAAAATATTCATAGTACCAAATGGAGTTAATTGTAAAGACTTTAGTAATATTAATAGAAAAAAAGAAAGAGATGATGTTATAAATATTGGTGCTATTTTGAGAGTAGTTCCAATAAAAGATATTAAAACAATTATTCAAGGATTTGCTGTTGCTTATGAAAAGGTGAAGAATATTCACCTTTTCATAATGGGACCAGAAGATGAGGATCCTGATTATACTGAGGAATGTAAAATATTTGCACAGTCATTGAATCTTAAAAATATAACTTTTACAGGACAAATAAATGTGAAAGATTATGTAGGAAAGATGGATATTCTTGTGCTTGGAAGCATAAGTGAAGGTCAACCATTAGCAGTATTAGAGGGGATGGCTTGTGGTAAGCCACATGTTCTAACAGATGTTGGGAGTTGTAAAGAACTTATGTATGGGACTGGAAATGATGTATTACAAGCTGGAATAATTGTGCCTGTTATGGATTATGAAGCCTTTGGTGCAGCTATTATAAAATTGAGTAGCAACAAGAAACTAATGGATAAACTAGGCCAAAATGCATATAGAAGAGTTTCAAATAAGTATACAATTGAAAATTTCATAAATAGTTATAAAAAAATTTATAATGAAGTGGTGAGAGAAATATAATGGCTGGAATAGGTTTTGAATTAAAAAGACTTTTTAAAGAACGTAGTTTGTTTTATGATATTAGAGCATATTTTATATCTTCTTTAGTAAGTGTTGGTCCTACATTTTTATGTATATTGTTAATTACAACAATGCAACACTTTATGAAAGTTATGGGAGAAAGTTATAAAAGTGTAGAATATTTTGTGACAATAATAGTATATTGCTTTTCATTTTCATTAATAATTACAGGAGGATTCTCTCTTTTAATATCCAGATATGTTTCAGATTGTATATATGAAGGTAATAAAGAAAAGATAGTACCTTCCTTATATGGTATTTTATCCATAGTTTTGTGTATTGATTTTATTATTTCAAATTTGTTTTACATTAATTCTAATATAAGTAGTTATGTAAAAATATTTTCTATAATTCTTTTAGGAGAGTTATCAATGGTGTGGATTCAGGCTGTGTATATATCTGCTTTAAAAGATTATATGGCAATTTTAAAGAGTTTTTTAATAGGTATTGGTAATATAATAATAAGTTATTTTGTTTTAAGTTATTTTATAAAATTTAGTATATTTTACAGTGCATTATTTTCTATTACTTTTGGATTTTTTATAATGATAATATTGTTTATAAAAAAAATAATAGAGGAGTATGGACAAAGTGCTTTTAATTATAAAGAATGCTTTGAAGTAATTACAAGCTTTAATAAATATCCATATATATTTATTACAGGTTTCTTATATTATATTGGAATGTATGTACATAATTTTGTGTTTTGGTTTAGTTCAAAGGGAATAACTATAGAAAACACCTTTAGAGTTGCACCATTCTATGATATTGCATTATTCTATGCTTTTTTATCATTAATGCCAATAATTGTATTATTTCAAGTAAGGACTGAAACAACTTTTTATCCTAAATATAAGAAATATTATGTGGTATCTCAAGAAAAAGGAAATATAGAAGATATTAATTTAGCAAGATCTGAAATGATTTCAACATTGTATTCTGAATTGAATTATCTTATTGAAATGCAATTTATTGTTGGGTTAGTATTTATGGTATTTGGAAAGAAATTTTTGCCTGAGATAGGGCTGGCAGGATTGCCAACGGATATATTTTCTATACTAGTTTTGGGAAGCATGAGCTTTTCTATAATGTATATTATAGTAGTAATTTTGCTTTATTTTGATGGTGTGATGAATGCTATGAAGATATCAATTATTTTTTTTGTATTAAATTTTTTATTAACACTTATAACTTTGTTTTTAAATGAGTGCTTTTATGGGTTTGGATTTTTTATAGCAGCTTTAAGTTCACTTATTTATTCATATCGCAAGCTTAATTTATTTTTAAAAGAAATAGATTACTATACTTTTGCTTCTCAACCGATGTTTATAAAAAAAGTAGATGGTTTTTTTGTTAGATTATATCATGATAAAATTATGAAGGGAGACAAATTAAGTGAGAAAAATTAGTAAAAAAAATCTAATTATTATTTCAATATCATTAATAATAGTGATTGTAATAGCTATTGTATTATTTGTCGAAAAAATCATAATTTCTAATAAGGTTGAAGAAAAAAGTATAAAAAATAATGGAAAAGTTGAATATATTGTTAAAGAAAATAAAGCAATTTATTCAGAAGATGAAGATAGTGTTAAGAAAATATATATTACTGTTGCAAAAGATAATAAAAAAGATATGGGCAACTTATATAGATATAGATTTCATAATTTTTTAAATCAAAAAGGTAAACCTGAAACAAAACCTAAATTAAATATACAAGTTGAATTTGATAAACCTTCTCCTATAATGTCTGGTTCAGATGTTAATGCAACCATTGAACCTAAAGGACATGCTACCAGTAGAGCAGCACAAAAATCATATAAAATAAAGCTCTCTAAAAAAGCTGGAAAGTGGAAAGGACAAAGTGTAATAAATCTAAATAAGTGCCCTTATGATTTGACAAGAATAAGAGCAAAGTTAGCTTTTGATCTAATTAAAACAATTCCTAATATTTTTAGTATGAGAACGGAGTTTTTTCAAGTCTATGTTAAAGATTTAGCTGGAGGAAATAATGAATTTGTAGATTATGGATTATATACCCAAATTGAGCAGCCTAATGAAGCATATATTAAAAATCATGGATTGGCTCAGGAAGGATATTTATATAAGGCAGAATTTTTTGAGTTTAATAGATACGCTGACAGAATTAAAAATGTAGATGATCCTGCTTATGATAAAGTTGAGTTTAATAAAATATTAAAATGTAGAGGGATAGAAGATCATACTAGAGTAATAAAAATGCTAGATGATGTAAACAACTATAATTTAAACATTGATAATGTAATAAATAAACATTTTGATAGAGAAAATTATTTAACTTGGCTTGCTATAAATATTTTAACAGGAAACAGAGATACAACATCTCAAAATTTCTTGATTTTTAGTCCTGTTACTGCAAAAAAATGGTACTTTATACCTTGGGATTATGATGGTGCTTTTGGATTTGAATCACAAGGAGATCAAAAAGTAGAATTTGCACCTTGGCAAATGGAGCCCTTATCTAATTATTGGGGAGTTAAATTGCATAAAAGATTTTTATCAAATCCTAAAAATTTAAAAGATTTAATATTAAAAATTGAAGAAGTGTCTAAATATATGTCTAAAGATAAAATACAGAGCTTAGTTTCCAAATATTATAATGAAACAAATACTATTATTAAAAGTCAACCTGACTTACAATTCTTACCATCCACTGAAGAAATTTATGAAAAGGAAATTAAAAGATTGCCTTTTATTGTTGAAGAAAATAAGAAAAAATTCTATGATTCAATGGATACCCCAATGCCAATATTTTTAGGGGAACCAAAAGCTGAAGAAAATCAGTATAGATTTAATTGGGATGAATCCTTTGATTTTAAAGGAAATAGTTTAACATATAATTTTGTTATTAGTAAAGATCCTGGTTTTAACAATATAGTGTTTAAAAAGGATTCTATAAAAAGTACTTTTATAAATATTCCTAATTTAGAAAGTGGAAAATATTATTGGAAAGTGGAAGTTTGCGATTCCAATGGTAAGAAACAAGTAGCTTTTGATAGTTTTTATGATGGAGAGACTAAATATTATGGAATAAAAGAATTGGAAGTTAAATAATAGGAGAGTAGATAAAATATGAGACATGGAGGAAAGAAATTTAGGCATGAGTTAAAATATTATATAAATTATAATGATTATATTGCAGTAAGAAATAGAATTAAATATGTGCTAAAGACAGATCGAAATGCAGACGAAAGGGGAGAGTATTTTATTAGAAGTTTATATTATGATGATATATATGATAGTGCATTATATGAGAAGAATTTTGGAGTGGATATTAGAAAAAAATATCGTATAAGAATTTATAATATGAGTGATAAAGTAATAAAGCTTGAGAGAAAGAATAAAGTTGGCCAATATATTTGTAAAGAGAGTGTTACAATTTCAAGAAAAGAATATGATGACATTATTAATGGTAATTATAAATCATTAGGATCTTCAAAGCATCATTTGAAGAGGGATTTTTATTGGGAAATTAAAAATAAAATATTATCTCCTAAAGTAATTGTAGACTATGATAGAGAGGCGTATATAGGAAAAATAAGTGAAACTAGAGTTACTTTTGATAAGAACTTAAGGGTATCTTATACAGATAATAATATTTTCAATAAAAATATTGCAACTCAAACCATTATAGCTATGCCAAAAATGATAATGGAAGTGAAATTTAATGAGTTTTTACCTGAAAGTGTACGTAAAATGATTTGTATAGATGCCAAAGATTTGAGTGCAATTTCTAAGTATGTTTTTTGTAGAGTGCAAAAAAACAATATATGAATGGAGGGGAAAAATGGACAAAAATTTAACTTTTCAAGATATTTTTAAAAAAAGTTTCACACAAGTAGATCATTTTGGGAAAATACCTATTTCACAAGTAGTTTTATGTTTAATAATAACAGCTATTGCAGCATCATTCATTTTCTATATATATAAAGATACTTTTAGAGGTGTAGTATATAGTTATACTTATAATATTGCATTGGTTATAATGAGCTTATTGACTTCATTAATTGTATTAACTATAAGTTCAAATGTTGCATTATCTTTAGGAATGGTTGGCGCACTTAGTATTGTTAGATTTAGAACTGCAATTAAAGATCCTATGGATGTAATGTATATGTTTTGGTCCATAACAGTAGGAATAGCTTGTGGTGCGAAAATATATTCTGTAGCAATTTTGGGTTCTCTTTTTGTAGGACTAGCTATTAAACTCTTAACAAATTATAAAGTTAAAAATAACACCTATATGTTTATTATACATTATGAAGAAAGAGTAAATGAAAAATTAATCATTTCCCTTCAAAAAGTGCAGTATTTTATAAAGTCTAAATCTATTACAAAAGGGGTTACTGAAATGGCTGTAGAAGTAAAAGTCAAAAATAATAACACAACATTTGTGAATGAAATATCAGAAATGGAAGGTGTTATTGATGCTTCTCTTGTAAGATATAATGGAGATTATGCAGAATAGTATGAAAGTTAAATTTAGGATTATTAATTTATTACTTATAATAATTATTGCTATTATAATAACAATATTTCTTCATAAAAAACATATGGATGGTGTAAATAAAGAATTTAAAGTTAATGAATTTAAAGAAAGCAATAGAGTTATACTTAATCCTTATATGGGATTAGTTATGGATGCTACTTCAGGCTCTACAGAACAACCTTTTTCTATGGTTTATGCAGGAATGTCTTGGAGAGAATTAGAGCCACAGAAAGGAAAGTTTAATTTTGATGCAATTGAGGAGAAAATAAAATATAAATATTGGAAGAAAGATAAAAGTTATGTTATAAGGATATATATGGATTATCCTTCTAGTGAAAAACACATGGATATTCCAGATTGGCTATATAAAGAAATAAAGGGAAAGGGAGTTTGGTATGATAGAAATGGAAATAAAGGATTTGCACCTGAATACAATAATCCGATATTAATTGATTATCATAGCAAATTAATCAAAGCATTAGGGAAAAGATATGGTAATGATACCTATGTGGCATTTGTTGAAATAGGAAGCATTGGCCAATGGGGAGAATGGAATAATTCCATATCAAATGTAGAAAATAAATTTCCTAACGTAAGCATAACAGATAAGTATGTTGAACCGTACATACAGTATTTGGGAAACAAAATATTATTAATGAGAAGGCCTTTTCAAATAGCAAAAGACAATAAAATGGGACTGTTTAATGATTCCTTTGGAGACAAATTTCAAACTAACGACTACTTTTTAAATTGGATAGATAATGGGTATAAAGTTCCTGACAATGATCAGTATAATCCTGAAATGAATGGGTATTGGAAAAAAAGACCCTCGGGAGGAGAGTTTGCGAATTATCCAGGAGATATGTATTTAGAAAATAAGAATATTGAAAGTACAATTAATATGATAAAAAATAGTCATACAACTTGGCTGGGACCAAGCAATCCTGGATATGTAAAATTACCAAAGGAAAAGAAAAAGAATTTAAATAGATTATTAAATATAATAGGTTACAGATATACCATTACCAAAGTTAAATATTCATATCTAAATTATCCAGGAAAGAATTTAATTGGCTGTATGAGTATAAAAAATTCTGGGGTTGCACCATTTTATTTTAATTGGCCAATACAAGTAATTTTAGAAGACTCTAAAGGAAATATCATAAAAAAACAAAATTTGGATTATGATATTAGAAATTTACTTCCAGGAAGTGTAGATATTTCATTTGAAATTCCACTTGATAAAGATTTACCATCGGGAATTTGTAAAATGAAAGTTTGTATATTAAATACTGAAACAAACAAGCCAGCTATTGAATTTGCAAATTTAGGATGTGAAAATAGTAAAGTTTGTAATATAGGTGAAATGAAAGTGAAATAAATTTAGTTTAAGTTTATAAAAAGTAAGAAATATATGAAATAAATATAAAAACAATATTTAGTAGTTATTAATTTGATGAAAGTTAAGATTGAATAATTTCTTATAAGTATTTAAGCAAGGTATATTAGAAGCTATTAAGTAAAAAAATTTTAATATAATCAAATTAATAACTTTTTAGAATTACATAAGTTTTACATATATAATCTATACTTTAAGATATTAAATGTCATGAAGTATAGGAGGTTAGGAGAGGATAACCATATACAATACAATGGAAACCAGAGAAAAACTTTTAATTTCTGCACAGAGTGAGTTTTTAAAATATGGATATGATAAAGCTTCTTTAAGAACTATATGTAAAAATGTAGGACTTACCACTGGAGCACTGTATTTTTTCTTTGATAATAAAGAAGAATTATTTGAATCATTAGTAAAAAAGGTTGCAAAAAGTTTTAAAGAAATTATCTCTATCTTTGTAGAAACGGAAAAAGAGAATTACAAAAATATTTTGAATGGCAAGTATATAGATAATCCTCATTGCCATATTGAGCATGAAAAGAAGTTTATGAGGTATATGTATACTAATAAGAATGCATTTATTTTATTGGCTATGAAATCACAAGGTTCTTCTTATGAGAATTATTATAATGAAGTTCTTCAGTTGGTGGAAAGGTCCTTTAGTGAATTTTTAGAATTGTATAATAGTAAAATTAGTGAGAACTCTCATATAACTGAATATACAATACATTGTCTGGTTTCATGGCGTATGAACTCTTATATTAATGTATTAAATAGTGACTTAACTCTTCACGAAGCGCTAGCTCAAGCAGAAGTTATAGCTAATTATGCAGTTGGTGGTTGGAGAAAAATAATGAAAAATTTCATCAAAAAATTTAAAGTATAAATTAACAATATTTAAGGAGTAGTGGATAGTTATAATTGTTTTTTATTTTAACTGAGAATAATTAAAAATTATTAATTTAATTATCCATTATCTATAACTATCCACTTTTATATTGTAAAATTTAAATTTAATTTATTTTAATATAATTTTTTATATATGGCTTGCTACTTTAAAAGCGTCCCATATAGCAGTTCATAATATTGTTTACGTCTTTTGCATCTCCTAATAAATACATTCCTTATGTATTTTTTTCTATATTATTTAATAGTTTCATATATAAGGTAAATAAAATTATAAATTTTTGATATAATGATCACGTAAGGAAGTGATCATTTGATTTATGGTAAAGATAAGCAAGATAATATAATAAAAAAATCTCATGAGAGATCTGTTTATTTTGGAATAGAGGAGAATAGAGTTTTTCCTAAAAAAATTCTTAAAGGAGATGAAATAACCAATAATATAGAAAAGAATAAGAGCTTTTTAAAGATTGCCTCTCAATTTATAGAGATTTTATATGATTTTTTAAAGGGATCAGAATTCTTTATAATTTTAACAGATAAAGAAGGATGTATTTTAAAAATTATTGGTGATAAAGAAGTAATGGATATTGCTAATAATCTAAATATGGTAGTAGGTGCATTTATGTCAGAAAATAGCATTGGTACTAATGCTATGGGTACAGCCATAAAGGAAAATATACCTATACAAATATCTGAAAAGGAACATTTTATAAAAGCTTATCATAGATGGACATGCTCTGCGGCTCCTATACATGATATAGATGGAGATATAATAGGATGCTTAAACTTAACTGGAGATAGAGATATGGTTCATTCTCACACCTTAGGATTGGTTGTAGCGGCTGTTAAATCTATAGAAAATCAAATAAATGTAGACAATGCGAATAAAAAGTTGTTAGAAACTTATCAATATATGAATACTATAGTAGATTCCATATCTTCAGGAATATATGTAGTAGATTTTAGAGGGAAAATTAAGACAATAAATAAAGCTGCCTGTAATATACTTGGAATTCAAGATAAGGATGTATTAGATAAAAATGTAGAAAATATATTACCTAATTGGCAGCATATATTTGAGAGAATTAAAAATGGTAAGACCTATGAAGATAAAGAAGCAGTTTTAAGTGATAGAGTGATTAAAGGAAGATATAATGTTTCTGCTACACCAATAAAAATAGAAAACCAAATAATAGGAATGGTTATTGTATTTAAAGAGATAAAAACTGTAATAAATTTAGTTAATAAATATAGTGGCATGAGAGCTGTATATAATTTTGAAGATATTATAGGTGAAAGTAAAGAAATAAAAAAGGTAATAAGTTATGCTAAAAGCATAAGTTCATCTCCATCTACTGTATTGATTGAAGGAGAAAGTGGTACAGGAAAAGAATTATTGGCACAATCAATTCACAATTATGGTGATAGAAAAGAAAATAGTTTTATTGCTATAAACTGTGGAGCTATACCTAAGAGTTTAATAGAAAGTGAACTTTTTGGATATGAAGATGGTGCATTTACAGGAGCAAAAAGAGGGGGACATGCAGGTAAATTCGAATTAGCTAATGGAGGAACTTTATTTTTAGATGAAATTGGAGAAATGCCCTTAGATATGCAAGTGAACTTACTTAGAGTTTTGCAAGAAGGGTATGTAACAAGAGTTGGTGGAGATAAAATAATACCTGTAAATGTAAGAATTATTGCTGCAACTAATAAAGATTTAAAAAAAGAAGTCGAAATGGGTACATTTAGGCAGGATTTATATTATAGATTAAGTGTTATACCGATAATACTACCTCCTATTAGGGAAAGAAGGGGAGATCTTCCTATACTTATTAAATATTTTTTGAGAAGTAAATCTATAAAATTAAATAAACCTATGCCGCATATAAAGGAAGATATATATTCTAATATGCTTCAGTATGGTTGGCCAGGAAACATAAGAGAGCTAGAGAACTTTATAGAGAATATAGTTAATTTAAAGGGTGATAGTTCTTTTGTATTAGAAGATGATTTTAAAAACATTGAACATAAACAGCACAATTTTCATGAAAATAATATAGGGCTTTTATATACTAATACTAATAAAATAAGAACGCTAGAGGAAATTGAGAAAGAAGCCATTATAAATACATTGAATGAATATAATAGAAATATGTCAAAAAGTGCAAAGGATCTTGGCATAACTAGAGCTACTTTATATTCAAAAATTAAGAAATATAATATTTAAATAAAATTAAGAAGCACTGTATAAAAATTATACAGTGCTTAATTTTTATACAGTGAAAATCAAATTAGTGTATAGAATTTATACACTGAGATTATTAGTACTTCTTAAAACAATATATCGCTATAAAGGTTAATATAGAAAAAAATGAATTTATTTGTAAAGGAATAGTTATTATTTTATCATATAACTTGTTTTTATATATTAATCTGTAAATTAAATATTATATATAGCTTTATAAGTGCTTTAGCTAGTTTGTGGCTATTTAACTTTAAATTTATTATGAAAAAATATTTGCATTTTCATAATAAATATAGAATTTGATTTATGAGTTTGTTAAAAATTTGGCATGATAGTTGCTTAAAATATTTAATAAAATAATATGATTAATAAAAATATTATAATGTTCATAATATGAGGAGGAGTTTTAAATGGAAAGATTTACATTACCAAGAGACCTTTATTTTGGAGAAGGTTCCCTAGAAGCATTAAAAACATTAAAGGGTAAAAAAGCTGTAGTAGTTGTAGGTGGCGGCTCAATGAAGAGATTTGGCTTTTTAGATAAAGTAGAAAGCTATTTAAATGAAGCTGGTATAGAAGTAAAACTAATTGAAGGAGTAGAACCAGATCCTTCTGTTGAAACTGTTATGAATGGTGCAGCTGTTATGAGAGAATTTGAACCAGATTTAATAGTTTCAATAGGTGGTGGATCACCAATTGATGCAGCAAAGGCTATGTGGATATTCTATGAATACCCAGACTTTACATTTGAACAAGCTGTTGTTCCTTTTGGTATACCAGAATTAAGACAAAAAGCTAGATTTGTAGCTATACCATCAACTAGTGGAACTGCTACTGAAGTTACAGCTTTTTCAGTTATAACTGATTATAAGAAAAAAATAAAATATCCTTTAGCTGATTTTAACTTAACTCCAGATATAGCTATAGTAGATCCAGATTTAGCTCAAACAATGCCAGCAAAATTAACAGCTCATACTGGTATGGATGCTCTAACTCATGCCATAGAAGCATATGTGGCAGGATTAAGATCTGTATTTTCAGATCCTCTTGCAATGCAAGCTATAGTTATGGTAAAAGAATATTTAGTTAAATCTTATAATGGAGATAAAGAGGCTAGAGGACAAATGCATTTAGCTCAATGTTTAGCAGGAATGGCTTTTTCAAATGCATTACTTGGAATTACACATTCAATGGCTCATAAAACAGGAGCGGTATTCCATATTCCTCATGGATGTGCTAATGCAATCTTCCTACCTTATGTAATCCAATATAATGCTAAGGTATGTGCTAAAAGATATGCTACTATAGCAGAAAATCTTGGACTTCAAGGTAAAACTGAAGATGAATTAGTTATATCATTAATAGAAATGATTAGAGAAATGAATAAGACTATGAATATACCACTAAACTTAAAAGAATATGGTATAACAGAGGAAGAATTTAAAGAAAATCTTAAATATATTTCTCATAATGCAGTACTAGATGCTTGTACTGGATCAAATCCAAGAGAAATTGATGATGAAGCTATGGAAAAATTATTTACATGCACATACTACGGAGAAGATGTAGAATTTTAGTTAAAAGAGGTTGTCTTAGAATAAAAATAGCTTTAATTTTAAAAACGTAAATATAAATAATACATTAATAAAGTACTTCATTTTGCTCAAGAAGTTCTAAATTTGATTCCATTGAAAATTTTCTACCTAGTAGAGGCACTATCATTGATTTCGCTACTGGCTCCTCACATCCTGTGAGGAATTACAAAAAATTTTAATTTCATCAAATTAAGAACTGCTAAAGCTCATTCATATGTTTATTACATGTATTATTTATATATACTATATTAAAATTAAAGCTATTTTGAGGAGACCACATGTAATTTATAAATATAGCTCTAAAACTTTCTTTTAAGAAAGGGGAAGTTTTAGAGTGTAGTATTATTTTAAAAAATTGATAAAATTGCATAATTCATTTTTATATATAAATATATCAATGTATTTTATTGATATATTTGCTTAAACACAATATGTTTTATGTATATTAGAAATTTTTTTGATTATATAATTTACTCAATTAATTATTTATATAAATAGATTTCTAAGTTTTAGATGGAATTTTTATTCCTACTAAAAATTAGAAGGTGGGTATATATACTTGATATGATGACTTTTTACTAGTATTTTTGAGAAAATTGTAGTATTAGAGCAGGTAGTTATGGAATAAAAAATATAATAAGCAAAATTAGTGATTTAAAGTGAAGTTTTTGTTATATTTATAGTAGCTAAATTATTATTTACCATTTAATAATTTAAATTATGGTATAAAAATTTTAAATTTTAACTATTTAAATATTTGAATTTTTAAGAAGTATGTTATATATTATTATTTGTAAGGAATTTTAAATTTATATTAATTGGGAGAAAAATAGGGGGAATAAAAGTGTACAAAATAGTTGAAAAAAAAGAATTAGCACCGAAAATATATTCTATTGAAATAGAAGCAAAAAGGGTAGCTAAATCAGCAAAACCAGGACAATTTATTATAGTAAGAATAGATGAGAAGGGAGAAAGAATCCCACTTACTGTAGCAGATTATGATAAAGAAAAAGGAACTGTAACTATAGTTGTACAGGCTATTGGATCTTCAACTAATAGAATGGCACAGCTTGAAGTAGGTGACTATTTTATGGATTTTGTTGGTCCACTTGGTAGACCTTCAGAATTTGTAGAAGAAGATTTAGAAAGTCTTAAAAATATGAAATTAATTTTTGTAGCAGGTGGAGTAGGCGCAGCACCTGTATATCCTCAAGTAAAATGGCTTTGCCAAAGGGGAATAAAACCAGAGGTTATAATAGGGGGAAAAAGCAAAGAATTTATATTATTAGAAAAAGAAATGATAGATTTAGGAGCAAAGGTATACCCTTGTACAGATGACGGTTCTTATGGATTCCATGGGCTTGTAACCAATAAATTAAAAGAATTAATCGATAGTGGAGAAAATTATGATAGAGTAATAACTATTGGTCCTATGATAATGATGTATTTTGTAACTAAGTTAACAAAGGAATACAAATTACCTACAATTGCAAGTTTAAACACACTTATGGTAGATGGAACAGGAATGTGTGGAGCTTGTAGGGTAACTGTAGGAGGAGAAACAAAATTCACTTGTGTAGATGGACCAGAATTTGATGCACATCTAGTAGATTTTGATGAAGCTATGAAAAGACAAGCTTTATATAAAACAGAAGAAGGAAAGAAACTTCATAAAATAGAGGAAGAAAAAGAAGGTCATGTATGTCATATCGGAGCGGGGGAGAATGCGTAATGGATAGAATGAAAAAGGTACCAGTTAGAGAACAAGATCCAAAGGTAAGAGCTACTAACTTTGAAGAAGTTTGTTTAGGATATAATGAAGAAGAGGCTGTTAAAGAAGCTGGCAGATGTTTAAATTGTAAAAAACCAATGTGTGTAACAAAATGTCCAGTTTCAATAGGAATACCAGAATTTATACAACATGTAAAAAATAAAGAATTTGAAGAAGCTGCAAAAACTATAGCTAAATATAGTGCATTACCAGCAGTTTGCGGAAGAGTCTGTCCTCAAGAAAGCCAATGTGAAGGAAAATGTGTACTTGGCATAAAAGGAGAACCGGTAGCTATAGGAAAACTTGAAAGATTCGTTGCGGATTGGTCAAGAGAACATAATGTAGATTTATCCGAAAGAGAAGAAAGTAAAAATAAAAAGGTAGCAGTAATAGGAAGTGGTCCAGCAGGACTTACTTGTGCAGGAGATTTAGCTAAAAAAGGATACGATGTTACTATATTTGAAGCTCTTCATGAACCAGGTGGAGTTTTAGTATACGGAATACCAGAATTTAGATTACCAAAAGAAACTGTAGTAAAACATGAAATAGAAAACGTTAAAAAATTAGGGGTTAAAATAGAAACCAATGTAATTATAGGAAGAACAGTAACTATAGATGAACTTATAGAAGAAGAAAAATTTGATGCAGTATTTATAGGATCAGGAGCAGGACTTCCAAGATTTATGGGAATACCAGGAGAAAATGCAAATGGAGTATTTTCAGCAAATGAATTTTTAACTAGAAATAACTTAATGAAAGCTTTCAAAGCTGAATACGATACACCTATAAAAGTAGGACAAAGGGTTGCTGTAGTAGGTGGTGGAAACGTAGCCATGGATGCTGCAAGAACAGCTTTAAGACTTGGAGCAGAAGTTCATATAGTATATAGAAGATCAGAAGAAGAACTTCCAGCAAGGGTAGAAGAAGTACACCATGCAAAGGAAGAAGGAATAATATTCAATCTTTTAACTAATCCAGTAGAAATATTAGAGGATGAAAAAGGTTGGGTTAAAGGAATGAAATGCATAAAGATGGAACTAGGAGAACCAGATCAATCTGGAAGAAGAAGACCAGTGGAAATAAAAGGTTCAGAATTTACAATGGATGTAGATACAGTAATAATGTCTTTAGGAACTTCTCCAAACCCATTAATATCTTCTACTACAAAAGGATTAGAAACTAATAAACGTAAATGTTTAGTAGCAGAAGAAGAAACAGGATTAACTACAAGAGAAGGGGTATATGCAGGTGGAGATGCAGTAACAGGTGCTGCTACTGTAATACTTGCCATGGGAGCAGGAAAGCAAGCTGCTGATGCCATAGATAAATATTTAAGTAAGTAGTTTATGAATAATTACCAGGTTAGTTTTAGATATTTTTAGAATTAATCTGGTAATTATATTTATTATGATTATTACTTTAGTATTGTAATTTAATAATTTTAAGTATTAAAAAGGATGAAAAGAAGATGAGGTGTTTATTTTATAATAGCTAATATGGGAGAATATTATGGATGAACATAAAAAGAAAAACATAAATAAAGTCATTACTTTTTCAGTTATTATATTAATAATAGTTGGTTTATTATTTATTAGTTATCCTTTTATACAAATATATTTGGATAAAAAAACAATATCTAAAAATTTAAATCAATGGAATAAAGAAAAAGTTATAGTTGATAATAAATCAAAAAGTAATAAATTAAAAAATATTAAAGACAATCAAAAAAAGTTTCCTGAAATTAAAGTCAAGGATAAAATCATAATAGGTAAAATCATTTTTCCTAAAACTGGTGATGAGATTCCTATATTAAAAGGAGCTACGGAAGAAAATTTGAGGGGAGGAGCTACTTTATATGATAATGGTATATATCCTGGAGATAATGGTACCTCAATAATTTTAGGACACAGAGAAACAACTTTTGGTGCTTTAAAAAATATACATATTGAAGATGAAGTTAATATAGAAAGTTTAAATAAAGTTTACAAATTTAAAGTGAAAAAAATATATATTACAAATCCAGAAGATGAATCAATATTAGAACAACAGGATAAATCAAGCATTACGTTAGTTACGTGTTATCCATTTAAATATATAGGATTTGCACCTAAAAGGTTTATAGTGAAACTGGATTTGATACCCTAAAATGGTAACTAAGTTTTGTAGAGAAAAAATAAAAATATGGTTACATTTAAAAATAAGAGGTAAATTTTTTTACTGAATGAAGCTAGCAATTATACTAAATATATTTTATAAATAAAGGCTGCACTTAAAATAAAATGTACCCTATGGGATAGACACTATAAAAAAAGTCTATCCTATAGGGTATTTTTATGTATAAAAAATAAATATTAAAGTTTGCTGTTATATATTTTAAATTACAATTTTCTTATTTTCAGTATAGCTAAAAAAGCTATATCTTAATTCCTATATTTGTTATACTGATTTTCAAATATATGTATATATAAAATATTTATTATCCAATGTAAAAAACTAAAAATTTTAAATAGTTAGAAAAAATAAAAAAATTTGCAAATTGCAATTGACAAGGTGTATACTTTTAATGTATTATAATAAAAAATGCTTTTAATGGTTAATATTTCAAGAAACTGCAAGTTTTATTATCAAATTGATAAAATCCAAAAATTGAATATATAAATATAATTTTAATTAAAAAAGCAATAATATTAATTGAAATAGCGCCTTTTATATGGATATTCGTTATTACTGTTTTTATTCTTGCTTAATTTATAAAAATTATCACTGCAACATCTAAATAAGAAATTTTAGTAGTTTTACATATTGATTTTATATTTTCTTTTATAGGCAATTAAAAATGAAAGTCTTATATTATTAGAAGATAGAGGAGTCAATGTTTATATAACTTAACAAAACTATTATAATCATAAGGAGATGACAACATGAACAAACTAATGAAATTTTTTATAGTAATTTTTATGATCACTAATATTTTTTCTAATTCTTATTCAGTTAAAGCAGAAACATCAAGCAATGTAAAGAATTTGAGTATGTTAGACAATGTAAATATTACTCATGAGGATGGCAGTGACAAAAACCAGTGGTATATATGGGAAAGAGTAAATTTAAATTACGAATGGTCGCTTAAAGATCATAAAAAGGGTGATATAGAAGAATTTGATTTACCCAAGGAATTTCAATTAGAAAATAGTTTGGATTTTAATATTAAGACAAATGAAGGAGTATTAATCCAAAAAGTTCATGCAGATAAAAATGGTCATGTTAAGGTTGAAATTGTGGATACTACAAATTATATAGAAACACATGAAAATATACATGGTAATATGTATTTTACTGTTAAGTTTAACAAAGATATAATAAATGAACCAGGCAAGTATCCAATCAGTTTTGATGGAAAAATTAGAGCCAAATCAATAGAAATTATTCCAGAGCATTTACCGAATGATGATGAAAAAATTTACAAGTGGGGAACTGTAAATAAAGATGATAGTATTATAAAATGGGTTATAAGAGTAAATTATGCTCAAGATAAAATAAATAACTCTGTTGTAAGGGAAGAATTAGGTGAAGGTCAAAATTATATAAAAGGTAGTTTAAAAATTTCACAAGTTACATTTAATCACAATACAGGTGACTATGATGAATCCATAGATGTTACAGATAAATTTAATATAAATGAAAATGACAGGGGATTTGATATAGATTTAGGTAATATAAATAAAGGATATATTATTAAGTTCAATTCAAAAATAACAAATTCTAATCTTGCAGTATTTCCTAATATTGTGAGGTTGGAGGGAGATAATATCGAAAATAACTATATAAAAGTGAATGCAAAATCATCAGAAGGTGGAGGAAAAGCTGAAGGGGTTAATGATCCTTCTGTAATATTAACTAAAATAGATAGCCATACTAAAGAAGTATTGGAAGATGCTGAATTTAGCCTTCAAAATAAAATGGGTATAGACATAAAAACAGGGTTAAGGACTGATGAAAATGGACAAATTCATATAAAAGGATTAGCCTCAGGAGAGTATGAATTTGTAGAAACAAAAGCCCCTAAGGGATATAAATTGGATAAAACACCAGTAAAGTTTATTATAAAAGATAAACAAATGGAGGATATAAAAATAAGTAAATCTAATATGCCAATATTAGGAAATGTAATATTAACTAAAATGGATAGTAATGGTAGGAAAGTATTGAAAGGAGCAGAATTTAGTCTTCAAAGTAAAATTGGAAAAGATATAAAAGTAGGGTTGAAGACAGACAAGAATGGACAAATTTCTGTAAAAGATTTAGTACCAGGAGAATATCAATTTGTAGAAACAAAAGCTCCTAATGGATATAAACTAGATAAAATTCCTGTAAAGTTTGCTATAAAAGTTGGACAAACTAACACTTTAAATTTAATAAAATATAATGAAGTTTTAATAAAAGCACAAAAAAATTCATTAGATTATAGTGACAGTGACAAGACAAAACTATATAATAAGTCAACACAAGAAAAAAATAAAATAATGCAATCTAATAGTAAATTACCACGTACTGGATATAGCTCTAATTTTATTATGCTAGGTATAGGCTTAATATTGATAAGTATATTATCAATACTATTAATGAAAAAAAGAAGAATTAAGAGCTAAAAAATAGGTGCAAATTACCAAGATTTTTGATTAATTTAATATAAATATTTTTATAAATAACCCACTAGATAATGAATGTATTTAGTGGGTTATTTTAATATATATTAAAACTGTAATATGTTAATTAATGTTTAACATTTTTATTTATTAGCTCCATAAATATTTCAGGAGTGACTATTTCTACTCTAGGATTTTTCTTTAGTTCATCAACAACCCTTTTTACATTATTTAAATTTTTGCTCCAAACATGAACATATACAAAGGTGTAACTGTTAGGATCATGGATATTTGTTTCACTAGAACTAACTCTTTCATTAATATTCTTAACTAGTTCATTTTCGCTTTCTATGTTATTCCAGAGTAAATCTCTACAGGATGCTATAGGTTTATTATTGGACCAATTAATCTTTCCATGATAGTTATCGTGTCTATGATAATCAAGATAAAACAGCCCCTGTATATTAGATTTATCAGTAAATTTATCCCAAAGTTTATTGTTATTAAAAGAGGAGTCATCTATAATTGTTACATATTTTTCATCAACATTTTTCATATAACTATTTAGATCATTAGTGTATTTATTTAGAGCATTTTTATCAAATTTACTTGGATACATATAACCATTTCCTGAGGGTGGAACTACAAAATAATCATTATTAGGCCCATAAGATGCACTTTTATAATATAAATCACAAACAGTAGGTGCTAAATAATATAAGGATGGACTTATAGACCAGCCAAGATTAAATTTACCTCTATAAGGGGAACCATACCATTTAGGAGAACCATAATTGGTTCCAAGATTCCATTGTTGATTATCTCCATCTGACATAATAAATGTTACATAATGGGCATCTTTTTTACTAGGTGTATTTGATGATGACTTTTGTGAAATAGGAGTTGATGGAAAGGCGCTTAATACAGTTAAATTATAAGACCAATCTGCGGCTACCATACTTACACCATACTTTGATGTTGTACTTACATTTGTAAATTCATCTGGTCCCCAACCAAAACAAATAGAATTAGGATTCATAGAAGAAAATACTTTATCTCTAAAAGAGGTATCCTTTACGCTGTCCTCATAGAATATTAAAGATTTAGTCATTATAGCGTAATCCCTTAAGGCGGTTTCTTTTGCAGGAGATAATTGAATTACTATTGAATGGTTTAATCCAGAGTCCCATAAATTATTATAAGCCCAATTCTTATCTGTATTTCTACAATCTCCATTAATAGTTGTTATGCCATAGGCTCGTACTTTATTTTCAATGCTTTCATCAATTGCAATAGAATTTTTTAATGAAGCAAGAGAACAAGCGTTGTTTATAGAAGGATCTTTTGATGATTTATTGCTATAAATTATATATCCTTTTACATAGTCTTTATATATATTTAGTAAATCCCATGGACTTGAAACAACATTATAAGATAGGCCATAATTATTTTTTAAATCCTCTAGCCATATTTGGTAATCCGGTTGTGAAGAATTAAGAGTATATATTTGATGTGAACATTGAGGATTAACTAAACCTTGAAGAGTAGCTATCATTGTTCTTTCGCTGGAAGTCATTTTATTTTGCGAAATAACATATAGATGGGTTGGAATTTTAGGATTTTTTACATAATTAGAATAGTTTTTATTTGAAGAAGCAATAGTAAAAGAACTATTGCTTCTAGTGTTAAGAGTTTTCTTCCAATCACTCCATTTTATATTGAAATTATATCCACTTTCCTTAACATATTTGTGAAAGTTTTGTAAGAAATCATGTCTTTCATTATTATAGAAGGATTTCATGTGTTTTTCATCAAAGTCTGCTAATAGTAATTGTCTTTTTATAATATCATCAGCAGAAACTTCTTTTCCGTTTCTCATCATATCATACATGATCATGAAAGTAGTAGTTCTTCCTATGCCTTGTTTACAGTGAAAATGGTACCATGTGTCCTTAGGGTTAGATTTTACTACATCAACAAAGTAATCAACCATATCATCTGTAGGTAGTTTTGTATCTGTAACAGGTACACGAACATAGGATAAAGAATTATGATTAACAAGCTTTTCTTCATTTTCCACCTTTGTTGGAGTTATAGTTTTATCAGGATGATTATAAAAACTAATAGGTGAATTTAATTTAATACTATTTAATCTATTATTTTCATCTTGTAAAACTTCAGCTTTTGTTAAGCCTACATTAGCATTATTTTTTTTATTAGCCCAACTAACAGGCATTCCATTAATGAATCCGTGAGATTCTTGTCTTAAATCAACAACTGTTATAGGTAGTGAAGTCTTTATATTAGATATTACAATAGGTAAATTCTGCTCAGAAAATTGTTTGCTGCCAGATATATTTAATTTATCTAAACCAGTAAGATTTACATTTTTATCTTTTTTTACATTGGACAAATCAGAGGATTTACGAAATTTTTTTGGAATTTCATTTTTGTTTTGTGAGTCTAAAACAAGATTTACGCTATTATCATCTGTAGCTGAAAAAGCTTTATTTGTCATTGTAAAAAAGGAAAATATGCTTACTAATATTAATAAAACAGATATATTTAATTTAACTTGTTTTTTCAAATTTTATCACCTCTTTTATAGTAACTTTAAGTAACTTGAATTTTAAATAAAAAATTACTTAATATAAATATAGAGTGTGTTATTTATAAAACTTGTATACAGGTGATAAATGGATTTTTATATAAAACCTACAATATATTGAGTTAGCCTTAAATTTGGAAAACAGTATATTGCATGTAAATTTCTTAATGCGACAGCACCTTAAGCAGAATATGTTATATGTGTATTTGAACTTTATTAATTATGCAATTTGCTTATTTAATAAATTCTTCTATAGAGGTCTTTTGATTTTAAATTATTTTTTTTAGCTGTTACTTTCCAAGATATATTTCCAGCTAATTTAAATATAAATTTAGGCATTTTAGCATTAACCAAAATGACTTCTGAATTATTAGTATTGCTATCATTATTTTCAATATCTTTCTTTAAATCTAAAAAAGCATTGTATACAGGCATCTTCATTTTACAATTTAGAGGCATATTTTTTGAGGATACCATAAATTCACCACCACCTATACCTACACCAAATCGCCAGTTTAAACCTACTTTTTTACAATAATTTTTTAGTATGTCAATGGCTAAATTATTTTGAGTACCCTCCAAAAATCCACAATTAATTAAGCAGTACACATCTATATTTAAATCTTTCTTATCTTTGAGAAATTCTTCAAAATAAATCATAAAATTAAGCATAGTACTTGGTAAGCAATCAGCATACAATGGAGATACAAAGATAATTTTATTAAAGGATATAACATCTTGAAGTAAATTACTATCTTTCATAAGCTCATCTATATAATATTCTTTTGTTTTAATATTATTATCAAGTAACGAGGTTAGTTCCTTAATAAGGTAGTTAGAATTACTTTTTTCTTTTTTTGGACTACCATTTATTATGCATAAATTATTCATAAAAATTTATCTCCTTTAAATTTTCTAAAGTTACTTTTATCTTAGATATATCATCAACTATAAAGGTTTTGCAATCCTTAAAATTTAAGTTTAAAGAATTAGCTTTAATTAAAGATTTAAAGGTAGTTTCTTCATTAGGGGTAACATTTTCACCATAGCCTATAACAACTAATTTAGGAGACTTATTATATCTATAGGCGTGATGGATTTCTCCATTAATTTTTTGAAAAAATGGCAGTAAAATTCCCATAGAGCGATCTATAACATTTTTTATATAAGGAGAATAGCAACCATAATATATTTTTGTAATTATAATAACTACATTACTTTTTAAAATATATTTAGGCATTTCTGTATAGGAATCATTTATAGTGCATTTACCAGGGGTTTTTGTCCAACAATTAAAACAGCCACAACAGGGATGTATATTATCTATTTCTTTTGATAATATTTTAGTGTTATATGGTAATAAAGATGATATATTAATTGAATCTTTATTAGATAAGTCGTGAATTAATAACATAAAAAGTGCTCCTTTCATATTTCACTAAGGAATATGTTGACAGTGTTAACTTTAATTAATTATACTGCTGTAAGTTTACAATGTCAACATATAAATGTATTATATGGTATAATATATTTGTCCCATGACTAACTGCTCTAATACTTCTATATTTTTAAAAGTTGAAGTAAAGAGTAGCTACATCCGTAGTATAAGGATTTCTAGCATTTAATGAGAGTAAAAATTAACTTTGAAGTTTAGAAATCTAATTATATTTTCAGAAAAGAGGTTATTTTATGGCAGGCGATACATATCATCATGGAGATTTAAAAGAAAGTTTAATAATAGAGGGGTTAAGATTATTTAATGAAGAAGGGGCAGATAAGTTTTCACTCAGAAAAGTAGCGGCTTTATGCAATGTAAGCCATTCAGCTCCATATAAACATTTTAAAAATAAAGAAGAATTAATTAATGCTATATCTCAATATGTATTTAGTGAATTTGAAAAGTCTTTAAGAGAAATAGCAGAAATATATAAGGATGTCCCATATAAGAAAATAGTTGAACTGGGGAAAAAATATGTTTGGTTTATGGTCGAAAACCCTGATTATTTAAAATTTTTATTTTTAAATAATTATAAATATGAAATTACAGTAGAGGAAAATAAAATTGAAACTAAAATTATGGGGGCTTTTGGAATATTTAAAGAATCTGCTATTGAATATTTAAAAAGCATAAATGTAAAAAAAGAAGAATATGCACAGGATGTAATAGCCATGTGGTCAATGGTGCATGGAATTGCGGTAATGTTAGCAAATAGAACATTTGTGTATAATGGAGACTACTTAGAACTTGTTGAAAATATCATAAATAAAAATCTTAAATTTTAGGTATTCAAGGTTAAAAGAGATGTCTTAAAATAAAAATAGCTTTAATTTTAAAACCGTAAATATAAATAATACATTAATAATGCAATTCATACAGCTCAAGTGGTTCTAAATTTAACTCCATTAAAAATTTTCTACCCGGCAGAGGCGACATCCTGTCTTCACTACCGGCTCCTCACGTCCTGTGAGGAATTACAAAAATTTTTAATTACGTCAAATTAAGAACTACTAAAGCTTATTTACATGCTTATTATATGTATTATTTACATTTACTATATTAAAATTAAAGCTATTTTTAGGTATTCTCTTTTAAAAAAATTACTGTACTTTTATCCTGCATTAGATAATAGTACAAAATAAAAGTATAGTAATTTTTAAAGATAAAATATTTATTATTTATGACAAATGATTGGAGTTCCTGGTTCTATGGTTTCAAATATAATTTGTGCTAAAGCAGGTGGACAGTTTATACAGCCATGAGAACCACCATTTTGATAAATAGTTCCACCAAATTCCTTTCTCCAAGACGCATCATGCATACCAATACCACCATTGAAAGGCATCCAAAAATCAACAGGAGCAGCGTAATTTTCTCCTCTTAATACAGAATTTTTTTCTTTGTATTCTAATTTATAAACACCTTCAGGAGTTGAATAATTTAAGCTCACATTGCCAGTAACAATATCTCCATCGGCAATAACACTACCATTTTTATAAAACCATAAATGTTGCTTTGTTAGGTCGATTTCTACATAAGTATTTCCTATATCATCAGAACCAGTATAAGGTGTGGTTTGAGCATAGCTAGGTTTCTTATTTATAGTTTTACCTTCTGTTATAGCTTGTACTAAATTTTCTGTTTCTTTAGATCTATTAATAGCCCAGCCGTAACTTCCTCCACTTACTTTTATATGTGCTCCTGATGCAGTAACAAAATCTCTTGTTATTCCTACTGTATTGTAAGTATAGGCTAAGTTGTCTATGTAAGCTCGTACCTTTTCTTTATCTACATAGGGCTTGAAATTTTCGTCTGTTCTAAGCCAATTATTTATTTTAGAAGCATTTACTACTTCTTTATTTCCTCTAATATCATAAGTTATTACTGCTTGTAAATATTTATCCATAGTATTTTTCGCCTCAATAACTTCTTTGGATTTTGAAGTGTATTTTGGATTTTCATAACAATTACTTTGTTCTAAATTTATAACTTCTTTATTAGTAACTATTGCATTTTTTATTTCTTTAATAAGGTTGTCTTTGTTAACCTTATTTCCCATAACTTCTGCTGTAATTGCATATTCTTTTCCTGTAAAATTTAAACTAGCATTTTTAGGATTGGTTATTTTATTTTCATTAAAGAAAACCATTTTATTAATATGTTGTTTTAACGCTTCTTCATCATAAGAAATAGTTCTAGGCATTTTCAGATCTTTCTTTACCAAAATGGCTTTAAATATATTAAAAGGATTTTCAGCATCTTTTAACTTTTGGATTTCATTATTAGTATTATATTTAAGATTAAAGTCTCTTGCCGAAATCTTTTCTTTAGAGCCATCTCTGCCCTCTAATTGTAATGTGTAATTTTTCACCTCACTTTCCATTTCCTTATTAATTTCTTCTACGGTTTTGCCTGAAGCTTTAATACCGTTAATAGTTGTCCTAAAATAAAAATGATTTTTAAAGTATAATACCATACATAGGTAGATTATAAGTATGCTTAATAAACCTATAACTCTAGGTCTAATATGATTTTTACTTCTAGTTCTTCCTTTATTCATTAAAAAGATGCCTCCTAAACTTTAGTTACCATATATAATATATAACATTTACCATTGTTTTTTCAATGAATTTATACAAATTTTATATAAATTTTATATATTTTTGTGGAATAATTTATATAGGGAGTAAAATATAATTAAATGTAAGTGATTTTTATTAAAGAAAAAATAGTATTAATTTATAGAATAATTATTTTTTGAATAAATATAATAATTAGTATAATTATGTATTTCATGATATAATAATCCACATATTTTATTTGATAACTACCCCACTCTAATACTCCCATGGTACTCTGTGAAAGCGATTGGCACCAAATCGAAGATTTAGACTATCTGCTTTTCCCCAAAGTGGGAGTAAAGAGCAGATACGTCCATGGATAAGGACTTTTCATAAAGGATAACCAATTCTAAGGAGCAGAACTCCTAAGAATTATGTTAATAAGCTTTAGTGGGAGTAAAAAATTCCTCTAAAGCCAAGAACTCTGTTTATTAAAATTAGTAATTTAATTAGTATAATTTTAGGGAGGTAATTTATGACTTTTAAGGAGACAGAATTAACTAGACAAGCTAAAGAATCTAAGCACCTATATAATATAATTGTATCTTATTTATTAGTACTTTTATTTATGATTATAGGAGAGATAATAGGGGGTATTGTACTTTATATAATGAAGTCAGTATTAAAAATTTCCGATAATTCCCCAATCAATTTTTCACTTCATTTAATAACAGGATTTTTATTTTCTACTTTAATTGTATTTTTCTGGGTGAAAAAACGAGAAAAACGAAGTATTAGTGGTTTAGGATTTTGTAGAGAAGGATTTATTAGAAAGTATATTTCAGGTTTTGTTGTAGGTATTATATTATTTTCATTAGTAGTTATAGTTCTTACAGTTACAGGACATATAAATTTAGTAAACGGATTAAATCTAAAGAGCCTACTACCATTAATGATAGTTTTGCCAGGATGGATAATTCAAAGTGCAACAGAAGAGATATTAGTAAGAGGATGGCTTATGAATGTGTTAGGTGCAAAATATAATATAACTATAGGTTTAATATTTTCATCGTTGCTATTTGCTCTTTTACATTTCTTTAATCCTAATGTAAGCTTTGTAGCAATTTTAAATTTATTTATAACAGGAATAGTTTTTGGATTATATGTTATAAAAACAAAGAATCTTTGGGGTGCTTGTGGACTACATGCAGCTTGGAACTTTTTTCAAGGAAATATTTTTGGATTTGAAGTAAGCGGCATGGAAACAGGTGTTGGAAGTTTGATAAAATTAAAATTAGTTGGTTCAGAATTATTTACGGGAGGCGCCTTTGGGCCAGAAGCTGGAATTGCATGCACTATAGTTTTATCTGTAACTATAATAATATTATTATACAAAATTATTAATTCATATGAAAGAGCTTAATTATAAGAGTTAATATAATAGTAAAATAGTAAATCCAATGAATTAATAATATTTGCTAAATTAAGTTTATAAAGAATATAATGATATAAAAAATTAATATAATAAATCTAATAAAAAATACTCAACTTATAAAAGTTGGGTATTTTTGTGGTTAATATGACAAATAGTAATGTAACAAATAAATGTGTTAGTTTTTGTTAGATTTATATGATTGTAATGATTTTTTATTATAGTTAAAATTATATTTGTTATAAAAATATCAATCAGCATTGATATACAAAGGTTTATAAAATATATTGACAAATTTTAAAATACATTATAATATTTAATTAACATAAACGAACATATAAAACGAAAGTAAAAACACAAATAAAATTTTATAAATAAATTAAGTTAATATATATTTGTTTTTATATTAAATTTAAGAGGTGATAAGATGCTTCCAATAGAGAGAGAACAATACATAATTGAAAAATTAGATGAATTAGGAACTGTGAAAGTTGAAGATATTGCTAATGAGCTAGATGTAAGTTTGATGACTATAAGAAGAGATTTTGATAGATTACAGGATAAAGGTATTTTATACAGAAGTCATGGGGGAGCTGTAAAACGTTCTACTTATTTATCAGAACAAGCCTATGATTTAAAAAAGATAAGTAATATATATGTAAAAGAAAAAATAGCAGAAAAAGCATTAAGCATAATTAAAGAAGGAGATAGTATATTTTTAGATGCAGGTACTACAACCTTTGAGCTGGCTAAAGTACTTAACAAAGTAAAAGATATAACGGTCATAACAAACGATCTTAAAATAGCTTTAGAATTATACCAAAATAATGTGAGAGCTTATATAGTAGGTGGGAAAATACAGGAAGAAACAGGGTGCATAATAGGTCCTACTGCGGATGAATTTATATCTAATATAAAAGTTAATGTAGCCTTCTTAGGAACTTCTGGCATAGATTCTGATTTTAGGTTATCTACTCCTACATTTGAAAAAGCAAGTTTAAAGAAACATATAGTAAAATCAGCATCTTATTCTGTTCTTTTAACAGATAGCAGTAAGTTTAATAAAGAATCTTTTGTAAATATATTTTCTATAGAATTAGTAAATTGCATTATTACGGATAAAAAATTTAATGAAGATGAGAATAAATATTTGGAATCATTAAATGTGAAAACCATCAATATATAAATAGTAACTTTATTAAGTAAATACTATAAAAGCTTATCAAATGAGCGATTCAAGGGGGAAAACAAATGCTAAATTATGTTATTATAGCTGATGATTTGACAGGAGCTAATGCTACAGGAGTTTTGATTAAAAAATTAGGATTAAAACCTGTAACATTGATGAATTCTCTAAAAAAAGATGATTTAGAGAATTCCTACGATACAGTTCTTTACTCAACAGATAGTAGAGGGATAGAAAAAGATGATGCTTATGAAAGGGTCTATCAAGCTACAGAATTTTTCTTTAATGAAAATGTAAAAGTTTACGGAAAGAGAATAGATAGTACTTTAAGAGGAAATATTGGATCGGAAATAGATGGAATGTTAGATATACTTCCAAAAGATACTATAGCTGCAGTAGTACCAGCTTTTCCTGAGGCGAACAGACAAGCTGTAGGAGGATATCTTTTAGTAAATGGTAAGGCTTTAGAAGATTCAGATGCGGCAAAGGATGGTAAGAAACCTATAAACTCTTCTAGAATTGAAAAATTAGTAAAGGATCAAAGCAAATATGAAGCTGCATCCATATATATTGAAGATATTAAAAAGGGATGTAAAAATTTACAAAAGAAAATATTAAAGTTTTATGATGAAGGTAAAAAGTTAATAATATTTGATGCTTTGGACAACAATGATTTAGAAGTTATATCAAAGGCATTGATAAATACAAAAATTAAATTTATATCTGTAGATCCAGGTCCTTTTACTGCAGAGGTAATAAAGCAACATATTGTTTTAGATAATAAGAGTAAAAAGGATGAAGAGATTAAAAAAGATAGGGATATTAATAATAAAGTTCTTATGGCTATAGGAAGTATAACAGATACTACTAGATCACAACTAGAAAGAATTTTAAAAGATAGAGACATACTTAAGATAGATATAAATGCTAGAGCTATATTAGGTGATATAAATACAAAACACAAAGAAATAGATAGAGTAACAAATAAGGTTATAAAGAATAAAGATTCATATGATGTATTTTGTGTAGTATTAGATTCTTTATATGAAGAAGTAAGAATTAATTTAGATGAAGAAGCAAAACAGCAAGATACTACAAAAGAATTTTTATCTCAAATAATGAACACTGCGGTGGCAGAAATAAGTTATAAAATAATGAAAGAAATAAAATCTGTAAGAGGAATATTTAGCAGTGGAGGAGATATAAGCGTTAGTATTTGTAGAAAATTTAATTCAGCAGGATTAGAACTCTTAGATGAAGTAATGCCTTTAGCTGCTTATGGTAAGTTCATAGAAGGGGAATTCCCAGATATGAGAATTGTAAGTAAAGGAGGAATGGTAGGAAAAGAAGATGGAATAAAATTATGTGTAGATTATTTACTTAAAGATATTAATTGTGATTAAGGAGGACTAAATATGATTAATAATAAACCAGTAATAGGAATACCTATAGGAGATCCAGCAGGAATAGGACCAGAAATAGCAGTAAAATCATTAACTGAAGCAGAAGTTTATGAAAAATGTAATCCTATATTAATAGGAGATGAAAAGGTAATTAAGCAAGCTATGAGATTTTGCAGCGTTAATTTAAATATAAATTCAATTAAAAAAGCAGAGGAAGGAAAGTTTACTTTAGGAACTATAGATTTAGTAGATTTAAATAATATAGATATTGATGAATTAAAAATAGGTAAGATTCAAGGTACAGCAGGAAAAGCAGCCTTTGAATATATAAAAAAATCTGTAGAAATGGCTAAAGAGGGAGAGCTAGATGCTATAGCCACAACTCCAATAAATAAGGAATCATTAAAAGAAGGCAATGTAAATTATATAGGACATACTGAAATTTTAGCAGATTTAACAGATACAGAAGATCCCCTTACTATGTTTGAAGTTAGAGGAATGAGGGTATTCTTCTTAACAAGACATGTTTCTTTAAGAAAAGCTTGTGACTTAGTAACTAAAGAAAGAGTGTTAGATTATATAATAAGATGCTCAAAGGCTTTAGAAAAGCTAGGAGTAAAAGATGGGAAAATGGCTGTTGCAGGTTTAAATCCTCACAGTGGAGAGCATGGATTATTTGGGGATGAAGAAATGAAAGCTGTTGTTCCAGCCATAGAAGAAGCTCAAAAAATGGGATATAAAGTAGAAGGTCCTATAGGAGCAGATTCAGTATTCCATCTAGCTCTTAAGGGAAGATATAATTCAGTATTATCTTTATATCATGACCAAGGACATATAGCAACAAAAACATTAGACTTTGAAAGAACTATTGCTGTAACAAATGGTATGCCAATACTTAGAACTTCAGTAGATCATGGAACAGCTTTTGATATAGCAGGTACTGGACAAGCTACTTCCGTAAGTATGGTAGAAGCCATAATTTTAGCAGCTAAATATTCACCTAAGTTTAAAAAATAAAGTTTATTAATAGTTATAATAAGTTCTAAAGATTCTTATCTTCATTTATATATTATATCTGTATTCTTTAGGTAATATGGAGATAAGAATCTCTTAGAATAATATATAAATTGAAATGTAAATTGATTAAAAGCATATTTTTAGAATTTGAAAATCAGCTAGAAATAATTATAAACTAAAAATTCAGTTTTGATTTTACAGGGGAAACAAATTTATTAAAGCATACATAAAAATTTTTACTAGTTTTTTTAAATACAAATGAATACCTTTACAAAAACAAAAGGAGGAAGAATAATGGGAAACGCAGTAGCAGGAAATCAAATGATATTAGGACTTGTAGTTGGAATCAGCATACTTGTATTTTTAATATTAAAAACTAAAATTCATACATTTTTAGCACTAATTATTGCAGCAGCTACTACTGGACTTGTAGGAGGAATGCCACCTAATAAAATAATTGATTCAATATCTAAAGGTTTTGGGGGAACCTTAGGAAGCATTGGCATAATTATAGGTTTTGGAGTAATGATGGGCCAGATCTTTGAAGTATCTGGTGCAGCAGAAAGAATGGCTAGAACCTTTATAAAGTTTTTAGGTAAAAAAAGAGAAGAATTAGCATTGGCCATAACAGGATTTATAGTATCTATACCTATATTTTGTGATTCAGGATTTATAATTTTAGCACCACTTGCAAAGGCAATTTCTAAGAAAACTAAAAAATCAGTAGTTTCTTTAGGGGTAGCTTTAGGATTAGGACTTGTAATTACTCATAGTTTAGTGCCACCAACACCTGGTCCAGTAGGAGTTGCAGGTATATTTGGAGTAAGTGTAGGAAACTTTATTTTATGGGGAATTCCTTTAGCTATACCTATGGTGATAGCCGGAATGATTTATGGAAAGTATATAGGAAAAAAAATATATCAAATTCCAGGAGAAGAAGAGGATCAATGGATTCGTACAGAATACCAAGAACCAGTATATGACTTTGAACATGATGAGGATGATAAAGAATTACCATCTACATTTATGGCCTTTGCACCAATAATAACACCTATAATATTTATACTTGTAAACACTATATTAGATGTTTTAATTAAACAAAAAACAATAAACCCTAGTGGATTTACTAATATGGTTCAATTTTTAGGGTCACCAATAATTGCTGTTGGAATTGGTCTTGTAATAGCCATATATGGACTGGCAGGTAAATTAAATAAAGAAGAAGTTATAAATGAAATGGAAAAAGGAATAAAATCTGCTGGTATAATAATATTAGTTACTGGTGGTGGTGGAGCTTTAGGCATGGTACTTCGTGACAGTGGTACAGGAGACTATATAGCAAAATCAATTGCAGGCTCTCATATGCCAGTTGTATTAATACCATTTATAATAGCTTCTTTAGTAAGACTTATTCAAGGAAGTGGAACAGTTGCCATGATAACTGCAGCTTCTATAACAGCACCAATCGTTGCAGCATCAAATGTTAATCCAATTTTAGCAGCTCTTGGAGCATGTATGGGATCACTTCTATTCTCATATTTCAATGATAGTTATTTCTGGGTAGTTAACCGTTCTCTTGGAATAAAAGATGCAAAAGAACAAATAAGAGTGTGGTCAGTTACCACTACCATAGCTTGGGCAGTAGGTTTAGTAGAACTTATCTTATTAAGCTTTATTATGTAAAAATTATAAATGCAAAACAATTGGGCGAATTCTATTAAATCTTATTTACATTTAATTGGATATATAATAAAATTTATACAAAAGGATGGACATACTATCATTCCATCCTTTTATCTGATAGCTACCAGCTCTAATACCCCCATCTTCTTCAAAGTGGGAGTAAATAGCTGATACGCCATAGAAATCTGTTTATTAATAAATTATAACGGGAGTTGATTTTATGAAAAGTTTTATAAATGGAAATAAGGTGGTTTATTATTTAAGCTAGATTTACAGTGATTGAACCACCTTTATTTCTATAAGCTATTTTTTATATAGTTACTATAAGATATTATTGAAAGGTGGAAAACAAGATGAATTTAAAAGATATAAATACAAATAGGTTAATATTAATACCTATAACATTGGAAATGACTAAATCTTTAATAGATAAAAGCAGTAAAGAAATTGAGAAACTTGGAATTGAATGTGATAAAGAATGGCCTACAGAAGATACAATGGATATTTTACCTATTATAAATAATTCATTAGAAAAGAGTAAGAGACCAACTGGATTTGAGACTTGGATGATAGTAGACAAAAATAGTAATAAGATAATTGGAGACATAGGTTTTCATGGAACACCTAATGATAAGGGCGAAGTTGAAGTTGGATTTGGACTAGTGGAACATAAAAGAGGAAAAGGTTTCGGATTTGAATCCTTAAAAGCTATTATGTATTGGTTAAATTTTCAAGAAAGTGTTAAAGTTATTAAGGCTGAATGTTTGATTACAAACAAGCCTTCTGCCAGAATATTAGAAAAGGCTGGACTCGAAGAAGTTAATAGAGACAATGAATTAATTTACTGGGAATTTATTAAAACAGTATGATAATAACTTAATATAATAAAGTTTTTTAGTATTTAAAAATAGGTAATCCTGAGAGAAGGATTACCTATTTTTGAATATAAAATTAATAATCTAGTATAATAGAGCTTAAAATTAAATTTATTTGATGTTTATCCAGTATAATTTAATTTAAAGATACTATAACTATTTATATAAGCTGTTAATGCAATATATTGAAGCTTATTATGCAGATAAGTACTAATCTAATAATTGTATAAATTAGTAAAAATCAAATAATAGTACAATAGTACTAGCATATTGTGCCTTCACGGTCTTAATTAAAGAGTTGAACTCATATATAATTATATATATAAGTATTTAATATTTATTATTAAAAAGAAAATTCTATGAAAGAGGGATAATTATGAAAAACTTCACATTAAGAGAAGCTGTGGAGGAGGACGCCCCCATTATCGCTGGTCTTATATATGATACGGAGGATTTTCCAGAGCATATTTGGGGCCAGGGCACAAAAGAAGAAATTTTAAATAGGATTAAGTTATTAGTATTAAGTGATAACTCTAGATATTCTTATTTAAATGTAGAAGTAGCACAGTTAAATGATAAAATTTGTGGAGCTATAATTCTTTTAGACAGTGAAGAGATAGCACAGCTGGATACTAAAACTAGTTTCAAGTTACTTTTTATGATTAAAGGAATTAAAGGAAAAATGAAATTTATAAAAGATTTTATTAAAGGAATGAGTTTAGAAGAGGGTGGAAAAAGAGAACTTTATATAGCAAATTTAGCAACTGATAAATCCGTAAGAGGTCTTGGAATAGGAAAAGAGTTAATGAGATTAGCAGAAAAAATTGCTAAAAAGGAAGGCTATAAAGGATGTTCACTATTGGCTAAGGATAAAAATGTAAGAAAGTTTTATGAAAAATTAGATTATAAATTTGAAAAAGAGGAAAAGTATTGTTCACAATATTTATATAGAATGGTTAAAATGGTTTAAACATTGCCAAAGTAAACCTAAATAAAAAGAATTTATCAAAATAGCTTTAATTTTAAAACCGTAAATATAAATAATACATTTATAAGGCAATTTATTTTGCTAAGCAGTTCTAAATTTGACTTCATTAAAAAACTTTTACCCAGTAGAGACACCATACTTGGTTTCACTACTGCTCCTCACCTCCTGTGAGGAATTACAAAATTTTTTAATTATGTCAAATTAAGAACTACTAAAGCTTATTCATATGCTTAATATATGTATTATTTATATTTACTATATTAAAATTAAAGCTATTTTAGGGTAAACTCTTTGTTTTTATAATTTTTTAATTTTACAATATATGAAAAAATACATAGATATAAATTAATATTAACAATACAAAAATACAAATATATTTTACAAGAATAAATATTATGTTTATTGTAAAAATAATATTTAAGAGAATAATTACATGTTGTTTTTTATAAAAATTAACTAATGTATTGTTAATACATTGGAATTAAAAGGACGTGTTTAATTTATGTGCACTAGTGTGATTTTAAAAACAAAGGATAGAAAAAATTTGTTTGGACGTACAATGGACTTCTCAGTGAAGTTTAATGAATCTGTTCGCTTAATCCCTAGAAATTTTAAATGGACTAATGTAACAGATAAAAATGTTAAAAGTACAAAATATGCTTTTATTGGTATGTCTGTAGTAACAGACAGTCATCCCGTTTTTGCTGATGGTGTAAATGAAAAAGGGTTAACTTGTGCTACTCTTTATTTCCCTGGATTTGCAAAGTATGAGGAGAAAAATATTGAAAATAAAGAAAATATAGCTTGTTATGATTTTGTATTATGGGCACTATCTCAATTTAAAAATTTAGAGGAAGTAAAAAAATCATTGAAAAATGTAGTAATTATTAATAAAGTATTGTCTATATTAAATTTTGCTCCACCCTTGCATTGGATTTTATCTGATAAATCTGGTAAAAGTATAGTGATAGAAAGAACATATAGAGGATTAGAGGTATTTGATAATCCAATTGGTGTTATGACAAATAGTCCTAATTTTGAATGGCATTTAAGCAATTTACGTCAATATATTGGAGTGAGAGCTAAACAATTTGATAATGTTACATGGAATGACTTAGAGTTATCTGCTTTTAGTCAAGGGTCTGGAACTTTTGGATTACCAGGAGATTTTACTCCACCCTCTCGCTTTGTTAGGGCAGTTTATTTAAAAAATAATATTATGGATATTGATAATGAAATTGAAGGAGTAAATGGTATATTTCATATATTGTCTAATTGTGAAATTCCCAAAGGAACAGTTTTAAAATCTGATGGTGCTTGTGATTATACATTATACACTTCTGCAATGTGTAGTGAATCGGCTGCATATTATTATTATACTTATGAAAATCACCAAATTTCAGCTGTTAATTTATTTAATGAAGATTTAGATGCGCTCCTTATGAAAGAGTTTCCAGTCAATAAAGTAGAATCAATTAATAATATAAATTAGTAATATTAGTAATATAAGAAACTATCTTAAATTAAATTTTATTTTGAGATAGTTTTTTATATTGTATCTAATAGCTGCAACTTAGCAGTAGAAGTCTTTGTGGTTAATTAGGAATAGAAATTATTATTCAATAGCAAGAAAAATTTATATGGAAACATAAGTGTATTTATTAGAAAGAAATTAAAATGAAAATAAATAATAATAATTAACTGAAAATAATTATTGACCAATAAGAGAATATATGGAATAATATCATTAAAGAGAATTGTAAAATTCATTAATATATGAATTATAATTGAAGATATAAGGAATATAATATTTAGTTTTATACAAAGAATAAAGTTAGAAAATATAAATTGGAATTTTAGATATGAAAAAGCTTTATGTAAATCATAATTATATTTTAATAGTAAAAATATAATTATATATAATATTGGAGGGATTAATAATGAAGAAAGATTTTTATGAAGCAATAAAAGAAAGACGTACATTTTATGGAATAAGTAAGGAAAAGGTAGTTTCAGATGATAGAATTAAAGAAATTATTGAGCATGCAGTAAAACACACACCATCTGCTTTTAATTCTCAAAGTGCAAGAATTGTACTGTTATTAGGAGATAAACATGACAAATTATGGAGTATCACAAAAGAATCTTTAAGAAAGATAGTACCTGAGGATAAATTTAAAAGTACTGAAGAAAAAATAAATTCTTTTGCTAATGGATATGGAACAGTTTTATATTTTGAAGATATGAGTGTAGTAGAAGATCTTCAGAAGCAATTTGCGTTATATAAAGATAATTTCCCAATATGGTCTCAACAAGCTAGTGGAATGCATCAATTTGTTATATGGACATCATTAGAAATAGAAGGTTTTGGAGCTTCATTGCAACATTATAATGAACTTATTGAAGAGGATCTAAAAAAAGAATGGGATATACCAAACAATTGGAAACTTATAGCTCAAATGCCTTTTGGAAAACCAACTGTAAAACCAGATGAAAAAGAATATAAACCTTTAGAAGAACGTATTAGAATAATTAAATAATAGAAAGAATGATGATATAAAAGGGGCTATCTCACAATAAAATGGAACCTATAGAATGGATATAAGTAAAAAAGAGTCTATTCATATAGGTTCTTTTTATTGTAAAATGCAATATGAGAAGTCCCTTTTTTGTTTTGTAGCCAAATTCTATTTAGAAACTTAATCATTTATTATATATATCTAGATATTTTAAAATACTTTTATATAATAATTTATTTTGAGAAAGTCTATTAATTAAATTAAAGATTAAAATTAATTTATATATGAAGATTGATTTTCTAATCAAATTCTAATCTTTTATTAAAGTCCTTCTAATTTTTACTATATATAATAAAGTCATAAGGTAAAAGAAATTATTAGTTATATGTATTTTCTTAAATATATAATAAAAATGGAGGGATTCTAAAATGAGTGTATCTTTAGAACAAATAGACTTATTAAGAAAGAGAGCAAATGTAAGCTATGAAGAAGCAAAAGAGGTATTAGAAAAATTTGATGGAGATGTTATAGAAGCTTTAGTATATCTTGAAAAGAACAAAAAGATTAGTGAGGAACCATGCTGTGAAAGTAAATTATTAAAAAAAATTAAAATGTTAATTAGAAAAGGTAATAAGACTAAAGTTGTAGTTAGCAAAAAAGAAGAAACTATATTAAAAGTGCCAGTTAATGTGGTTATATTGTGTGCTGTTTTAGCATTTCCGGTTATGATAGCTGCTACTGTAATTGCCTTAGTTACAAAGCATAGCATCAGAGTAGAAAAAAAATCAGGAGAAGATTCTAAAATTAATGATGTTTTAAATAAAGTATCAACTAAAGTTAATAATATAGTTGATGATTTATCTGAAGAAAAAGAAGCTTGTGATTAAATAAATACTAGATAAAAATTATTTCATAAAGTAAGGAAATTACGACTTAAAAGGTAGTTTACCTTTAGTATATTAAAAAGGGATATGTGTCTAGAAGGGCAACTCAATTCGCTAATATATTCTAAATTTGTTTTTATAAAATATATTGAAAAAAATGATAACTCGCTATTCGCTCAAACAATCAGTTTTTTCTAATATATTTTCAAAAAACAAATAAGAATATCTAAGCTTTTTCGAATGCCCTTTACGCCACATATCCCCATTTTTAATATACTGAAGCTAGCCTAGATTTTTTAGATTACATAGTATAAAGCATAGATGAGAGTTAAAAGAATAAATACTGTTAACCAATAAGTATTTATAAAAATTATTTTCAGCAAGGCTCTCATAAAATTTTCCTTAGAAAATTAATGCGTAGCATGACAAAAATGCATTTTCATAACATTTATCTAACTTAAACTTACATTTAATCCTATTTGCGTTAGCAAACAAATTTAATATGATAAAGCTAATAGATTCTTTTTCTATAAGTTTTAACATTAAAAAAGTCATTATAGCTGATATTATTTGCATCATTACTACATTTAAACTATGTCCTATAATTTTTTTGATTTTAAGATTTTGTTTTATCCATTTGAAAAAAAGTTCTATTTCCCAACGTTTTTTATACAACCATGCTATTTCCACAGTTAATAACTTAAACATATCAGTTACAAATGTTATTTCTCTATTTTGAGAATCTACAATTAGTATTTCAATTACAAACTTTAAACACTAGTGTCTTATAATATAAAAAGAAATTCTCATGTATTTAACAGAAAATCTTCTGGCTACGCCGATTATTATGAATAAAATCAATATTTTTTCACATAGAAATACAAATTAATTACTATAGAAAGTCTCCGACCGCGCTAGCGCTTTTTTAGATACTTACATATAGAATTTAGACTTAATTTTATAATTTTTAAACTTATAATTAACTTAACATGAATATTATAATTAAAGATTTTGTGGGTTTCCCTTACAATTGGAAATTATAATAACATCTTTTAAATGCATTAAAATAATAAATACTTTTAGAGAAAATAGATATCTAGAAAAATAATAAGAATACTTTATTTTTATAGCTATCTATTAAGCAAAAGTATTTATTGTTTTAATTCTCACCCTTTAAAGGATGTTAAGTCGTAATTTAAGAATATTACTAAATATACATACTTATATTGTTAAGTAAGATATAATTTATATAAATAGTTTTTTGTTTAGTGAAATAATTTTTGGAGGAATCAAAATGGATAAACAGCGTAAGGGAAAAATTCTTATAGTAGAAGATGAAGTTAAAATTTCTCGTTTTCTTCAACTAGAATTGCAATATGAAGGATATGAAATAGAACAAGCCTATGATGGTAGAGAGGGTTTAAATAAAGCTTTAAATGAAAAATATGATTTAATATTATTAGATATAATGCTTCCTAAGCTAAATGGTATGGAGGTTTGTAGAAGAATACGTCAAATATCAGATATAGCCATAATAATGTTAACGGCTAAGGATGAAACCACAGATATTGTAATGGGATTAGATACTGGTGCTGATGATTATATTAGTAAACCTTTTGCCATAGAAGAACTTTTAGCTAGAATAAGAGTAGCATTTAAAAGAAAAAAGATAGATATAAAATATTCTAATACTATATGTATAAAAGGGTTAGAATTAGATTTAGATAAACATATTGTATACTATAATAAAGAAGTTATAGATCTTACAAAGACTGAGTTTGATTTATTAAAATTCTTTATGGAAAATAAAAATATTGCTTTAAATAGAGATCAAATATTAAATAAGGTATGGGGTTTTGATTATTTAGGAGATACTAATGTGGTAGATGTTTATGTAAGATATTTGAGGACAAAAATTGATAATAAGTATAATGAAAGATTTATATATACAATTAGAGGAGTGGGGTATCTTTTAAAAGATGAATAAAATACTAAGCCTTATAAAGTTTATTAAAGATATTTTTAAATATACTTATATAATTACAAAGCAAGTAATAATAGTAGTTCCAAGAATTATTAAAGCTTTATTAGATAAATTCAAAGTAAGATTAAGGTTTTCTATTACTTTTAAGTTGAATTTTATGTATACACTTATAATATCAATATTACTATTTTTATTCACATATACAGTTTTGTTTGGTTTTAGGTCTTTTTTAATAAAAGAGGCTAAGAGTAACTTAAATATGTATGCAGAAATAGTATCAAATAATATAAAAGATGTGCCAAAAGTTCCAAAGGAATTAATCGATAGCATTGCTAAGAAAGGTAATGTATCTATAAGTATTTTGGAAAATGATAAAAGTGTTGTTTACTCAACCAATAAAAAGACGAAAGAACATTATGGGCATTTTAAAAAGGATTTACCATATCTTATAACAGGAAATGATAATTTAGAAAGATTAATTTTAAATAAAAGTTTTGAATTTAAAAGTGAAATATATTATATACAAGTTATAAGTGATTTACAAAAGGAAAATGAATATCTTCATTTATATTTTATTATTATAGGAGTTCTTGATATTTTCATTTTAATTATAATTATAAAATTTGGTTCTCGTATAGGTAAAAAAGTTGTTGACCCTATAAATGAAATGAATTATACAATAAAAAAGATAAATATACAAAACTTAGATACTCGTCTTAATGTGAAAGGTTTCCATGATGAATTAAGAGAACTTACTCAAACTGTTAATGATATGTTTGATAGAATTGAGGAGTCTTATGAAAATCAAAATCGTTTTGTATCAGACGCTTCCCACGAACTTAGAACCCCTATTGCAGTTATTCAAGGATATGCAAATATGCTTTATAGATGGGGAAAAAATGATAGAGAAGTTTTAGAAGAAGCGGTTACAGCTATTAAAGATGAGTCCGAAAATATGAAGGATTTAGTTGAAAAATTATTATTCTTAGCAAGGGCTGATAAAAAGACTCAGAAGATTCATAAAGAAGAGTTTCATATAAATAAATTATTGGATGAAATTGTACGAGAAACTAGGTTAATAAATTCAAGTCATGATATTATTAATGAAAGTAATGATGATATTTTAATCTTTGCAGATTATAAATTGTTAAAGCAAGCCTTACGAATATTTGTAGATAATAGTTTAAAGTTCACACCTGAACAAGGAAAAATAACTATTGGATCACATATAAATAAAAATAAAGTGGTTATTACAGTTGAAGATACAGGTTTAGGAATTCCAAAGGAGGATATACCTTATATTTTTAATAGATTTTATAGAGTGGATAAGTCTAGGACAAAGGATAAAGGCGGCAGTGGATTAGGACTTTCTATAGCAAAATGGATTGTAAAAGAACACAAAGGTAGTATAGAAGTTAAAAGTAAAGTTAATATGGGAACAAAAATAAGTATATCTATATCTGCAAAGAACAAAGACTAAAGCAATTGCTTAGGTAAAAAATTGTGTCGGGACATTAATAAAGCAATGGAATATACCATATGATATATTGAAAGAAGTATATATGAATATTTTAAATAAAAAGAGAGTGTTTCAAAATTAGGCTATGTTTTAGCACAATGTTGAAAATATAATAAATTTTAATAGAAGTCATTTTAACTTTTATTAATTTAATTAAGAAAATTGTAAATTACTCTTAGCATATGAGTACTACTTATTTATTCACAAATAGTAGTAATTTAAAGTATGGACATATATGATTTTTTTATGTTATAATCTTTTAAAGACTATGAAGAGAAGAGTAGATAAATATATGAATTTACAGAGAGCTCTACAAGGTGAGAATGGGCAAGGATTTTTTATTGAAGAAGGTCTCAGAGTTGCACACCGATTCTAGTTTCAGAGGTAGGCTGTGACGGTATAACCCGTTATAAGTTATAGAGTATACAATTAATTATGTACTTGAAGAGGTTTATATGGCAACATATGGATAAACTGAGGTGGTACCACGAATATATAACTTTCGTCCTCAAGATTAAAATCTTGGAGGTGAAGGTTTTTTTATTTGTTTAAAAATCTGTTAAATCATAAATAAATATTTAAAGGTGGTATAGCTAAAATGTATAAGGAATTTGAAAGTATAGAAAATTTAGAAAAGATAATGCCAGATTCAAATGAATTTGCAGTAGAAAGAGTTAAAAAGTTAAATAAGCTTTATGAATTGGGGGTTAATCCATATCCTTATAGCTACAAAGATATAACTCATACTAAGGATATTTTTGATAACTTTGAAAATATAAAAGAAGAACAAGAATTTACATTAGCAGGAAGAGTTATGCTAATAAGAAGGATGGGAAATGCCACATTTGCCAATGTTATAGATGAAAAAGGAAATATACAAATATTTTTAAGTAAAAAGCTAATAAGTGCTAAAAGTTATGAAATATTAAAATTAATTGATGTAGGAGATATTATTGGAGTTAATGGAACTGTATTTAAGACACAGACGGGTGAAATCACTATTAGAGTACACCAGTTTGATTTATTGTCAAAGTCCATTAGAACACTTCCAGAAAAATATCACGGTATACAAGATGATGACTTAAGACAAAGACATCGTTCATTAGATATGATAATGAATAAGGGCGTTAAAGAACGATTTATTAAACGTTCAAAAGCCATAACAGCTATCAGAGAATATTTAAATAATTTAAACTTTATTGAGGCAGATACTCCTATTTTGGATACTAAATACGGTGGAGGAGAAGCAAAGCCATTTACAACCTTTGTTAACGCATTGGATTGTAATGTATATATGAATGTTTCTCCAGAATTATATTTAAAAAGACTTATAGTTGGAGGAATTGAAAGAGTTTATACTTTTGCAAGAGCTTTTAGAAATGAGGGAATTGACAGAACACATTATCCAGAATTTAGCTTATTTGAATGTTATATGTCTTATGCTGACTATAATGACATGATGGAACTTATGGAGAATATATATGAATATGTATTTAATAAAGTTAATAAAACAACAAAGATTCAGTATGGAGACGTAGAAATTGATTTTAAAGCTCCGTGGAATAGAGCAAAGATGTGTGACCTTGTAAAAAAGGATACAGGAATTGATGTTGAGACCCTTACAAGGGAAGAAATTATTAAAAGTATTAGGTACAATGATCTCTTAATAGAAAGTCAAAATGAGGGATTAGTTATTGATGAATGTTCAAAGGGAGAATTAATAGTTAATTTGTTTGAAGTGTATTCTGAAAAGAAACTAATTCAACCAACCTTCGTTATAGATTTTCCTGAAGAATCTTCTCCACTATGTAAGATTCATAGACATAACTCGGATTTAATCGAAAGGTTTGAACCTTATGCTTATGGTGTTGAGCTTGGAAATGCTTATTCAGAACTTAATGACCCATTAAAGCAAAGAATACTTTTGCATCAGCAAGCGTCAAAACTAAGAGGTGGGCTTGAAACAGCAAGTCCAATGGATGAAGAATTTGCTGTTGCTATCGATACTGCGATGCCACCAACTGGAGGATCAGGAATAGGCATTGATAGAATGATAATGTTTCTTACTGGTTCTTATACCATAAAAGATGTTATAGCATTTCCTCTAATTAAAAGATAATAATAAAATAGATACAATATAAGAAAAAGGATTCATATCACTGATAAAAAGTGTTGATATGAGTCCTTCTGTTCTTATATGTTATTCAATTTTTCATATGCATTTTTAGCTAAAAAATTTTAATAATGATATATTTTTAGTTTATAAAAGGTTTTCTTCAACTTAGTTTCTTCAAGTTTAATTAATTTGTTGAACAGGGTAAATTATTTCTTTATATTTTACTCTTTTTATGGGCTTGTGTTTCATTAAAAAATCTTTTTAATTTAGTAACCTGTAATCATGCACTTTGCATATTTAAGCCACTTATCTAATATTTTCTTGCCCTTTTGTAATTAAGCAGTATGTTATTTAGTTTGTAAATAAAAGTAAATAAAGGACGTAAATTGTCCATATTAATCCCTATAATACAGGGGTATCATTCTAATATTAGGAAGGAATAACTAATGTTATGTAGAATTGTGTAAAATATACAAACAAAATATAGAAAAAGAGAGGTGATAGAGTACTATCATTATCACTGGGGGAAAATATTTTTTATTATGGAAGTGTAAAAATATAATGAAAAATAAGTGATTTAATGCTTTATGTGTTTGTAATGAACATTTTAATATAGGGAGGACATATTATGATTTCAGTAAATGAATTAGAAAGTTTAAAGATACTAGCGGAGGTACAGGCAAATACAATTCCAGGAGGAGTTATATTTGGAATAATTAAGGGTGATACTATAGTATGGGTAAAATCTTCTGATTCGCTTGACATTAAATTACTTAGTGTAGGCAATAAATTAGGTAGTGACAGTACTACTTTTGTTGCAATGCGTCAAAGAAAGGTTTTATCTCAGAATATTGACCGCTCTGTTTATGGAACAAGGTTAACTGTTACATCAATTCCAATTGCAGATGAAGAAGATAATGTAGTTGGAGCCTTTGCTATGGCGGTTCCTAAGTTACATCCTATTGGTAAATCCTTTGGAAGTTTCGCTCCAATGCTAGGAGAAATGTTTCCAGAGGGGGCATTTTTATTTACAACGGATTTAAATAAAATTGTAAATATACAATCTTCAGAAAAATTTGATGTCCCAACTATAAAATCTGGAGATGAGCTTAAAGAAGATTTTATAGCAAGTAAAGTAATAAAAACAGGAAAACCACAGTTAGAACAAGTGAAAACTTTAGAATATGGAGTTCCTGTAACTTTATCAGGATATCCATTACTTGACGAGGAAAATGGAAACAAAGTTGTAGGATCTTTCTGCATAATTATGCCACAGGAAGTTGCAGACAAATTGAGAACTATGTCTAATAATCTTGAAGATAATCTTTCAGAGATCTCTGCTACTATTGAACAGTTGGCAGCATCTGCATCTCAAATTCATACCAATGAACAGGATTTAAATCAAGAGATAGACAAAATAATAACTGTATCAGAGGAAATTAACGAAATATCTTCCTTTATAAAGGCAATAGCTGATGAAACAAAGATGCTTGGATTAAATGCAGCTATTGAAGCTGCTAGAGCAGGAGAGGCTGGCAAAGGGTTTGGTGTAGTTGCACAGGAAATAAGAAGGTTGTCTGAGCAATCTAAAAGTACAGTACCAAGAATTAAAGAGTTAACAGATAACATTAAGATAAAGGTAGAGGACGTAAGTAAAAAAAGCCAAAGCTCATTAGTTTCAAGTCAAGAACAGGCAGCAGCTTCGCAGCAAATTACAGCAGGTATAGAAGAAATAACTTCTATGAGTGAAGAACTAAATAGCATTGCACAGAAACTATAGAATTATTAATAATGAAAAAAACTAAATATTTATTAAACATCATTATTAATATATGGAATATAAACAGTGGGCTAACCTTAGGGGATTTTTACTCCTTCTGAAGCTTATTAACAGACTTCTTAGGGATTCTGCTCCTTAGAAGTTGTTATCATTTAGGATAAATACTTATCCAGGGACGTATCCGCTCTTTACTCCCACTTTGAAGAAAAGCAGAGAGTCCAAATCTTCGATTTGGTGCGAATCGCTTTCACAGAGTGCGATGGGAGTATTAGAGCGGATAGTCATTGGATAAAAAATGAATGTAATAAATAGATATATATATGATCAAATTGCTAATTTTAGTTTTAAAAAAGTTTATTTCTATTTTTTAAGAGCTATTAAAGCTGCCCCTAAGGCACCACATATTTGAGGTTCTTCACATATAAATATTTTGCTATTAAGCTTTGTTTCTAGGGCTTTTACTACTCCTAGATTTTTTGCTACACCTCCAGTCATCATATAAGCACCTTCATTACCTACTCTATTTAATAAGGATAGCATTTTTGAAGCTATTGAATCATTAAGTCCATGAATTATATCACATTTTTCTTTGTTTTCAGCTATAAGTGATACAACCTCTGATTCTGCAAATACAGTACACATATTTGTTATTTTAAGATCTTCACTCCAATGAAGGCCTTCTTTACTCATTTCATCAATGTTTATTTGTAGGGTTCTAGCCATCATGTCTAAAAAACGTCCAGTACCAGCAGCACATTTATCGTTCATGGCAAAGTCTTTTATATTACCATTGTCATCTAATTTTATTACTTTACTGTCTTGACCACCAATATCTATAACTGTTCTTACACTAGGATTTAAATAATGAGCTGCAATGCCATGGCAGGTTATTTCAGTAATATTTTCATTGGCAAAAGGAATATTTACTCTCCCATAACCAGTGGAAACAATGTATTTAATATCATCTTTTGAAACATGAGCTTTCTTTAATGCATCATCTAGTGCAGTTTTTGCACCATGAATACTTTTAGCACCAGTGCTTACTATGGAGTAGCTTATAATATTTTTATCTTTATCTAATATAACTACATTGGTGGAAGTTGAGCCACTATCAATACCTGCTACATAGTAATTATCTTCTATATTAGGTACAGTTTTATGAATTGTTTTTCTTTGTCCTTTTAATTTCTCAATAAAAGCCTCTATTCTGGTTTTTAGTTGTCCCTTACTTTGATTAGTATAATCAGTTTCAATTTTTAGTATGGGAATATTAATTTTATTTTTAATGGATGCATATTCAAAGGAGTAATAATCACAGAATTTTACTGTGTTATAAATAATTCCTGATATATCATTAGAAAGAATAAGTTTTTCTCTATAGGAAATATTGGACATTCTCATGCAAGGAACTTGAGATAAAATAGTTTCAGCATACCATAAAATTAGTTCATCTATAGAAGATAAATTTGGCAGTTTGTCCAATATGAAATTTTCTCCTGTACATGTAAGATTTAATACTGAAGATCCAGTGCAGTTTTCTATCATATTTATAAAAGATTCATCACATCTACCACCTAAAAGAGCAATACTATTGTTAAAATTATTATTTAAATTACCACTGTGAGCAATATGGTTTTCAATAGATAATTTGAACTTTTCTATGTTAAACTGTTTATTGCTGAACTTTTCATAGTTGTCTATAAACTTCATAAAGGATTCTTTAAGCAAAATACGTGAGCAACAATTGTTTTTGTGAGGTAAGTCTATCATATATAAATATTTAATATTTGATTGAGATTTTAAAACATCATATAGTCTTCTCATGCTGTCACAACAGTTCATCAATATTAATTGATCACTATTACAATTAATAAGGTTCTCAAATAGAGACTTACAATATGTACACATATTTGGGTGCATAAGTGCATCAGATTTGTCAAAGGCGTAGGCTATAGAATTTATTTTTATAGGAACTTCATCAAAAGCCTCAAGTATGGAAAGGGGAGTATACTTACAAGTATATGCAAACATATCTAAATACCTCCTTGTATTATCTATGTCTATATTATTATTTACTATCTATATTATAATCACTAAAGATAACTTATTATATCCAGTGTACTTATTTGTACACTAACCTAATTTATTTACTTTATATAAAATAATATTTGATAAAATTGCATAATTAAAAGATTTCTAATAGGCATATAACATATTGTATTTAAGCAAATATGGGGCTGTTGCACTAAGAATAAATACTACAATATATTGTGTTAACTTTAAATTTGAAAAAAAGTATATTGTGTATAAATCTATTAATGCGAAAGCTCTATAATTATATTTAAAAATGAATTATGCAATTTTCTCATTTAGTTACCTATACTATATTTGTTCATTATTTTTCAAAATTTCAAAAAATGCTTCTAGTCTGGTACGAAGTTGACCATCATGAGAATTTCGTCTATCAACTCCATCTCCATCTATGGATAGATAAGGGATATTATTTTTATCCATAAGCTTTTTAAGTAGCATAGATCCTCCATTAGATTGCTTACAACCCCAATGACAAAAATTTATTACGGCATCTGCATTAAGTGTTTTTGCTGTATGTAATATACTGTTTGCCCTTCTCAACTGTGGACCATTAAAGTGATTTAATATTAGTTTTTTTGCTATTGCATTATAAGGGTTATTTACATCTAATTTTTCTAGATAATCGAAGGATAAATCGCAAGCTAACAATTGCATGTCCTTATTATTGTTAAAGTATTTTTTTAGAGTTTCTTGATAAAAAGGCAGTAAATGAACCCATAAAAATTTTTTGCATTCACATTTATCATAGGTAAGTATATCTTCATAAAGTCTTTTATAAAATTCTAAAGTTTCGGGCCTTCCCATAGCTATATGAGAAGTAAAGAGTTTATACATCTCAAGGGTCAATGTATTAGGGAAATATCTAATAGAAAGTTCTTTCATATATTTCAACTGATATTTTCTTGAAAGATTTTCAGTATGAAGTACTCTCTTTAACTCATCTTCATTTAATTTAACTTTCATTATATCTTGAATCATTTCCACCATTTCATGTAATTGAGAAACTACATATTCTTCTCCATCCTTTGAATATTCATAAGGAATATCTATGATGTATAGGTCAATACCAAAATAATTTGAAACATGTCTAAAGGTATTTATATTAGCATCACAGGCCATGGTAGTTGTAACTGAGAATCGAGGTTTTGGAAGAATATTTGATTCAGCAGCTCCTATAAAGGTTTTATGATAACTACAAAGGGTTTCTGGAATATTCATTTTTTCTGCATAATCTATAAAAGCATCTTCACATTTTGTTCCCGATAAATAAGAAGCAGTCCCTTCAACAAACATAGGATAAATATTTAAAGCATGTAAAAATTCACAAGGAGCAAATAAATTTACCATTGCAGATTGCTTTGGATATTTAAGTGGTTCTAATATAAATTTCATACATATTTTTTCAAGATACTGTAGGGATGAAGGAAGTTTATGGTTAGGGAACTTGTCCATAAATTTATAATTAAGACTATATCCCGTTTTTAAAAGAGCACGAGTACGTGATGGAGTATCTATATTATTTTTTATAATTGATCCATAGTATTTAATTAAATCCATGTATTCACCTATCCTTATTAGTAAATATATTTAAATTACTACAATATATAATATGACACAAAATACATAATATGTAAATACAATTCGGAGCAAAATTTTGAGATAAGTCCTATGAAAATAGATCTAATTTTGCAACGGCAAAGATAAAAAATACACTAATAAACCAACTCATTTTGCTAAGAAGTTTTAAATATTGTACCATTAAAGATTTTTTACCCAGTGGAGACACCATCCTTGGTTTCAACACTAGCTCCTTACGTCCTGTGAGGAATTACAAAAATTTTTAACTTCTCAATATTAAGAACTATCAAAGATTATTCATATAGTTTACTACGTGCATTTATTTATTTTTGATACATTCAAATTAAATTTATTCGGAAGTATATTCTTTTTAGATTTTAGTAATATATCTTATAGTTCATTAATAGTAATAAATAAAAGACATAAAGTTTTGTTCAGGCTCATATGTGATATATACATATTTTAGTATTTTTCATAATTTTAAATAATCTAGAGTAGTTTTAATTAGATTAATGTGACATTTATAATAATCTAGAATAGCTTTAATTTAGATTGATACAATACTTAGAGTAATCTAGAATAGCTTTAATTTAGAGTAATATAACATTTAGAATAGTTTTAATTAGATTGATACGATACTTAGAATGATTTAGAATAGTTTTAATTAGATTGATACGATACTTAGAATGATTTAGAATAGTTTTAATTAAATTGATAGGAAATTTAGGATAATATAGAATAAGCGTTAGTTAGATTGATACCACAGTTAGAATAATTCAGAATAGTTTTAACTAGTTTGATACAATATTTAGAATGACTTAGAATAATTTTAATTAGATTGATATAATATTTAGAATAATTTAAAACAGTTTTAATTAGTTGGATACAAATTCAGGAGGGAGAAAAACTTGATGAATAAGAGAATAAATATAATGTACTTTAGTGCTACGGATACAACTAAAAAGGTAGTATATGGTATAGCAGAAAAACTTTCAGAAGATTTTAAGGTAAAAGAAAAAATAAATAGTATTGATTTTACATTACCAAAGGTAAGAGAAAAAGTTATGGATTTTTCAAAAGAGGATATTGTTGTAGTAGGAGTTCCTGTTTATGCAGGTAGAGTTCCTAATGTGCTTTTAAAATATTTAAAAACTATTATTAGTAATGATGCATTGGCAATAGCAGTAGTGGTTTATGGAAATAGAAATTATGATGATGCATTAATAGAACTGAAGGATATATTAGAATTAGATGGTTTTAAAGTTGTTGCAGGTACAGCATTTATAGGTGAGCATTCTTTTTCTAATACTCTTGCTAAAAATAGACCAGATGAGAAAGATAT